>JAZMZK010000079.1:0-124329 GCA_045585955.1 Victivallaceae bacterium
TTGGTGGTAATCGCTATCATCGCGATTTTGGCTGCCATGCTGCTGCCCGCCCTCTCCGCCGCCCGTGAACGCGCCCGTAGTGCCAACTGCGTAAGCAAACTCAAGCAGATCGGCCTCGGCGAATTCATGTACTCCGGCGTCAACAAGGATTATGTTGCCACCCCCGGTAGTACTGCTGCTGTAAACTCCACTGCTGATGAAGCTGTCAAAATCAGTGCTGATGATACTGATTTCACAACCGCTTATCCTGTCTACGCTCCTGACAAGCTGACCATCGGCGGCTTTATGGGTATGAATATCAAGACAATGACCAAAGATGCCAAAGAAAAGCTTTACAAGTGCCCCAGCGACAGTGCTAACTTTGCTTCTGAAGCCATGTCTTACTACAACCTGATCCTGATCGACGATACCAACGGTAAGAAGCGTTTGATCGTTGGTCGTGACAATCCCGGTGCCGCCACCTGGATGGACCTCCATAAAGGTCTTGGTTCTACCAACAACAACCACCCGACTGCCATCAATGTTGGCTACCTCGGCGGTCATGTCAGCGGCTTGGTCACCAAAGATACCAACAGCCCCGCTTCGACCTTCGCCTCCCTCAATGGTGCCAAATTCTACGACCAGATCACCTACTAATTTGTTAGTAGTTTGATACTACAGTCTGTTAAAAAACGCTCTCTCGCAAGAGGGAGCGTTTTTTTTGTGTTTGTGGAGCTTGTAAAACTCAATAGCCATGCTATATTTACTCATAAACAGGCAATTTTAACGCATAAGGTAGTGGCTTTGAACAAAGAAGATAATATTTTTTCTGAATCCGTTCCGGACTTGACTCTGCTTGGCGCTATCCGGCAGATAATCGTTGACGGGCGGCAGGCTGCGTATACTGCGGTCAATGCGGTCATAACAAATACTTACTGGAAAATCGGTCAGCGGATCATCGAAGAAGAACAGCAGGGCAAAGTTCGTGCTGAATATGGCAAAAACTTGCTCAATACTCTTGCTGAAAATCTTTCTCTGGAATTCGGCAGCAATTACAATGCCCGCAATTTGGCTTATTACAAAAAGTTCTATTTGTGTTTCCCGGATCTGTCAATTTTGAACGCACGCGTTCAAAATTTAAGTTGGACGCATTTCCGGGCGGTTTTGCGGGAATCCAATGCTGAAGCACGGATCTGGTATCTGAATGAAGCTGCCAATGAAGCATGGAGTTCCAGAACGCTTGAACGCAATATCGGCAGTCAGTATTATCATAGATTGCTGGCAAGCCATGATACCAAACCGGTGGTTGCCGAAATGCAGAAACTTACAGCTCCAACTCAAGCAGACAAGCTTGAATTTATCAAAAGTCCGGTAGTGGCGGAGTTTCTGGGCTTTTCCAACAACAGCAGTTTTACCGAAAGTCAGTTGGAACAAAGCATACTTGACCACTTGCAAAAGTTTCTTATGGAGCTGGGCAAAGGCTATGCGTTTGTTGCCCGGCAACAGCATATTGCCACCGATGCCGGAGATTATTTTATTGATCTGGTCTTTTACAACTATATATTAAAATGCTTTGTGCTGATAGATTTGAAAACAACTCAAATCACCCATCAGGATGTCGGTCAAATGGATATGTATGTAAGAATGTTCGATGACTTGAAGCGTTCAGAAGGCGACAATCCGACGATCGGCATATTGCTTTGTTCAGAAACCAGTCACGATATAGCCCGATATTCGGTGCTGCACGACAATGAACAGCTTTTTGCGGCAAAGTATCTGACCTATTTGCCGACCCCGGAACAGTTGCGAACAGAGATAGAACAGCAAAAAGAGATATTCCGTTTGCAGCAGGAAAAGTGATTGCAAAAGTATCCGGTGACCGCACTTACCGTGGTAATCGCTATCATCGCGATTTTGGCTGCCATGCTGCTGCCCGCCCTCTCCGCCGCCCGTGAACGCGCCCGTAGTGCCAACTGCGTAAGCAAACTCAAGCAGATCGGTCTTGGCGAATTCATGTACTCCGGCGTCAACAAAGATTATGTTGCCACTTATGGTAATACTGCTGCTGCAAACCTTGCTTCTGGCGACTTGAAAGTCAGCGGATCCGGCGATAACACAAAGCCTGCTGCTGCTACCAAATTGCTTGGTGCCACTACTGACTTGACCGGTGTACCTGCCGGTTCTCCGCATGACAAATTGCTCGGTGGCGGTTTTATGGGTATGAACCTTCAGAAATTCACGGTTGATGCTTTGGAAAAATGCTACAAATGCCCCAGTGACAGTGCTAACTGGAACACCGATGGTACTGTTTCTTCCTATGGTAATTTGATCCTGATTGACGACACTCTTGGTAGGAAGCGTTTGATCGTTGGTCGTGACAACCCCGGCGCTGCCACCTGGATGGACTTGCACAAGGGTGTCGCTGCTTCCAACAACAACCACCCGACCAACTTGAATGTCGGTTACCTCGGCGGTCATGTCAGCGGTTTGGTCATCAAAGATGCTCAGGGTGCCGATTTCGCTACCCTCAATGGTGCCAAATTCTACGACCAGATCACCTACTGATAGTTTAGTAGTCTGATACTACGATAGAATCAAAAAACGCTCTCTCGCAAGAGGGAGCGTTTTTTTTGTGCTTGTGGGGGAACTGTCGGACAGGTCGGACAGGTCGGACAGGTCGGACAGGTCGGACAGGTCGGACAGGTCGGACAGGTCGGACGGTGCTTGCCGCCGGTGGTCGGGGCAAGCCCGGCAGTACGTTTGATGGCGGCAGTACGGACTTTTACGGACTTTTACAGACGAATACGGACAGCTCTTGCCGCCAAACTGCTGTCAGCTGGCTTTATGCCGGGCTTTGCCTGTATAGTATTCATAGTATTCATAGTATTCATAGGCTCGCAGGTGTTCGCCTTACAGCAGCACAATACTTGCCGCCGGTGCTTCCGCACGAAGCACCGTTAAATTCCGTTATACTCCGTTCTGTGACAAGTGCAGCTGTAAAGCTTGTGTTTTTTATTTCAGTTCCACAATGGCAAAGCTGTGGGCGGGGAGCTTGAGTTTTACGGTGTTATTTTTGAACTCCACAAGCTTTATGCCGGGATTCTGCCACTTGAGCTGAATTCTGACAATGGGCAAATCGTTGGCTTTACGCAACTTGTAAAGTTCGGCATATTCCGGATCGTCAGCTTCCAGCAGTTCTCTGGCGGTTTTGAAATTTTTCATGCCCAGCACTTCCGGAGCAAACTTGACCACTACGTCCTGATCCAGCCGTTGATTGCCGATGTGGGAAATAACTGCCAGAAGTTTATTTTCCGTGGGGTGCTTGTATACGCTGGCGTAAACCTCTTTGCCTTGCACCACTTTGGGCGCCTTTTCGCTCCAATAGCCGATGAATTCAGCTGCCGGAACATTGAATTTATCGTAAATACGCACTATTTTATCAAAGATACCGTGGTGACAGCGGTTGAGGGAAATTATGGTGTTGTGCAGCAGCGTGCCGCTCAAAAACGCCCGGGTTATCCGCAATTTGTAGAGTTCTTCATCTTCCTTGCCGCCGCCGAATTGCTTCATTAAATTATCATTGGACTGATAAACAGCGTTGTTTATACCAAAGGGCAGACTGCTCAATTCGCAGGCAAACATCTCCACGGGGTAGCTGTCAAGAATATCTTTGCCGTTGTGCATGAGAGTACTGGATTGCTGGCGGATGTGTTCGCCATTGAGCAAGTGAGTTACAAATGTATAACTGGGCAGCTGTACGGAGCTGGTGTTATGCACATGGATAATGTAATCTTCCACCCCGTTATCCATTAAGATCATCGCCAGCTTGCGGTAGAAGTTGCGATATGCCAGAAGCGGCGTGCGGCTGTAACAACCATGGTGATTATTGTCGCAATGGGGCACGATGCCGAAGTCAAAGTTCACGCCGTGGATCTTGGTCTTGCGGGCAAATTCTCTGACCCGGTAGAGGAAGAAATCAGCCCCCCGGCTGGCGGGGCAGAGCAGGAACAGGGAGTGGGTCTTGTTTTTGCGTTTGCCCGTCCAGACCTGACGGGGCACACACTCCCACTCGTTGCCGAAAGCCTGAACTTCGGGGTATTCGTCGGAGGTGTAGAAGGGGTTGTAAATAAAGGGTTTAACATTGTTATCGTTATAAAGTTTCACATTTTCCTGCACTTTACGGACAAGTGTATCGTTATCCACGCCCGGCACATCGGCAAAGGCGTCGGCGAGAGTCCCCCCTACGCCGGGCAGATACCCGCACCAGCTTGTAGGCGTTTTGCCCGGGCGGTTCATGGTAACATTCCACTGCCAGCTGGCGGTGTTCAGGGGATAACGGGGATGCTGGGGCTTGACCGGAGAAGCCAGTAAGCCGTAATCGAAAGTGAGTTTTTCCCCGGCTTGCAGATTTTTGGCAATGGCAACGGTAAAGACAGCCTCTTGGTCATTTTTGGTAATGATAAAGGGTTTGGTGCTGCCGTTCCAGCTGCGGGAGCTTTCGGCAAAGAAACATAAACCTTTTTCTTCGTTGCCGATAAAGTTCACCGGATAAAACTTATATTCAAACTTGCCGTTTTTGAGCTTGGCTGTGATCTTGTTGCTCCAGCCGTTGGCGGAAGTGTGCAGATATTTGGCAAACTTGGCGGGCAGCACAAACTGCAATTCCAGAGATCGGATATTTTTCAACGCCGTAACTTCCACAACATTGTGCTGTACGCCGTCAAATTCCAGCCAGCCATCGGAATTTATCCGGCAGTCGGCGTTGCCGCCCTTAATGGAAAATTCGGCACGGTGAGGCAAGGCGGATTTCTTCTGAAATGTTCCGGAAATTGCCTGACCGTTGACCATGATCGACGCACTTTTAATAAGATTTTCGCCCTTGGAAGTGATGGCTTGAGGAAGAAAACTATCTTTGTTCCAGCGATAATCCCGGTTGACCACTTGGGCGGTAAAAGTGCCATTTTCAGCGTAAGTCATGGGGGTATAAGGCGGGATTATTCTGGTCATATCAAAGTCAAGCTTGCTCCATTCGCCGATGCCGGGGTAATAGAGGGTTTGACCGGAAACGACTTCGCCCTTGCCGTCGGTTATTTCCAGCAGATAGGAGCCGGGGGCACTTTGAACAGCAAAAGGTATGCTGACCAGGTCGGCAAGTTTACTGTTTTTGTAAATCACCTTGCCCGCAGGGTCTTTGAGGGTGATGAGCAATTTGGCACTGTTGCCGTATTTGCTTTTGAGGATGGCGGTTTTTACGGCAAGTTCGATTTTTCCGGCGTAATACAGGGGTGTTACCGTAAAGTATTGAGCCGATATTTTCAGCGGCACGTCTTGCGAAAAGAATACGGTTTTTTCGTCTGCCGAAGTAAGTTTGTAAACCAGCCGGTCGGCGTGGAGCATGGTCAAAGGCGTTTGCACCTTTTGGCGAACCGGTTCGTTGGCTTTGAGCTTGATGGTAAGAGCCGCCAACGCCTGCGGGGTCAGCAAGCCGGAGTTGCTTTCCTGAATAATGAAAAACTTGACCGTGCGATCCACCGGCGAAACAAATTCAAACTCCTGCTCAATATTGCCAAAAGAGGGATTGCCCCGGCTGATGACCTTGAATGACGGAGCGTTTTTGGGGAATTTGAGGGTAAAGAAGTATTCATCATCCGCCCAGTAACTTTTGCCCGGCTGGGCGGCAAGGTCGGTCGCTGCCGTAACAGCTGTATTGAAAAAGCTGCGGCAGAAGTTCATTTTAAGCTCTTGGGGTACCTTGCTCAAACCGATGGCTTTCCACGGGATCGCCACCTTGCCCTGCCAGAGAAATGTATCATCTATCTGCATGGAAATTTGGGAGCTGTAATCCCACTTGGGGTTGTAGTTGGGCACATTTTTCAGCGAATCGGCTTTGCCGCCCGCTGCGGTACCGCCAAAGTAGTATTGTTTGCCGCTGTGCCGCAAGTGCAGTTCAAAAGATTCAAAGCCCCACACCCCGGATTCGGGATCGGCTGCCGAATGACCTTTCAAAACCGAAGTTTTAGCGGGGAAAATGGTGGTAAAATCCACATAAAGATTATCTTTGTCGTAAGAAAATGCCGCATCGTTTTTCGGCAGTTCCCATGATTTTTCGCTGTTTCTCAAGCGGTGCAGCAGCATGTAAGATATGCCGCCTGAAAACTCGCTGTTCCGCTGTGGAACTGCCATAACTCTGGGGTAACGCTGATGGATGAGCTTATTTTTCACTCCGGCAAGTTTGGCAACTTCTTCGTTGGAAAGCACCCGGTTGTAGAGCCGCAAACTTTTGACAAATGTATCGTTATCCCACGCCGGGACCCGGTACCAGCGGTCTTTGAGGGGGCCGATATTCAAAATTTCCAGCTTGCCATCCGCAATGGGGAAATCCTGTTTGGCTTCTTTGATAAGTTTGCCGTCAAAATAACAGCGGATCTTGTCGCCATCCCAACTGAACGCCGCTTTGTGGAGCTTTCTGCCGGGGAGCTTTTTGGTGCCGCCGTAGAAATTCTTTCTGCCGTTGGCAAAGCGGAACTGCACTATGGGGTTGTTGACAAAGGAGTAAAAACCTACCTCTTCTCTGCCGTTGGCACGGAGTACCGCCAGCGTACGCACCACACTTTTGGTTTTACGCATGGGTTTATCAAAAGCAAACTCCAAAACCATCGTGCCTTTGCTGCCCACCAATCCTTTGACCGGTATCTGGCAGGGTTTATCGCCGTAAGCCATAAGTTTTTCGCCGTCGATCTCGTGAAGCGTACCGGTAAACTCTATGGTTTGATTATTGACTTTGATTGATTTATCACTGGAAAAATCAATGGCAAGGGTGGCATCTTTTGCCATCATGGCCACTGCCGCAAAAAAGACGAAAAGGGCGGTAAAGAGTTTGGATAACTTCATGGAAAACCTCGGAAAATCTGTTTGGATCACTTATTTGAGTTCAGCAATTTCTTTTGCCGAAAGAGCAGTGTTGTAAACCCGCAGCCGCTTCATAAAGCAGTCGTTATCCCAGGTGGGCGTGATAAAATACTGATCGCGGAAAGGCCCTACGGTCAAGAGTGCAATGTTGGCAGGTTTGACCGGCAGCGGCTGTTTGGCTTCGTAAATAAGTTTGCCATCCAAATAGAACTTGATCTGCTTGCCATCCCAGGTGACAGCCGACTGGTGAAGCTTTTTAGGCGTAAGTTTGATGTTGCGGTCGGCAAAGACCGGATTGCCGAACCTGAGCTGGATAACCGGATTGCCGTGGAAAGTGAAAAACGCTATCTGCTTGTTGCCTTCCAACCGCAGACAGACCAGCGGACGGGCGCCGCTTTTGGAGGTTTTTGTATCAATGGCGTATTCCATAACAATAGAGCCGGATTCGCCCACTAAAGTTTTGCCGGGCACCGCAAGGGGTTTTTCGCCGAAAGCCATGACTTTGGCTCCGGCAACATCTTTGATTGCGCCGTCAAACTTATAAGTTTTGCCCGCCACAACCACATCCTGCACCTTGTCGCCGGTAATATCCAGCGTAGGTTCAGCGGCAAAAAGCGTGGTAAGAGCGAGAGCGGATACAGCGATAGTAAAAAATTGTTTTTTCATATAAAGAATCTCCTTGGTTTCAGCATAAAAAGGTTATTTGGCGCCCCAGAATTCTTCGGTAGTGTCAAATGCGGGCAAATCATTATAGGGGTTGGCAGCAGCAGTATAATTTGCCGGTTCGATATTGCATTTGGTCATAATGGTTTCTGCGTGGCCGTCAAAATACACAAAGTTGGCAGCTCCGGCGTGCCGGGAGGCAATAGAGCCGAAGTTGTTTTTGGCTACAACGCTCCACCTTTCAGCAACCACATAGTAGCCTTTGGAGGAACCGCCATTGGCACTGTCGGCATAAAGCATTGCTGCCGCCGGATTGGCTGGTGTGGCGCGCTTATAGAGCGTAGTGCGGATAAGCCAACGGTGGATACCGTAAGGTATCTCAAAAGAAATGGTTTGGCTGCTCTGGCTGGTCATACGGTAATTATTGAATTTAGCCCCCGCCGAAATCGGGGCGTTGGGGCAGGAAATCACTTCGCTGTCGATCAAGCCTTCTTTCCACATCAGCCCCGCCCATGAGATTTTTACCGAGGGGTAATCAACATTGGCTACTGCATGGGGCGGAACATAATCATTGTGACTGTCGGCATACATATTTACACCCAAACCGATCTGCTTGCAGTTGTTTATACAGTTGGCAGTACGGGCACGCTCCCGGGCGGCGGACAAAGCGGGCAGCAGCATGGCTGCAAGTATGGCGATGATTGCGATCACAACCAAAAGCTCGATCAAAGTGAACTTTACGGAAACTCCAACAAACTTTTTCATATATACCTCATAACTTTTTTTTTGCGGACAAACTTTTGTAAGATAGCACAAATAAACTGTTTTTTCAAATTTTAATTGATTTTATTGTTGAAAAAAAAGCTGTCAAGTGTAAATTATTTACAGTAAACCATTTTAGGGAAAGCTCTGTTCCCAATGCGGGTAGGTAGTAAAAAATGACATATATACCTGTGCATTGAGATATTTTTCAAAATTTGAACGGCATTTATCTTTTTGCGGAGCAAAAAGATAAATGCCGGTAAAAGGTTTGGAAAAAAGGGGTGGAGTTCCGCCGTCGCCAAGGCTATGGCGGGACAAGTTGAGTCAGGGGAAAAGGACCGATCCAGCAAAAGGTCTTTTCCCCCTCCTCAAGTACCGACCCTTATTGGAAACAGAGCTTTAGGGAAAAAGATGTTTGAGTTTGAAAATATAGTCTTTACTGATTTTACCGATCAGAATTCGCCGGAAGAGTTGTCGGTCAACCCCATGCCGCAGGAATCTCATGCTGAACGGGAGATCTTGCTGGTTTTGGAGGGCAGTATACCGTTTTTTCTGGCGGGCAAAGGCTTTGATGCCGCCCCCGGCAAAGCGTTTTTTATTGACAGCTGGGTGCCACATCAGCTGGGTTACAGCAATATCCAAAGCAATATAACTCATATTTGGGTACACTTGCACGCCCGGCGGCTCTTTGCCATGCCCTATGCTTTGAACAAAGGCTCCCGCTTGCAAAGCTGCGGCATGTGGGAGTTTTCCCCCTCGGTACTGGATTTGATAAACAACCGCTGGAACAAAGCAGTAAATGCAACTCCCGAACTGCAAAAGCAGCTTTACAGCTCCATCATCCGGCTGCTGACCGAAGAGATAACCTTCCAGAGTTCCGTTGTTCCGGCAGATAACAAACGGGAAGATGAAGTCATAAGCTGGGTAAAGAACTATATCTCCATGAATTACGGCAGAAACTCCAGCCTTGCCGAGCTGGAACACCTTACCGGCTTCAACCGCCGCCATTTGATGCGGAAATTCAAAAACGAGTGCGCCATGACCATCGGCGAATATATAAACTGCGTAAGGCGGGGCTTTGTATCCGCCGCCAGCAAACGCCTGACCCAAAAAGAGATAGCCTATCAGCTGGGCTTCAAATCCCCCGCCGCTTACTGGCTCTGGAAACAGCGGGACAGCCAAAAGTAAAACCACAGGGCGGGGCAAGCCCGGCAGTGCGGTTGATGGCGGCAGTACGGACTTTTACGGACTTTTACGGACAGCTCTTGCCGCCAAACTGCTGTCAGCTGGCTTTATGCTGTTTTCGCCTGCATAGTATTCGTAGTATTCATAGTATTCCCAGACTCGCAGGCGCTCGCCTTGCAGCAGCACAATTCTTGCCGCCAAACTGCTGTCGACTGGCTTGGGGGACTGCGTAAAAAAAGCCGCTGCTTTTTCTGCAACGGCTTTTACTTTTATTTACCTTACTTTTTCAGCTTTACTCTTACTTCCAAAAAGGTTTTGAGCATGCTGCCGGGTACAGTGACCTCTATGCTGTTTTTACCTGCCGCCTTGAAAGCTATTGCCTTTTTTCCGGCGAAATCGGGAGTCACACCATAGACTTTTTCCACATTGCTTGCCGGTACTTGCATGGTAAAGACTATGTTGCCTTCGATCTTGCCCCGGTCGGCAGACATGGTAGACGGAATGGGCTCTTTGGGATCTGCCGGACGGGCGTTGCCGCAGTTCAGCAGATTCACCACCGCCAGTTTCCCGACTTTTTTATCATCGCAGCCGGTCACGCTGGCAAGCACCTGATCGGGCTTGCTTTTGAACTCCACAAACATCTGCTGCGGCTTTGCCAGAGCAAGCACTTCCCGCGCCAAACGCATAAGTTCCGGCTTGACTTTCCAGTTGTAAGGTTTGCCGGGGCCGCAATCGAATTCCACCACTCCTGCACCCCATGCAACATTGGAGAAGACGAATTTACCTTTGCCGAAAGGTGCGGTCATCACGCAGGGAATGGCATTTTTACGATCCATAAGCTGATAAATGACTTTGGTATTTTTGCCTTTTTTGCCGAAAATACGGGTAAAGGCGGTTTTGGGAACAGTTACCAGCTTGCCGTCGGGCGTTTTGATGCCGGTGGTTATCCGGGTAGCCAGCTGTTGTGCCGGGGGCTTGAGGTTGCGGATCTCGTAACCGAACACATCTTTGAAGGGCCACACTTTACGGCCGAACCCCAGCTCGTCAGCCGATCCGCAATGGAAACTCATGTAAACTGTACCGCCGTTGGCGGCAAATTCCCGGATGCCTTTGATCTCTTCATCGGTCATGCAGCGGTCATTGACCAGATAAATGGTCTTGAAGCGTTTGAGCCGGTTCTGATCGGTCAATGCGTCGCTGATGATAAAGTCGTGCATAATGTTCATATCGCTCAACACTTCCGATACCCCCAGCGGTTCAGAGATCGTCCGCATGTTGGCGGCAAACATGAGGCTGTGGCGGGAGCAGACCACCGCCGTATCGGCTAAACCGTAAGCCTTTGCCAGATTGAGCCGTTCCGGATAGCTTTTGTAATCGGCGGCACCTTCCGGCTTGACCTGACTCTTATCCCAGTAGGTCTGGCGGTTCATGTAGTTGATCGCCCAGCCGAAGTAGGCAATGTTCCAACAGCCTGTCCCCGGATATACCAGACCGTAGACCGGTATACCATAGTAGTCGCCCAAACCGGTTTTCATCTTGCGGAAGGCGTTGACCGAACGGTAGGAGGCGATCACATTACGGGTCATGATCTCCGTACCGAGTATATCCACTGCACGGGCACCTTCCCACAGCGGCATGCCCGGGCGGCCGGAAAATCCCCAATGGGTGGTATAGAGCAAAGTGGAGAAATCCTTTTTGACTTCGCTGACTGCTTTGCGGAATTCCACCCACCAGTCGCCGATGGATTTATAACGCCACAAGATCCATGCTTTCCAGACAAGATCGGTGGAGTTGTGCAGTGCCGGGTCGGTTTCGTCCATGCTCAAAGTCAGACCGGTATCCTGGGTGAACTTGGCACGGCAATGGCGGCAGCCGCAGAAATTTTCGGTAAAAAAGGTCACTTCGTCCACCATCATACCGTCGATATCGCTTTTGCGTACCAGATTTTTTGCCCAGTCAAAAAAGACCTTGTTGCGATAGGGGTTGTTGATGCAGTAAACCCGGTTGACCGAAAGGTCGTTGACATTGCGTTGCAGCTGTTCGGTAGTTTCGCACATAACACGGAACCCGGAGTCGGCATTCCACAAGAGCGGCATATCCACATGGTCAAAAACCTTCATGCCCCGCTGGTGTGCCAGCCGGGTAAAGTCAGTTATATACTGATCCACCCGATCCATGTGGTGGGGGAAGGTGTGCCTCGAAAGCATACCGGAAATCAGCACCACGCCGCCTTTGTAAGATTCGATAAGGTCAAGTTCGCGGTTTTTCAGCTCGTCAGTTATAAAATCATCGAATTTGGACTTATTGGCACCGCTGGAAATGTAGATTTCATTGTAACGCCACTGATTCTTTTCGGTGGGTTCCAGCTGCAAAACCGGGCGGTCAAGTTTGAATTTGTAGCCCGCCGGAACTTTGGGCCGGTGGGGGGCAAAGTCACTGATGGCAATATCTTTAGCCATTCCGGGATGCTTTTTGTAGTAAATATTTTTTGCCAGTATATTGGGTTCGTAATCATCGCTGACCCAAACTCCGCGGCGGAATTTGATGTCTTCAAAATTGGTTTGCAAAAGCTGGAACAGCAAAGTGTTGACCTGCCAGTTGCCGCTGAAAGATATTTCCGCAACTCCCTTTTCTATCCAAATGGGCATGGAGGCGGACAGCAGCTTGCCTGCCGGAACTTCCACATCGCTGAAAAATTCTTCGCCATTGACCTTAACGGAGAACTTGCCCACGGCTTCTTTATCAGCGGCGGTGTTGAGCGTTACAAAGTATATACCGCTTTTGAGTGCCGAAACTTTGAATGTGGCATTGCCTTTGCCCCGGACAGCCGAATAGAGAGCTCCGGAGGGGGCAAACCGGACTTTTTCGGCATTTTCCAACCCGACCCAACCGGCTTTCTGTTTGGCAGTAAAGGGTTTGTCGTCGATATGGATATACTGTTTGCCGGTCTTTTCCGCACCGAAACTATAAGAACGGTCAACGGAAAAATCGTTGCCATAGGCATATTTTTTACGGGCGTGCAAGTTGTAGTAATCTTTGACGGTACCTTCGTAAATGACCGCATGTGCTCCAAAACTGCCCCCCTGATAACGGGTGGAATAGCCGTGAGAAAATACCAGTTTGCCGTTCTTTACCGCCACATCCCAGCGGGGAGTGGAGTAGGTGGTAACACCTTCCACATCAAAGTCAAAAGCTATTTTTTTATCGCCTTTCTGCAAAGATAAAAAGCGGAGTTTGCCGGGATCAAAACGGCGTGTCAGCGAAAATTTACCCTTTTTAAGCTGGTTTTTGTGGCTGCGGCCCACGATGGCTTCGTAAGTGCCGCCATCGAACATGGAAGCATCCATTTCAAATCTGTATCCGTAAGATTTGGCTCCTTCCTGAACACCGGATTTGAACGCATGGACATATCCGGCAAGCGCAAGTTCGATCATATTGCCGTCGGCAGCCAGAGCGGTTTCCCGGCGGAACGGCAGAAGTTTTTCATCTTTGCCGATGCGGTTCACCACCTGTTTGCCCTGCACCTGATGTTTGGTGATTTCGGGGGCAATTCGGGTTATGGGGTGATATTCGCCCATGATCAAAACCTGTTCATTGCTGATAAGGTTTTTGCCCTGCCAGGCAGCAGAACCATCACTATTGACAGTAAAGTTACCGGCAAAAAGTCCGCCGGAAGCAATCACTGCAAGCAAGCTCAAAAATTTCTTCATTAAAAAAATACCTTCCCTTGTTGATCTTCGGTCTGAATAAGGTTTGCTGTTTTTGCCGGCACTCTTAATTTTCCATAAGTGAACGGTGGATTTTCAGAACTACCTTTTTAACTGTTCCCGGCGCCCCGCAACATTCAATGCAGGGCATGTGCCCTTCTTCGGGGAAAAGTATGGCAAAGTTGCCCGGTTCCAGCTTGCAGGCAGTGGCAAATTTGGGGTCAAATTCATAAAAACCGCAATCCTTTTCGGGGTCAAAGGGCGTTTTTTCTTTCAAATCCGCCAGCGGCGAGTAATAGATGTATTCCGTTCCGGCAAGCAGGGTCTGCAAATCCACAAAATCTTTGTGGTACTCAATAGCTCCTTCGGAGAGCTTCTTGGGGGTGTATTCCTGCACATTGGCATAGATAAGTCCTTCTTTGAGAACATGTTTGCCTTCGGCAATGTCGGGTGTGAAAGTCCGCAGAAATTCGATTGCCTGACAAAATTCCGAAGCGTTGCGGTGTGGTACATAACGCCGCCAGAAAGCTAAATCGTCGTAAATCATAAATCAATATCCTTATATGTTAAAATTTGATATATTTATTTAAGTTTTCGGCAAAACGGTAGTACCCCAAATCGTTGAAGTGGCAGCCGTCCATCATGCACTCATCCCAGTCTACGCCCAGAAGTTTTATACCGTTGATAAAATACAAATTACTATCTCCGGCGGCACGGCGTTTGCCGATGACTTCCCGCTGGAATTGGCGGGAGAGATAACTGTCTTCGTAAGTCAAATCTGTTTCATCATCTGCACCAAAAGAAACCATGGTTCCGGCATGGGGTGCTTTGGAGATCACCGTGATCGGCACCGTGGGGTGTTTGCTGCGGAGTATATCCAGAAAAGTTTCCAGCGTTTCCCTTGTTCTTACATTGTGAGCATTGGCTTCGTAGTCCAGAATGTAGCAGCGGGGATTTTTGATGCTTGCCATGATCTCTGCTGCTGCCGGTTCGCCTCTGCCGCTGCCGGAAAAACCCATGTTGTAAAATTCGCAGTTGTGCCAGCGGGAGAGGAGATTGGTCCACGCTCCGCCGGGGTGGGAGGCGCATCCGCCTTGAGTTATGCTGGTGCCGTAAACCACCACCGGCTGGTCGTGGCTCCAGGGAGTAGGCTCCTGAATTTCGCAGCCGTCTTCCAAACCGATAAAGAGTTCCTCAACGCTGTTGTAGAGCGGGAAGTTTATCAAATACTCCCGCAAGCCCGGTTCGGGGCGGTTGAAAAGCTCCACAGTATACTCGGTGGCGTGCAAAGTAAAACGCCCCGCCCGCACCAGCCGCCAGTTGCCGGGACCGCCCACATAAAGGTCAAAACTCGATGAGCCGGTCTGGGGCATGTGGTGCATGAGCACGCCTTCACGGATCTTGGCTTTAACGATCACCCGGCGGCTGGTGGATTTGAATTGCAGCTGCAAACCGGCGGTATTCCACGCCAGAAATTCCACGCCTTGGGAAACAAAAGGCTCAAAAGGTATCCGCCGGAACTGGTGCCCCATAAGTTCCTGAAAAGCACTGCCGCCCAGCCGGATGGGTTCTTCAAAAGGCGAGTGATAGGTTATACCCTCTTCATCGGCAACAGGTATTGCCATATAAGGATCGATCTTTTCAATGTTGGTAGTTGGTTTGTCGCTCATAGTACAAAATCTCCATGGTTTGCAGCTTTACTGTTTAATATAACCGGCAATATGGGGATTTTCAAGATTTTTGAGTATATTTTTATTTGTAAAAATGTTGAAATTAAGTGCTTTTGGCGTTATATTACCTTTACGACATGTGATTTGATTTTTATCATAATAAAAACAGGAGATAAACTATGGCGAAAATCCATCCTACCGCTGTGGTCGAAGACGGCGCTGTATTGGCAGAAAGCTGTGAAATCGGACCGCTTTGCTTTGTGGGCAAAAATGTGACCATCGGCGAAGGCACCAAAGTTATTGCCCAAGCCCACATCACCGGTTACACTACTATCGGCAAAAACAACATCATCTATCCCTTTGCCTCCATCGGCTGCGATGCGCAGGATCATGCGCTTGATCTGACTACCAGGCGTTATCTGGAAATCGGCGACGACAATATCTTCCGGGAACACACCGCTATCCATACCGGTACTATGGCAGATACCAAAACCGTTATCGGCAGCCATTGTATGTTTATGAATTGCAGTCATGTGGCACACAACTGTACCATCGGCAGCAATGTTATTATGGTCAACGGTTCAGTGGTCGGCGGCTATGGTGAAGTCCATGACCGTGCCATTCTTTCCGGTTTGGTGGCTATCCACCAGTTCTGCCGGGTCGGTAAAATGGCAATGGTCGCCGGAGGCTCGGTATTCAGCAAAGATATACCGCCCTTCATGATCTGTGAAGGCAGAAACGGCAACCCCATCGCCGTCAACCGTGTCGGCATGAAGCGCGCCGGTTATAAACTCAATGAAATCAACGCTATGCGTGACATTTTGCGCATCATCACCTTTGAGCACCTGAACATTCCCAACACTCTTGCCAAGATCAAAGAAGAAGTGGAAATGTGCGAACCGGTCAAAGAATTTATTGAATTCTGCGAAAACAGCAAACGCGGCGTACTTATCGGTGGCGAATCCGATCGCCGTAATTGATGAGCAGTAAGTGATTTTTGTAAAAAAGAAAAAATTAAGGATATAGTAATTATGTTGGAAGCTCTTAAAAAGAATTCTTCGTGGCAGGGCCGCCGCGGCCCGGTGGTACTTTGTATTGCTGACGGTGTGGGTATTGGTAAATACAGTGATGGCGATGCGGTCAAAGCCGCCAGCACTCCGGTTCTGGATGAACTTTTGGCTACTTGCCCCAATACTGCTTTGAAAGCTCATGGTACTGCGGTTGGTATGCCCTCCGATGACGATATGGGCAACAGCGAAGTCGGCCACAACGCCATCGGCTGCGGCAGAGTATTTTCGCAGGGTGCCAAACTGGTTGCCGAAGCAGTGGAAAGCGGCAAACTCTTTGAAGGCGAAACCTGGAAAAAGGTCATTGCCAATGTTTTGAACAACAACTCCACACTGCATTTTCTGGGTTTGTTCAGCGACGGCAATGTGCACAGCAATATCAACCACCTGAAAGCCATGGTCAAACAGGCTGCTGCTGAAGGGGTAAAAGTCATCCGCATCCACGCTTTGCTGGACGGCCGTGATGTGCCGGAAACCAGCGCGTTGGATTACATCGACCCCTTTGAAGAATTCCTTTCAGAGATCCGGGCAGCGGGCTGCGATGCCAAAATCGCTTCCGGCGGCGGCCGTATGAAGATCACCATGGACCGCTACAACGCCAACTGGGCAATGGTGGAAGCCGGTTGGAAAGTCCATGTTCACGGCGAAGGCAAGATGTTTGCTTCCGCCCACGAAGCAGTTACCGAACTGCGTAAAGCCACCGGTGCCATCGACCAGGATCTGGATGCTTTTGTCATCTCCGAAGACGGCAAAACTCCGGTTGGTGCCATGAAAGATAACGATTCAGTGATCTTCTACAACTTCCGCGGCGACCGCTCGCTGGAAATCACTGCGGCGTTTGAACAGGACGAATTCCCCTATTTTGACCGGGGAGTACGGCCCAATGTAATGTATGCCGGTATGATGGAATACGACGGCGACTTGCACGCCCCCAAAAACTATCTGGTAAGCCCGCCTGAAATCGACCGCACGCTGGGCGAATACCTTGCCGTAAGCAAAGTCAAGCAGCTGGCTGTGAGCGAAACCCAGAAGTACGGCCATGTGACTTACTTCTTCAACGGCAACCGCTCCGGCAAATTCGACGATGCCTTGGAAGATTATGTGGAAGTGCCCTCCGATGTGGTACCTTTTGAAGAACGCCCGTGGATGAAATCTGCGGAAGTTACCGATGTGGTGGTCGACGCCATCAAGTCCGGCAAATATCCCTTTATCCGCCTCAACTACCCCAATGGCGACATGGTTGGTCACACCGGCGATTTTCAGGCGGTGCTGGTCAGCATGGGTGCGTTGGATATTGCATTGGGCAGAGTGGTCAAGGCGGTCAAAGAAGCCGGCGGCGTGCTGGTATTTTCAGCCGACCACGGCAACGCCGATGATATGCTTGAACACGACAAAAAAGGCAATGTGAAGCTGGATAAAAAGACCGGTGCCCCTGCCCGCAAGACCAGCCATTCGCTGAACGCCGTGCCGTGCATAATCTACGACCCGGAATACAAGGGCGAATATGACCTCAAGCTGAACGAAGGCTTGGGCATCAGCAGTCTGGCAGCCACCTGTCTGGAACTTATGGGCTACGAAGCCCCCGAAGGCTACGACCCGGCTGTAATGAATATGAAATGAGTTGATTTATGAATAAAGCAGTTATCTTTTTAGCTGACGGCATGGCAGATTTGCCCATTGCCGAACTCGGCGGCAAGACCCCGGTGGAATACGCCAGAACTCCGGCGATGGACAGCATTGCAAAAAATGGTGCATGCGGTACATTCTTTACCCTGCCGGATGGATTGCCCACCTCCAGCGATGTAGCAAATATGTCGGTGTTGGGTTTTTACCCCGAAAAGAACTATCCGGGCCGCGGCCCGATCGAAGCAGTAAGTCAGGGTATTGATCTTGCTCCTGATGATATTGCGTGGCGCTGCAATCTCGTTACAGTTTCTCCCGAAGGGGTGCTGCTGGATTACTCCGCCGGGCACTTGGACGAAACCAAAGCCCGGATACTTATGGAAGATTTGCAAAAGGAATTCGGTTCCGACAAGGTATCGTTCTACCCCGGCGTAAGCTACCGCAATCTGCTGGTGCTGCACGGCAAGGATTTTTCGCCCAATCTGGACTATCATAAGCCGGATTCGTCACAGGGGATCCATGTAAGCGAACTCAAATTGACCGCTCTGGATGACGACCCCAAAACTGCTTATACCAAGAAGTTCCTCGAAGATCTGGCAGTCAGGACCGATGAGTTTTTGCGCAATCACCCCTTGAATAAGAATTGCGAAAGCCCCGCCAACGCCATCTGGCCCTGGAGCCCCGGCAGAAAACCTGCCATTGACGGCTTTACCGCCCGTTACAACGGAGCAAAGGGCGCAATCGTCAGCGCAGTGGATGTAGTAAAAGGTATCGGCAAATGTGCCGGTATGGATGTGCTGGAAGTATCTGGAGCTACCGGGTTTATCGACACAAACTATGCCGGTAAAGTGGAAGCGGCACTGAAAGCGTTGGAAGATCACGATCTGGTCTATATACATGTGGAAGCCATCGACGAATGCTCCCACATGGGCGATATGAAACTTAAACTGCAAGCCATCGAAGACTTTGACAGCAAAGTGGTCGCTCCGGTGCTGGCAGCGTTGAAAGACCGCAAGGATGTGCGGTTTGCCATTCTGCCCGACCACCCGGTGCCCTTGAGTTTGCGTAAACACACCACCACGCCGGTACCGCTGGCAGTTTGCGGAGTTGATATTGCCGCAGACAGTGTGGAGTTTTACGGCGAAAGCGTCTGCCCCAATGGAGCTTTGGGCAAACTTGCCGGCGATCAGCTGGTGAAACTTCTGCTGGGTTTGTAAGTTATGGAACTGGTGCTTGAACGGCCGCTGGTATTTTTTGATATAGAATCTACCGGCACCAATCCCTACCGTGACCGCATTGTGGAAATCGCGGTCATCAAAGTCATGCCCGACGGCTCCCGGGAAGATGTGGTGCGCAGGATCAACCCCTGTATGCCCATACCCGCCGGAGCCAGTGCGGTGCATGGTATTTACGATGCTGATGTAGCCGATTGTCCCACCTTTGATGTGGTGGCGCACAATCTTTATAACTATCTGGAAGGCTGTGATTTAGCCGGTTACAACATCGTAAAGTTCGATGTACCCATGTTGCAGGAGGAATTCAAACGCTGCGGACTTGAGTTGAGCATGAAAGAGCGCAAACTCATTGATGTATTCAACATTTTCTGCCGTTTGTACCCCCGCAATTTGAGTGCGGCATACAAGTTTTTCTGCGATGGTAATCTGGAAGATGCCCACAGTGCTTTGGCTGATACCGATGCCACTGTGGCAGTCTTGTTCGGTCAGCTTGCCAAACACCCGGAATTGCCCCGGGAGCTGGCGGGCTTGGCAGAGTTTTCCGCCGCCAGAGATGCTGACTTTGTGGACTCCGAAGGCAGATTGAAGTTTTCCGGCGATGAAGTGGTGATAAACTTCGGGAAAAATTCCGGCAGACGCTTGCGGGATCTGGCAAGCGAAGACCCCGGATTTTTACGCTGGATGCTCCGCAGCGACTTCTCCGACGAAGTCAAAACAGTAATAAAAAACGCTCTGGCAGGCGAATTCCCCACCCGTAAAGCGTGAAATTTCAATCGTAAATAAAATTGATCCCCTTGCAGTTTTTCTGACCGCAAGGGGATTTTTTTCAGCAGATATTCTGCAAGTTAAAAAGGCATCGCTATCTTGCTGAAATCGGCGAGGCGGTGTTCATCTTCCGCCCGGTAAAGTTCCCAGATGACCTCCAAGCCTGCCAGACTTTCTTCCGGACTGGTTTCCGGAGTTTTGCCGCTATCCACACATTCAAGGAAGTGGCGCATTTCGGCAGCGGTGTGCTTGACGGGGGATTTTTCCAGATCCATAAGGACATACTCTTTGCAATCTTCCGGAGTGCCGGGGATGTGTTCGGAGATGTTGCCCCGCAGCAGGAGTTTATTTTCCTGCAATTTAAAGTCGATCAAGCCCTTTTCGCAGTGCGCATGAAAACTGTACCCCATTCTGGTGCCCCGGGCGCCCCAGGTGCCGAAGTGATAACCCAGTGCGCCATTTTCAAATTCCAGACAGACATTGCTGGTGCCTTCCCGATCCATCCACGGGGTGCATAAATTGGTTCCGCTGTGGGTGCCGCGGAGTGGCTTGCCCATCATCCAGAGCATCAGGTCGATGTAATGGCAGCCATGGCTGAAAAGCTGACCGCCGCCAAGCAGTTTGCGGTCGTGGATCCACGGGGCATCTTCTTTGATGGTCAGCTGTTCGGTCCAGATGGAAAGCTGGAAACACTCGCCATAGACCTTTTCTTTGATCAGGCGCTTCATTTCCAGCAGTGCCGGATGAAAGCGCATACAGTAAGCGGTCATCAGCACCCGGTTGTTGCGTTTTGCCGCTTCCATCATTGCCAGACACTCTTCACGGGTATTGGCAAGGGGTTTTTCGGCAAGCACATGCTTACCGGCGTTCAAACAGTCAATGGTCACCGGGGCGTGGAGGTGGTGGGGCAGAACCTGCAGAACCACATCACCCAGCTCCAGAGCTTCACGGTAATCGGCAAATACCGGCGGGTGATTGGGCAGCAGGTCGGAAACTGCCTGCGCTTTGACTGTATCAATATCGACCACAGCCGCCACTTCCAGACAATCTTCCAGACTTTCAAAGCGTGATACATGATTTTTTGCCATACCGCCGCAGCCGATCAGAATGAGTTTGTGTTTCATAGCCGAATTCTCCTTAAATTAAAGTTTGGGATCAGGTTCTGTAAATAATATAGTTGCCCGTAATTTGAAAACAAATAAATTTGGTGGTATATTTATGTTGAAAAGTTGAATATTTCTTTTATAAACAGTGTTTGATCTATGAAAAATGTTGGATTTTACGATTGGCAGCTTGACAGCACCCGTCCGGTTTCGTGGATGTTGGTGAGCAATCCGGCACACAGCGGCGGCAAAACTTACGATATGCACCGGGCACTCCATCTGGGAATGATATTATCGGGTATACACAAGGGCAGATATGGTAATACGGAGTTTGCATTGAGCACTTCAAACATATTTCTGACCGCCCCGTGGGAACCACATTGCACTATCGCCACCAGTCATGACCGGAAGATATTGCTGATAAATCTGGACGATGCCACGCTGGAAAATTTCTTTTTTGCGGGCAGGGAGAAGCTGGCGAATCTTTTTGCCATGCCCCCCGTGGAGCGTATGCAGTGTATAAATCAGGCCCCGGATAAGGAGCTTTGGCTGGAAAAAATGTTGGCAGTCTGCAGGGCTCCGGAGGCGCCGGAAAAAGTTTTAAGAGTGTATAATGCAGTGCTGGAGTTTTTTATAAACCTCCTGCCGACTATTCCTGATCGGGATGTTGCCCTTGATCAGCTTCACAGCCGGTTGCGCCCGGCATTGCAGAATTTGAGCTGCCGGATCATGGGCGTGGAACAAGCTGCCGAAGCATGTAATTTAAGCAGCAGCCGCTTTTCGGTGCTGTTCAAGCAAGTCTATGGTATGAGCTTTGGCCGCTATGAACGGTTGTTCCGGTTGAACGGGGCACGGGATGACTTGCAGCGGGGCGCAACACTTAAAGAAACTGCCTTGAAATGGAGCTTTTGCGACAAAAGCCATCTGGCAAGATTACTTAAGCAATATTGGTGATTTTTTTGTAAAATATGTTGGCAAAATAATTGAAAATATGTTTTATTCTTCCAAAGTATGGTTTTCTATATATAAGAAGGAGGTTGAAATGTTGAATAAAAAGTTGAGTTTTACTTTGATCGAGCTTTTGGTGGTGATCGCTATAATAGCTATTCTGGCGGCGATGCTGCTGCCGGCACTTTCCGCTGGATGTACCGGGCGGCAGCCAATAATCAGGCTTGGAAAATCGAGAATATTACCCAAAAGCCTCATTGGGGCTGGCTCAACTTTATCATTCCGGTCTGGTCATTGTTCAAACCCTACGAGTTTTTCCGGGAAATTTGGAACGCTGTGGAGTTCAACAAAGATGAGCCGGAGAATTGGAAAAAGCTCCCCGCCCCCGGCTGTTTGAAGATTTTCTGGGCAATGTTCCTTATCAGCAGCCTGCTGGGCAGAGCCACATTCCGCTTAGGCATGAAAGCTGAATCGTTTGAAAGTCTGATAAATCTGGATTGGCTCTGTTTGACCAACGAAATGGTGGATATGGTTCAGAATCTGGCACTGATCGTGCTGGTGTCGGGCATTATGGAACGCCAGAAAATATACAGCGAAAAACTCTCCGCAGAAAATCCTGCTGAAAATGCTTGATATAGAGCAAAATCCGCAAAATTTCCTCAAGCTATCCTTTTGCCGGTAAAAACCAGTTTTTTTATTTGCATTTTTCTTAAAACAGTTGTACTTTACAATGTTCTTTAGATAATTATTGAAAAGTGCTCCGGTCAATATCTCAAAAAATAAAGGAAAAAGCTATGTGGAAAAAAACTTTCTGTTCCGTTGCAGCAGCGTTGTTGGCGATCGTCGCAGTTTCTGCTGAAACCGTGCTGACTCCGGTGGTAAGCGAACACATCAAAGTTGACGGCAAGCTGGACGAAGCGGCGTGGAAAAAAGCCAAGTTTGTGGACTCATTTCTGCTGATGAATACCAATAAACCCGCCCGCCGCCGCACCGAAGTAGCGGTGATCAACAACGGCGTGGATATAGTTTTCGGGTTCAAATGCTATATACCTGAAAATGAGATCAACAACTCCTCGCTTTTCCAGGAATGTGTGGAAGTTATGATCGACCCCCAGGGCGACAGTGCCAGCTATTACCACTTTGCGTTGGGGCACAACGGCAAACTTTTTGACCGCTCCTGCGATCAGGGGGGCTTTGTGCAGGATGTAAGCTACGACTCCGGATTCCGGGGCAAAGTCCGGCACGGCAAGGAGTTCTGGACTGCGGAGATCGCCATACCCTTCCGGGCGTTGGATCTGCGGACTGCCAACAAGGATTTCTGGACGGTCAACTGTGCCAGAGAATCTTCGGAGATCTCTGCCATCGGCAAAAACGGCGTACTTAATGTCAAAGGCGTGTTTGTAAAAATGGCTCCGCCGGAAATGGATCTGGCTGCTTATGCATTGAAAGTGGGCGAACCGGTTATCAAAGCCAGTATTCAAAAAGGCAAACTTGCCGCCGATTATCAAATCACCATTAAAGATGCGGGCAATAAAGCCCGGACGGTTCTGCCGGAAGTTATGTGGAAAGCTCCGGACGGCAAATGTTTTACCCGTGCACTGCTCAAACAGCAAGTTGCCGCCAACGGCACGCTGAACATAAAGTTCCCGACCCAAATGCTGGAAAAAAGCGGCAAATACGAAGTGACTTTTTCGCTGCGTGACAATGATAATTTCCGCTTGCTGTCAGAAAAGAAAGTTACTGAAAATCTGGAATTCACCCCCATATCCATCGACTTGATCGACCCCCATTACCGGCAGGCGATCTTTGTAACGCAAAAGCTGGATAAAGTGCGGTTCAAAGTTTCCGCTTCCGACCTGAAAAAAGGTATGTCTATCCGTGGGGCGATCCGCAAAGCCGGAGAAAAAACCGCATTGGTTTCTGCCAAAAAGGCGGCAGCCAAAAGCGTGAATTTTGAGTTCGATGCCGCAAAACTGCCTTTCGGCAGATTGGAAGTTGTGGGCGAATTGGTCGATAAGTCCGGCAAAGTTACCGCCGCTACTGCTGCTCCTATCCGCAAACTTGAATACCGCAAAGGCGAAGTGTGGCGGGGCAAAGACCGCAACTGGTATATCGACGGCAAAAAGGTGTTTTTGCTGTTGAGCTGGAATACCAAAGATTTCTACTTTCCTGAATTTCTGGCAGTTATGACCAATACCGGCAAATATCCCAATGTCCGCAGTATGACTCCCCTCGGGTTCGGGTTGGTAGCCCCCGGTTTCGGCTTGCGTAATGTGCTTGCCAAACAGGGGATCACTCCGGCGGCAGAAGCGTTTTTCCGCAAGCGTGTGGCAAGGTATATGCAGCCCGAGAATGTTTTTGCCCACTACTGGGTGGACGAACCGGACTGCTCCGGCTTGAGCCGGGAGTCGGCAGCCAAAGTCGCCGCTATCGCTGCGGATGTCGACCCGTGGCACCCGGTGGTCATTTCCACCGGCACCAAAGGGGTGATCGCTTACCCGGATTGCGGCGAAATCAACGGTTTCCACTGCTATCCGCACCCCAGCCAGACGACCGAGATGAGCAATTTCAAGAAGATCGTTATTTGCATGGATATTGCCGCAGAGTATTTCAAAGATAAAGTAGATGCCCAGAGCATTGCTTATCTGCATCAGGGCTTCAACTATGGCGAACACGGTTCCCGCCGCAGCCGGGTCCCCAGCTATGAAGAATACCGCTCGCAGAACCTTTTGGCATTGATTTTGGGGGCACAGGGCTTGCTGCATTACAATGTATTTCAGGGTGATTACCCGGAAATCATGGTGGGTATGCCCCTTTTGGTCAAAGAGCAGAAAATCGTGGGCGAAGAAGCCATCATCCAAACCCCGCTCAAACCCCAAAGCCCCACTAAAAGTTTGCGGCTGCGGGCGTTCAAAAATCCCGAAAGCGGCGCCGTCTGGCTGTTGGCGTGCAATGTGGAATACGAAAGTGCCGAGTACGAGTTTGAACTCCCGGAATTTGCCGACAGCAAATTGCAGATCTTGAGCGAAAACCGCACGATCAAAGCCCGAAACGGCAAGATCAAAGATAAGTTCCGCCCCTTCGAAGTACATGTTTACACTACTGATATGCGTGATTTCAAACTCAAAACCGTTGATGAAATCAAAGCGATCATCGAAAAAGAGTACAAAAAGCGTGAAAAACCCGGCAACATCCTCTTCCAGCGTATGGAAGAAGAAAAGCTGGAAATCATCCCCTCCAGCAACGCCAAACGCCGTCCCCGTGACCCCATTGCCAACCAGCTGTGGCATGTTACCGATGGTGTGATCACCACCAACAGTCCCCGGGGCGGCTGCCCGTGGCAGGACAACACCCCCGGAAAGTGTCCTGACTGGATCGAACTCAATCTCAAAAAATCTGCCACTATCGGCAGAGTGGTGGTCTATCCGGAAAAACAATCGCTGCGGGACTTTGAAGTGCAGCTGAAATCAGGCAATGGCGAATGGAAAACTGTGGGCAAAGCAGTGAACAGCAAACAGGATATGTACGAATTCAAGTTTGCCCCCCAAGAAGCAGATGCCATCAGAATTTATGTAACCAAAAATAACGGCAAGAACACCATAATTGCCGAAATCGAAGCATACGCAAAATAAATTTGTGAGCAAGCAAAGTACGGTGGCACATCGCGGGCAATCTCGAGCCGGGCTCGCAACCCTGCACCTCGGCTTGTCCGCCGTAGCTTTATGCGAAGGCGGATCGAAAGGTACACCTTGTCACGGCGTAGTAAAACGAAGCCGGATCCCTCGGGCAGTGCATTGCAAAACTCGACATTGCCTCACGCTGTATCCACCGGCAGCAAGCTATAGTTTGGGTGTTTTTGACAAATCATAACTTGTGTGGTATATTGATAATCATAAATGAGATAATTTAATACTTCGATTGGTTGCAAAATTTGACACATTAACAATAATTTAATAAAAGGATAAAAAATGAACACTTTTAAAACTCTTTTTGCCGCTGTTGCTTTGAGTGCTTTTGCCCTTTGCGGAGCCGAACCCTACTTGAGCTTTCCTTTGAACGAGGGCGATGTAAACAAGGTCAAAGAAGCCACCGGTAAGATCGCCAAAGTGACCGTTTGGAACGCCAAACAGTTTGAGGTGGTCGATGGCCCTGACGGCAAAGCCTTTAACTTCAACACACCCGATAACATCAAAACCTACGCCGGACTTTGCTTTAATATGCCCACTGAATTTGACCCCTGCAAAGGGTTCACCTTTACGGCAGTAGTCAAAACTCCGGAAAATATGCACCGCAGCCGTCAGTACGAGATCTTTTTCTGGAGCAATTCTCACGGCAAAGGCCCCGGTTTCCGTATTTATGTAAGCTGGAAATCCCTCTATACATGTATGGGCGACGGCAAAAAGAATGTGATCCTTGCCAGCAAAAATTCCCAGGGCTCGCTCAAAGACAACACCTTCTACCGGGTCGCTGTCAGCTACGATGGCGAAACGGTCAAAGTCTATGTCAACGGTACTTTGCGGAACTCCGCCAAAGGCGTTATGACCAAATCCACCCGCAAATGGGCAGCCATCGGCGCCAGCAGTTCCCGCGGTTCGGCATACGGCTTTAACGGCATAATCAGCGATGTCAAGCTCTTTGACAAAGCTCTTACCGATGCCGAAATAGCCGAAATGAAACCCGAAAAGTAAAGCTTGAACCATGAACGCAACTGTAAAAATAGATTACTCGGTTGATACGCTTATTCTGGGGGCGACCTTTTACGGTTGCGGTCTGGCTGCGGCGATAAAAAATTCGCTGGTGGTGGAGAGTTCCATCTCCGTCGGCAGTGATTATGCTTTTGCTTTTATGCAGGGCAAAAACTGGTCGCAGCCCTTGACTTCCATTGCCGCTGAAGAGTTCCGGCAGGAGCTGGCTCGCCGTCATGCTCTGGAAAATGGGCGAATTTTACCGGCGGCACTGGCTCCAACGCTGGCGGCGTGGTGCATGAAACACCAGATACAACCCCTGCTGGGGTTGGAATTTATCCGCAGATCCGGCAAAGTTTATACCTTTATCGACTGGGGCGGCAATGAAATAAATATTGAAGCCGAAAAGGTGATCGACGCCCGGAGTCAGGGAGCTGAAAAGCTCTTTACTGCCGCAGTTTTTTCCGAAAATGCTCTCGCTGAAGGCAAATACGGCAGCTTTGAGTTGTTCCGCACTCCGGCAGAGAAAATCTACACTTTGGAAATGCCTTGCAATTCTGCTGACACCCCCGACCTTGCTCGGAAAAATTTACAAAAGTGCTGGGCTGAACGCCCCGCAGAATTGGCATCAGCTCAAATCATCTGGTCAGCTTCCCGCTTCAGTTTTCCACGCTTTGACAATGCATCTATAGCGTTGGATTCCGGGCTGCAAGGCAAGTATGAATATGCCCGAATACCCGATACTCCCGCCCCGGAACGCTGCGAATTTGATTGTGTGGTCGCAGGTTTGGGCACTGCCGGGATCATTGCCGCCATCACCGCCGCCCGCCGGGGGGCAAAGGTGTTGGCGATCGAGAAAAACTTCTACCCCGGCGGCGTTTGGACGGGGGGCTTTGTTGCCCGGTCGTATATTCAGAATGTGGGCGGGCTTGCCAAAGTTTTGCAGGATAATTCTGAACAATACCCAGATTACCACTCCATGAGCGAGAGTTTGAAGCTGGAACTGGAAAATGCCGCCCGCAATGCCGGTGTAACTTTGGAATACGGCTCCGCCATTGCCGGTGTGGAGAAATCCGGCAACCGGGTAACAGCCGTAACTTACCGCAATAATTCAGGCAAACTTTTTACCGTTTCGGCTTACACATTTATAGATTCCACTGCTGATGCGGTGCTTTGCACCATGGCAAATGCCCCTCTGACTTGCGGAAGAAACGGCGATGGGGAGTTCAACAGCTACACCAACAGCATGGGCAAGATCGGCGGCAAATTCTTTTATGTGCAGAACTTCGATGCCGGGCGGGTGGCTCAATATGATCTGGAAGATTTCTCCAAAAGTTTTCTTTACAGCACAAGTTTGCATTTGCAGGATGATTTCCGCACCAAACGGCTCTGCATACAGCTTGCCGATAACCCCGGCGTGCGGGAAGGTTTGCGGATCAAACCAGTCAAACCTTACACCATCAAAGACTTTTTTGCGGGCAAAGGGAAACACGAAGCAGCATTTTTCCATGTGATATCCAACCTGGATACCCACGCCCAGGACCTCTTTTTTGAAAGCGAAGATTATCAGGATTGGACTATTGCCGCCTCCTGCTGGGAGATCCGTGTTTCCATACCCGTACCCATGAGTTTGCTTTTCCCGGAAAATATCCATGGAGTGATCGCCGCAGCCCGTCATTTGGGCGTGGATCACGATCTGGGGTGTGCTTTGCGGATGATCGCTTTGATGACTGCTGCCGGAGAATTGGCGGGCAATCTGGCATTTGAAGCTCAAAAACGGCAAGTTCTGCCCCACGAAATCGACTTTGCAAGCATCCAACACCTGTTGCCGGAAAATCCCGGAGTCCATGCTTCCGCCCAAAGCAAGATCCCCGCTGGCGACATCAATTCTGTCTGGCATTCGGCAAGCGATGATGAGATCATTGCCGGTTTGGCTGGCAAAAATCCCGCTCTGGCTATTTGGAATATCAAACAGCAAAATAAAACCGCTCTGGCGTGGGAGCTTCATCAAAGTTCCCCGGAAAATTCACCGGCAAAAATCAATGCCGCATTGGCTCTGGCACTGGCGGGAGATGTAAGAACTGTACCCGAACTGATAAAACTTGTTGAGTGTAATGACACAACTTGCATCAACGAAAATTTGCGGTATTCAGCACCACGCCGGATCGCCGCAACCTACCTTTTGGGCAAATTACGCAGCGTGGAAGCTGTGGAGTTGCTGTTGAAAAATCTGGATAATTGGGATTGCGAAAAGTTTTTCGGCCATACGGTTATGGCATTGATAAAAATCGCCGATGCCCACTTGGAAACCCGGCAGAAGATCGCCAATGCACTGGCGGCAAAAGCTCAAGATCCCGCATGGCAGATGATCGAGCAGTTAAAGGGCGATGGTGCCCCGCTGCGCCGCTCCGACGGCTTGATAAGATTGCACATAGCCCGAAAGTTGGATGAATGGCAAATCAGGCACGATATAGCCAAAGCAATAAAAAATATACCGCTTGATGACCACGAAAAATTCCTCTGGCAAAACTACACCCAAGTCCGTTGAAGCAATTTCCGGCGGTTGTTTGGTTCGCCGCATACGCCCGGCTTCGTTGCACTACGCCGTGGCAAGCGGGCAATAGGATAGTTGGCGGCTTTTGTGGGAGGTATTGGGAAGTATTGGGAAGTATTGGGAGTTTTTGGGTGCATTGCCGCCAGCATAGCAACAGTATGTGTAGCGGCTGGCTTGTCCTCCGCAGCCTCCGGCGTAGACGGATGCCGCAAAACTGCTGCGACAGTATGTGTGGGCAACGGGCTTTACCCTGCGTATAGCTCGCCGGAGTGGCGCGTCAACCGGCTGCAGCGGGCTAGCGCCAGCTTCCCAATTCTTCCCAAACCCTCCCAATTCTTCCCAATTATATCGCGCGGCAAACAGGCGTTCACCCTGCGACAGTATAGCGTATGCCGCAATACGCCGCATACGCCCGGCTTCGTTGCACTACGCCGTGGCAAGCGGGCGACACGGTTGATGGCGGCTTTTGTGGGAGGTATTGGGAGGTATTGGGAAGGTTTGGGAGTTTTTGAGTGCATTGCCGCCAAGCTGTCGGCGAGCGTATGCGTGGCGGCTAATGATGCAATGTCCGTTTAAGTCCGTTTGGGGTTCGCCGCAGCAAGGCACGCAAACATTCGCAGGCGAGCAATATTGCGAGCAGCTGGCGAGTTTTACAAGGAAAGAGCCGAGGGAGTGTACCTTTGTACTCGACCGAGGCGAAAGGCACACTACGCCGTGGCGAGCAATATTGCGAGGAAAGGTCGCGTTTTGCAAGGCGAACAAGAGAGGGATCCGGCTTCGTTACACTACGCCGCGACAAGGCATACCTTTGTATGTGATCCGGCTTCGTTGCACTACGCCGTGACAAGCCGAACGGTTCGCCGCAGCAAGGCGCGAGATTTCCCGCAAGATTGTTCGCCTTATATGACCATGATGCCGAAGACTAAAGCAAACAAGGCTACGGTTTCGACGATACCGCAGATGGTCAGATAGTTGGTAAACCCTTTGTTGGTTTCGCCGAAAGCATCGCAACCGGCGGCTGCGGCTTTGCCCTGGAAGATCGCCGAAGCCATCAAACCGAAACCGGCAAAGATACCCATGGCAAGATAGAATATACCATTGCCGTCGCCGCTCTTGATGAGCATCATAAGGATCATGCCGTAGATGGTCTGGGAAAGGGGGGTACCCGCCAGCGCCACCAGCAGGAACGGGGCGGGTTTGTTTTGGGCATAGCAGCGTTTCCACGCAGCGATAGCCGCCTGACCGGCGATACCGGAACCTACGGCAGAACCCACGGCAGCGAGAGCGACAGCAGCATAACCGCCAGCCATAGCGAGAGCTTTCAACAATTCAACATTCATTTTTTAATTCTCCTTTTTTTATATTATAGTTTATTGTTCAAATTTTTTCAAAGGTTTAAACGCCTGTCCGCCCCAGCGGATACCGGCGTGGTTGGAAAATTCCAGCGTGTTCAAGCGCACCCCGTGCACCAATACACTCATAAAGGCCAGCGCCACATTCAAAAGATGCCCGAACACGATCACCAATATCGCTACGGGTATCAGCCAGGGAGATGCCTCCCACAACTGCATACCCATACCGTTGAAGCTCTGCGCCATGTAAGTACCCGACATGCCCACGGCAAAAAGTCGCACATAGCTCAAAGTATCAGTAAAACTGCCGATCAGATCGAAGGGGAAGTTGCAAATGGCACCCACATCGCGCCAGTCCACACCGCCGATCAATACCATGGCAAGCCCCACACCTCCGACGATCAATGCCCAGGTTGGCAGCGCCATACCGGGGAACACAAGCAAGCCCAATACTACCATAAAGTCCAAAAGCAATATGGGTATCCAGCCCAGCTGCCCGATCACTTCCAACGCACTGGAAGCATTGACCAATCGCCAGCAGTGACCCAGCGAGAGATGCACCAGCGCCAACACAAAGCAAACCAGCTGCAAGTGGGCGGTCTGATCAGCACCTGAAGCAAAGAACTTCATTTGCAGGCAGCTGGTTTCGGTACCGAAATATGCACCGTTGCACACCCCCCACGCCGTGGCACAAAAGCTCAAAACCAGTGCCAGACGGCAAGGCATGGCGGCTTTGGGGTTCTTCCGCAGCGCCACGGCAGCAATAATGGAGCCGAGGAGCATTACAGCAGCGTAACCGGCATCGTTGATGATCATGCTGAAGAATATGCTGAAAAATATCAACATACCCGGACTCATATCAAACTCTTCATACCCCGGGGCAATGCCGAGGAACTGGAACAAGGGCAAAATGGGCTTGACCCACTTGGGCGGTTCCAGCAAAACCGGCACGGTTTCGCCGGGTTCGGGATCGGTCAAACTCAACGCCCAGGCGTTATCTTGGGCGGCGGCTTGGAGTTTTTCCACACAAGTTACCGGCACAAAACCTTGCAGTGCGGTCAATTCTCCGCAATCCTCTGCACCATCCCGCACGCTCAAAAGTTCGGCGTCGGAAGCTATGGTGTTGCGGTAGATTTTCAAATCGCTCAAACGGGTGGTCAGCAAATCGAATTGTTTTTCCAGAGCCGCTTGCTGCTCAAGATTGGCGTTTATATCTTTATCCACCGCCGAAAGCCGCCGGTCGCCGGGAGTTACTTCCGGCAGCGTTACATCAGTTACGGCAGAATCGGCAACCACGATAAAGCGGATAATGCCCTGAATTTCCGAGAGAACCGTCAACGCCGCCTCCGGCAAGGCTTCTTTGATCGCGGCAAACTGTTCGGCATTGCTTTCGCACAAATATACAAAAATATTTTTGCTTTTAAGTTCGGCGATCTCTCTGGGATCATACTCGCCCCACGGCTCCAGTTCGGCACGCTCTTTGCGTAATAAATCCAGCTCCCGGGCCAACGCTTCGCTTTCGGCAAAACATTTGAGCGTAAAATCCGCCAATTCGGCGTTATCTTCCGGCAGTGCGGTGTTATCGCAAGAACCTTTGACTTTGCGGGCAGAAAGTGTGCCCAATGCCCGATCCAAAGCGGTCAGCCGGAGCAATAATGCAGCACGGTCGGAGCTGTCGGAGATATTTTCGGAAACAACTTCCATAACCCCCAGCTCCCGCAATTTTTCCAGCGAAAGATCCCGGTCGCTACTCAAGGTCAGCAGCAGAACTTTTTTCATAGCTGTTATCATGCGGCGGCCTCCTGCATCTTGCGTTTGGCGATCTTGCTGCGGACTACGGCAGCGGTGGTGGCATCACCCAGATAGATTTGGATCTTCCGGATATTTTCCATACATTCGGGGATCTTCACCTTTTCAAAGAGATTTACCCGCTGGGTGGTGCTCAAAAGCTCCACATTGAGCAGGCGGTACTGTTCTTCCAGCACCTTCCCGGCTTCGATGAGGGAAATAAGTTTTTTCACCGTTGCCAAGCCCCCATCCAGCCAGAGATCGGCTGTGAACATATCGTAGGCTTTTTCGGCAAAATCCACCTTGTCAAAGACCGGCACTGTTACCCCGGCAATGTTGGCAGTGGAGCGGCTCACTCCCACAACTTGCAGATTATCTTTTATAAACTCCAAAACCCCGGCATCGGCGTACAAGCCCACAAAACGCTCCAGCTCCTGCCGCAAGGCGGCGTATTCGCTGCGGTTGGCTTCCACCAGATCGCGGCTTTTGCGCAACTCCACTTGCAGCTGCTGTTTTTTGAGCTGCAATGTGGGCAGAAACCGGCGATACTGCTTGAGGGCATCGCTCTGGGTTTTGAGTTCAGTTTTTGTTAATTTAAGTTTGCTCATGGCACAACTCCGAAAACTTTACGCCTTTACCCAGAATTTGTTCACCAGATCGCTCTTGATCCCCGTATCAGCAGGATCAAAGCAGTCGGCGAGGATCTTCCAGCCCAGATCGAGGGCTTCTTCCAGCGGAATATTTACCGAAAGATCCATCATTTCGTTTTCAAAGCGTTTGCCGTATTTGAGCAGTTTTTTATCCCACGCACTCATCTGGAAACCCATGGACTGCTTTTCCAGCGTGGAACGGTATTCGCTGTAAAGCCGGATCATGGCGTCCATAATGGCACGGTGGTCTTCCCGGGTGCGGCTGTTCACCTGCTGCTTGAGGCGGGAGAGCGAACCGAATGGCTCGATACGGCCGTTACGCAAGTAGAACTGACCTTCGGTAATGTAACCCGTGTTGTCCGGTACCGGGTGGGTCACATCGTCGCCGGGCATGGTGGTAACTGCCAGCACGGTAATGGAACCGGCACCGTCAAAGTCCACAGCTTTTTCGTAACGGCTTGCCAGCTGGCTGTAAAGGTCGCCGGGATAACCACGGTTGGCGGGAACCTGTTCCATGGTAATAGCGATTTCTTTAAGGGAGTCGGCAAAGTTGGTCATGTCGGTCAGCAGTACCAGCACCCGCTTGCCGGAAATAGCGTACTGTTCGGCAACTGCCAGACTCATATCCGGCACCAGCATACATTCCACCGTGGGGTCGCTTGCCGTGTGGATAAACATTACAGTACGGCTCAAAGCACCGGCTTCGTCCAGAGTATTCCGGAAATAGAGGTAATCGTCGTACTTCAAACCCATGCCGCCGAGAATAATTACATCGACTTCCGCCTGCAAGGCAATGCGGGCAAGGAGCTGGTTGTAGGGTTCACCGGCAATGGAGAAAATGGGGAGCTTCTGGGACTCCACAAGGGTATTGAATACGTCGATCATGGGTATCCCGGTACGGATCATATTGCGGGGAATGATTCGTTTGGCGGGGTTGACGGAAGGACCGCCGATCTCAATAAGATCGCTTTCAATGGCGGGGCGGTTGTCCCGTGGCACGCCGCGGCCGTTGAAAATTCTGCCCAGCAGATCTTCGGATGCCGAAACCCGCATTTCCCGGCCCAGAAAACGCACCTGATCGCCGGTGTTGATGCCCCGGCTGCCGGCAAATACCTGCAAATAGACTTTGCCGGAGTCGATGCGGATGACCTGGGCAAGAGAAGTACCACGCTCGCCGGAAACTTCCGCCAGTTCGTTATATGCTACATTGTCGGCTTCGACGGTAATGACCGAACCGGCAATACGGATGATCTTGTGATATACTTTAAGCATTATTTCACCTGCTTTCTGACTTGTTCATCGAGGGCGGCTTCCAGATTTTTGTAATCTTCGGAGCCGACAACTTCATAGTTCCAGTCAATAAACTTCTGACGCAAGCTCTGGAACCAGCTGCGGGCGGCTTCTTTATCTGCAAAAGCAAATTCGCTGTCCAGCACATTCACCACTTTGTCAAAGGCGTAACGCTGGCGGTCGCAGCCGGTGGCACCATCGACCTTGTCAAAGGTGTTCTGCTGCAAATATACATAGTCAAGAAATTCGCTCTTGAGGTAGATTATGTAGTCAGCTATATCGGTACCGTCTTCGCCGATGACTTTCATCATCTGATTGACTTCGTTGCCCCGGCGGAGGATGTTGCGGGCACGCTCCAGCTTTTTGGCGTCCACGACCGAAGTGTATTTGCTCCAGCTTTCCAGCGGGTTGATCGCCGGGAAACGGCGGGCATCGGAGCGTTCACGGGAAAGACCAAGGAAGGCACCGACCACTTTCAATGTAGCCTGGGTAACCGGTTCTTCAAAGTTACCGCCCGCCGGGGAAACCGATCCCCCGATGGTTACCGAACCAATGGAACCATCACGCAATTTCACCAGACCGGCACGCTCGTAAAAAGCGGCGATCAGACTTTCCAGATAAGCCGGGAAGGCTTCTTCGCCGGGAATTTCTTCCAACCGGCCGGACATTTCACGCAAAGCCTGCGCCCAGCGGGAGGTGGAGTCAGCCAGCATCAGCACATTCAAACCCATCTGCCGGTAGTATTCCGCAAGAGTTACTGCTGTATACACACTCGCTTCACGGGCAGCGACCGGCATACTTGAAGTGTTGCAGATAATGATACTGCGGTCGATGAGTGTTCGACCGGTGCGGGGGTCTTCCAGTTCCGGGAACTCCCGCAGGATTTCCACCACTTCGCCCGCCCGTTCGCCGCAAGCGGCAATGATCACTACATCAGCTTCGGCAAACTGGCTCAAGGCGTGCTGCAAAACGGTTTTGCCCGCTCCGAAAGGTCCGGGAGTACAGAAAGTTCCGCCGGTAGCCACCGGGAAAAATGTATCAATGATCCGCTGCTGGGTGATCATGGTTTCCTGCGGCAGAAGTTTTTCAGCATAAGCCGAAATCGGGATTTTTACCGGCCAATGCTGAACCATATAGATCGCTTTTTCCACGCCGTTGGCATCCACAGCTTTGGCGATCACATCTTTAAGAGTGTAACTGCCGCTTTCAGCAACAAAAGTGAGTTTCCACTCGCCCTGAAAAGCAAAAGGCAGCATGATCCGGTGCTGGAAAATACCTTCCGGGACAGTCCCGATGGTATCCCCGGCAAGGAGGGTATCGCCAACTTGGGCAACTGCGGTAAAATCCCACGCTTTTTCGTAATCCAGTGCGGCAAGATATACGCCCCGCTTCAGGAAGAACCCGCCCTGTTCGGCAAGTTCGTTCAAAGGATTCTGCAAACCGTCGTAAACCTGGGTCAGCAGACCGGGGCCCAGTTCCACGCTCAAAAGTTCGCCGGTAAATTCGACTTCGTCGCCCTCTTTCAAGCCGTTGGTGCTTTCAAAGACCTGCATATCGGCACGGTTGTTGCGTACCCGGATAACTTCGCACTTGAGCTTGACATCGCCGGCGATGGCGTATGCCACTTCGTTCTGGGTAACATTTTCGGGGAATTCTACGGTCAGGATGTTGCCGTTGACTCCGACGATCCGACCTTTCTGTGTATCCAGCATTATTTTTTCTCCGTTGTATCGAGGTAAATATTTTAAAATCTTTATTGCTTACTCTGCCATGACTGCATCAAGGATATTTTCCAAAGCGGCGTTGCCTTTTTCCGGCGTGCGGTCAATGTATTTACTTAAAATGGCGATTTTTATGCGGTAAAACGCCAACGCAGTAAAATCTGTATAATGCCCTGCACCGAAATTATCCAGAGCGTTCCAACGCAGCCGGTCAAGAGTTTTTTCCGCTTCCAGCAAATCGGGGTTGTTGAACGCTTGAGCTGCTGCCGCGGCGATTTCTGAATAAAAATCCGGGTTGCTGCGTTTGAAATCCCCGGCATCGGAACGCACTTTTTTACGCAGATCCAAGAGAGTGTTCCGCAGGGAATTTTCAAAGTCATAGAACTTTTTCACCGCATCAGGAAAGTTGGCGGTATCTTCCGTATACAGCACAACTTTCTGCAAAAGCTCCGCCGTTACCGCATCGGTCAAACGGGCGGCATCGGCATCAAAAGCCTCAAGACTCATGGCAGGTTTTTCGCCGAAAAACTGCATAGGCAGCGTTCCGGCAAAGTATGTATATTCTTTAGCCATCAACTGTTTTCCTGCTTTTGATCAGTTAGCTTCGGCAGTAATTACTGCGCTGACCCGGCTGCCGGCATATTCGCAAACCATTTCAGTAAGGGCGGCATCGGAGAGGTCAAAGAACACCTGATCGCCCTCCACGCTGATTTTCAGACCACGACCGGCGGCGGAGTTTGGAAATACAAAGATCTTGCTGATCATATCCGCACCCACTGCGGCCGTAAGTTTTTGCACCAATTCTTCGCACTTGGCGGGAGCAACCATAACTTCCAGTGTACCGGCGGCACTTTTAGCCGGGTCGCTCAAAACGGTTTTGGCAATATCGGCAACCAAACCTGCCATAAAATCGGCACTCAAAGCTTCGTCCAAACGATTGCGGGTGATGGCTTCCAGGCGTTTTTTCAGCTCGCTTTTTAAATCCAGCAATATATCCCGTGCCGCCTGACGGATGGCACTTTCGGAGCGCTTTTTCAACGCTTCGGCATCGCTTTCGGCACTGCTGCGGATCTTGCCGGCTTCATCTTTGGCGGCGGCAATGATGGCTTCCGCTTCTTTTTTAGCGGCGGCAAGCATTTCGTCACGCTCGGCGGCAGCTTTTTCAATACCGTTGCGGTGGATTTTTTCCAACAAACTCTGCAATTCTTCTGACATATAAACAATCTTTCGTTTTAAGCTGTTTGGCAATTTCAGATTTATGTTATAATATACTGCCATTTAAGATTTTTGCAAGTTTTGAAAAAATCTCAAAAAATCCCCCCGGAATACCGCATAAAATCAGGTGAAAAATACAAAAAATCAAGCGGCAGAACCTTGAAACGATACCGCTTGATTTTTTTATAAAAAAACTTTGTCAGGCTGGAACGATCTGCGCTGTTTTCCGGTCAGCGTTCCATGCCATCTGTCAGACCAGACACATGGTAAACCACGGGAAGTGGGTTATCAGGAACAAGCCAATCAACATGGCAATAACAAAAACTATCATATACTTGGAGGATTCCCAGATCGACGATTTAGCTAAAGCACAGCTGACAAACAAACTCGTCCCCACCGGCGGAGTACACAAACCGATACTGAGGTTGGCAACCATAACAATACCGAATTGGATCGGGTGCATACCGAATTTCTGTACTACCGGCAGCAATATCGGCGTAAAAATAACGATCACCGGCGTAAGATCGGTAAAAGCCCCGACCAGCAGCAGCAATATGTTGATCATCAAAAGAATCAGTATGGGACTGTCGAACATGTTGATAAGATAATCGCTGACAGCCGCCGGAATGTGGCAAAGCGAAATAAGCCAGCACATCGCCGTAGAAGTAGCAATAAGAAACAACACCACCGAAATCAGGATCCCGGCTTCGACCAGAATCGCCGGAAGATCCTTGAATTTGACCTTTTTATACACAAACATCGACAGTATCAGCGCATACGCCGCTGCTATCGCCGCCGCTTCAGTAGCAGTGACCCAGCCCCTTACAATGCCAAGCATTACAATTACCGCCAGCGAAAGACCGGGACTGGCGGCCAGAAAGGTTTTCAACAGCAAAACATACGAAAACGGTTCATGCGATCTCTCCCCGAATCCGCACCATTTGCAGCAGATCATGGCTGCGATCATCAACAGCACGCCGAATAATATCCCCGGCAGGATCCCTGCCAGAAATAACCCGGCAACCGATGTGCCGGATGCCAAAGCATAAATCAATATCACATTGCTGGGCGGTATCAGCAGTCCGGTGACCGCCGCAGTTGTAGTTACTGCTGCGTTGAACGGCGGCGGATAACCGCGTTTTTCCATTTCAGGGATCATACAGCTGCCAATGGATGATGCCCCCGCTACCGCAGAGCCGGAAATACAGCCGAACAACATGCAAGAAAGCACATTGACCAAGGCAAAACCACCCGGCAATTTGGAAACCAGCGCAGCAGCAAATGCCATGATTTTTTCCGCAATGCCGCCGTGCCGCATAAGCACGCCGGAAAGAATAAACATCGGTATACCCAGCAAGGTAAAAATATCCAGCCCGGCAATCATATTCTGGGCAATCGCCACTTCGCCGATTTCCGGCAGCCCCACGGCAAAAAACATGAGAAAAGTAGAGATGCCGACCGCAATAGCGATCGGTACATTAAGCGCTACAAGCACACAAAGGCTGACCAGCATAACCGTCAAAACAACTGAAACATCAAACTCCATAACCTTATTCCTCCAGTTTTCCGGCAAAAGCCACTGCGCGAACCCCGGCTATAATGCGATCTGCCCCCTGCATGATCATAACAACTCCGGATAAAATCAGCGGCAAATAAAACATAAAGCGGACAATTTCACGATTTTCCAACAGGAAAAATGCAATACAGCTGCCGCCGCAGCACATGGCAAGCACCGCAAACAGAGCAATGGAAAGTCCGGCAATTATATCCAGAAAACCTCTGTTGCGTACAGAAAGCAGATTATAAAGCAGATCCACCCCCAGCTGCATTTTTTTCTCCAACCCCAGACATGCCGCCGGAAATGCCACCCACATCAGCAGCATGGTGGCATAAGTCATTGTGCCGGGGAACGGCATTTTCAACATTCTTGATACGATCTGCAACAGCAAAACGCCCAGCAAACAGAGCAATGCTGCGCAGGTTATTACTTCCATGATTTTCAAGCAAAACGCTTTGATTTTCAGAAATTTATTCATTTTACGCCTGCCTCCGTTTTTTCAGATTTGCTGTAAAGCGCCTGCCACGGGAGTCTGGCAGATTTTTTCAATTCTTTTTCTGCAATATTTTTCAGATATCCGGCTTCTTCAGCTGATAAGATCTGATATTTGATGCCGTTGCGTTCAGCAAGTTTCACAAGATCAGGCGAAGCAAGTTTTTCAAACTCTTTCTTGGCACGCTCCCAGGCGTTCTTCAGCATAAGTTTTTCTCCGGCGCTCAACGATTTCATAAAATCAGAGTTGAATACCAGATAAAACACAGCCGGAGTATGCTCTGTGGCAACAAAGAGTTTGGCGGTTTCAAAATGCTTGGAGCCGATCACGCCGGGGAGTGTGTTTTCTCCGGCACTGATCATTTTCATCTGCAAAGACGAATATACTTCGCCTTTGGCGATCGGCACCGGCAGCAAACCGATTGCAGTAAAATATTTTACACACAACGGCGCACCGCTGTAAGCAAGATACAACCTCCGGGCAGGATCGTTAAAACTCATCCGCTCCCAATCACTCGAAAAATACAGTCCGTTCATGCCGTTGGTCAGACTGGTACAAAGTACAAGCTCCACATCGGCTTTTTTCAATATATCCGCCAGCTTGCGGCAGGCTGTTTTATTCAGAAAATCCCGTGCAGATGCTTCGTTCTGCCAAACATACGGATATTGAAAAATCAAAAATTCCGGAGCAAATTTACTCAACATCTGGTTGGAAACGATACCGCCATCCAAAACACCCAATCTGATCTGCTCGGCAAACTGCGGCTCTGCGCCTAACTGCGAACTGTCGTAAATCTCGACCGTGAAACGCCCCTTACTGTCCTCTTTAAGCTGTCCGGCAAATCCGGCAAGAAATTTGTGAATGGGATGCTGCTGCCCGAAACTGTGACTCATCATTATTGTACGCTGACTGCTGCCTTTACCACTGCAACATCGCCCGACAAAAAACAACGCAGTCAAAGCTGCGATTGCCAGGAGCAATACTATCAAACTGGTTTTGCCTCTCATGGAACTGAAATCCTCCGGATCGTTTATTTTTCCTGATTCATGTATTTTTTGAGCCTCCGTGCAAACTCTACCGATCTTGCACGGTCTTCCGGCGACTGCCCTTCAAGCGCTTTGCGGTGCGACATATTGGAACTGCCGCCGGATGATTTTTTGCCCCGGCTCTCCCGACGCAAATCTTCGGCAGCTTCCTGCAACGCCTGCGTCTGCTCTTCCGGCGACATTGAGAAAAAGATTTTCACTCTTTCCTGCTTGAAAAATTCAATGTTGCGCCGGAAATTTTCCCGTTCCTTCTCATCAGCGGGCTCCAGCATATCGTGCGTGATCCCGCGCTGCCGCAGACTTTTCATAAAATCATGCCGCTGCCGCATGGGAATACGGATAAACTCACGCCCGGCAATAAAACTCTTTATCTGTTCTTTCGGCGCCGTTGCCGGTTCCGGAAGCGGACGCTTGTGCAGCATCGGCAGCGCAAGGATCACCCCGAGAATTATTACTGCAACAACTGCAATGATTATTTTTTTCCGGCTCAAATCAACACCCGCTGTGACTTTTTATTTTATATTTTTGAATTCGATCATATAGCGCTGCGGCAGAAAATGCTCAACTTTTACCAGCTCAAAACCGTAATATTTAAGCTGGGCAATGATCAATTCTTTGGCAATGTAATTGCTGTGATAAGGCAGCGTATCGCCGGTAACCGGGCTGTTGTCGATCACGATCAGACTGCCACCTTTACGGAGGGTGGATTTGATACTTTGAATAAATGCATTGCGTTCCGCTTCGGCTTCGGCATAGATGATGTGATAAAGCGAACACATCAGCGCAACATCAAGTGTATCTTTGGGCAAATTGGTGCTGGTTACGCCTGAAACATGGGTCTGGATATTTTTGATATTGTATTTTTTGCACACTTTTTCGACAAAGTTCAAATGATTTTTATTCAAATCCATAGCATAAACCTTGCCTTTGGCGCCGGTCTTCAGCGACAGCAGATAGCTGAAAACGCCCGGGCCGCAGCCGATATCGCCGATCACACTGCCAACCGGGATGCTCATGCGTTTGAAAAATTCCGATGTATTTTCCCAGCGCTCACGGTAGGGATTGTTGAACAGAATAAAATCTTCCAGAAAAATCTTGCGGTCCAAGCCGTCGGAAATAGATTTATCCTGGATTTTCTGAAGCTTGTATTTGCGGATCAGATACTCTTTAAGCACTTTGGCTTTATCGTCCAGAAAAAAGTGGTAATACTCAATGTAGAACGGATTTTTTTCATTTTTTATATCATACTTTTCCGGGAAAAAGTAGCGTTCAGCCAACCAGAGCAAGCCGGTGTATTCGCCGCCGTAATTCTCTTTGGGGATGATTTCGTTGTAAAGATTGATCGCCTTTTGAGCTTGCTTTACATCATTGTTTTTGAGTGCTTCCCACAAAACTCTGCCGGCTTCAATGCCGCCTACGGTCAGTTCAAAAGAGTCCAAACTGCCGATATGCAGCAGCGATTCTGCATTTTTGATCTCAAATTTCTCGGCGGAAACTGCCCCGAGCGAGCAGCCAAGTATCAATGCAATGTAAAAAAATTTCCTGCACATTTTATAAATCCTCGTATTTATTCTATATCTGTAACATGACCATCGACAAACAGATAGTTTTTAGTTCCCGGCTGCGGCAATACGGCATGAAAGCAGTCGTAGTCAAACACTGCTACTACATTGCTGGCTCCGTTTTGCAAAACTTCATAGTGACTGTCGATCTTTACACCTGACAATTTGCCGTTGAATTCATAACTGCTGCCTTCCCGCGAAAACCAGGTCGGTTCATCGTTATCTGAAGGACAGCGGAAAATCTGCCCCGGCAGATAATCCGACAATATATCGCACAACCGTATAACTTTTTCTCCCAAACCGGCATTAAAACTGGGCAGCGAACAGGCGACCGGATAGTATCCGCTATTGGCACCGGTGTAAAGATGCAGTGCCGCACCGATCTGCTTGAGGTTGCCGGCACATTCAATGCGTCTGGCAGAGGCCCTTGCACGGGATAACGCCCCCGCCGAAATACTTGCCAGAACACATATGATGCCGACTACCACTATAAGCTCTATGAGAGTAAAGTTTTTACGCATATGCGATCACTTTTCTTTATTATTGACAAATTCAAGAAAATAGACCGCCGGCGACAACTGCAACTGTTTTTTAAGCTCAAAATCATAGTATTTGAGTTGTGCAATCACCAAATCAGGGTGCAGAGAATAACCGGCAATGCCTTTGATCGGATTGTTGCCGATAACAATAAGTCTGCCGCCTTTGCGCAGGGTTTTCCGCATACTGGTCAAAAGTTGGCGCTGTTCATTGCGCGGCGCATAGATGTAAATAAAGTGATACATCTGATTGATAAAAATCACATCGGCCTTGTTGGAAACCATCCCCAAACTGGCATCTGTGGATTTGGTTGCCAGCATATTGGGTATATCGTACTGCACAATAAATTTTTGCAGAAAGTCAATGTGACCACGGTCGTTATCCAGCGAAAAAACCATCCCCCGGCTGCCGACTTTTTCCCGGAACAACTGCGAATAGTACCCCTGACGGCAGCCGTAATCCACAATCGAATCGCCGCTTTTGATATTGCACAGCTCCAATATCCGGGCAACCGGTTCCCAGCGAGGACGCAGCGGCGAATTATAAATAAGCGCATTTTGCAGCAGATTCAGATTATTCATCAGCTTTTCCGGCTCCATCGTTTCATACCCGGCTAATTTGTACTGGGCAATCAGATAGGTCTTCAACTTGTCGCAGTTGTTTTCGGTAAAAAATCTGAAATATGCTTCTTCCAGCTCATGTGCAAATTTACGCTGTTCGGGTTTACATGCCAGTTGCCGGGCAAGCCACCCCATAGCGATCGTTTCACGGTTGGCGATCTGTCCGCCGCTGAATTTTTCACATTCCCGGGCAAGTTTTTGCAATCCGGCAGCATTCTTTGCTATCTCATTTTCGGAGATGATCTTATAAAATTCAGTCGCCACTTTCTGCCCGGCAGGTGTGATTTCTGTATGCACAAAGTCACCGGCAGTAGCCAATGAATCACGATTGGCTACTGTCAAAACCGTAGTCAGCGGTGCGGCGTATGCTCCGGCAGTCAGCAAGGCTGCCGCAAATAAAATCATTTTTTTCATAACTTATCAGCCTTCTGGAATTTCATGATGGCATTATGGACTGCTTTCTGTTGCACAAGCCAATCTTTTACCGTCGTAATTTTCTGTTCTTCATCTATCAGACAATCACCATACTTTTCTTCAAGGATCGCGATTATTTTACCGGCTGCTTCGTGACGGCCGGTGGACTGCTGATAGTTGAACATTGCCATATACAACAAAGGTTCCAACTCCAAACCGTTGGGCATCAAGCGGCTGCTGCCATCGGCAGGAATTTCTGAAATAGCTTTTTCGATTTGCAGCATATCCCGGTCACGCAAGCATTTGCGATAATCCCATGCCACTGCCAGCTTGTATATATTGCTGTCGGGATATGTTACCGAAAGTTTTTTCAGACTCTTATCCGCCCCGAAATCACTGCCGGGAATCATCGAATTACTGCGTGACACATCGCTGTAAAGCCGGTAAATATCAAAACCGTACTTCTCTATATCAGCAATGACCATAGCCCAAACCCGTTCCTGCTGCTGTTTGAGCCGCTGCTGGACTGCCCCGGCGTTGCTGCCGCCGCCGGACATTTGCGGCTTTCCTGCCGGCCCCAGCAACGGCATCAGCAATACAGATGCCGTAACCGAAAGCACTGCGCTGACAACAATTATTGTTATATTTTTGAACATCGCAGATTACCTCATTTAATCTCTTCATTGATAACATACGGGCTCAAAGGTCCGTCATTGTAGAACTTGCGTTCAAACGGCACAAAAGGTGTATCGTAGAAACATTCTACAACTTCATCAGCAAAGAAGCCGCCCTTTTCGGTCAACCGGATGATGTTGCCTTCTTCTTCAACCAGACCGTAGCTTTCCAGTCGTTTCAGGATCGGATAGTATTTGGTATTTTCAATATCCACACCGGTCATTTTCTTGTAGTGATTCTTCCGCAGCCAGTAGTTTTTCAACGGCAGGATCAGGCACCAGCGCTGCTGGGCGTCGGCATCTCTGACATAACCGCGGTTGAACGGCAGCAGACCTTTTTCGATCTTTTCGTAATATTCATCAAAATATTGCGTGTTGAGTACAAAACGGTCACGCAAGCTTGAAAATGCAGTCTGACCGAAGCTCATCTGATCGTAAAGCATACAGCACTGATTGAAGGCGTAAAGCGAAATGTGTTTCTTTTCTCTGGTAAATACCCGGCGCAGATTTTCATGGTAACCGTGGGCAGCCAGATAATCTATACCCATTTGCTTCATACGCATAGTATCTTCGGGCGAAGGTACATCGGCAGGATTGATGCGTTTGACATCTTTGATCAACCCCTGCTGATCGCCGTATGCCTCGACTTTCAGGCGGTAGAACTGGATTTCGTGAGCATCAAGAGTTACCATCTCCTTGAGTTCTTCGTACCAGCTTTCCAAAGTCTGACCGGGATAGCCGAAAATAAACTCAATATCCAGCTGATAACCGTAATCCAGAGTGTTTTTGATGGATTCCAGAGCAGTGGCTTTATCGTGAGAACGGTTCATCTTTTTGATGATATTTTCATTCATCGACTGAATACCGATGGTCAGGCGGTCAACCCCGTAATCCCGCATGATGCGCAATCTTTCGTGCCCGTCGGGACCGACCAGAGTCCAGGGGTCCACATCGTAATTGAACTGACGCAGATTGGACATATCGCAGCGCGAAGTAAACATCTTCAGGAAGCGTTCAAGCTGTTTGGGAGTAAGGTCAGTTGGAGTACCGCCGCCGATCAGCGCCACCCGGAGCTTGATCTTGTCCATCTGCATAAGATTCATGTAGATATCGAACTCTTTTTCCATAGCATCCAGATAGCGGTCTTTCACCGCATCCGAACCGCCGTAGATCGAAGGATAATGGCAGTAGATACAGCGTTTGGGGCAGAACGGTATGTGCACATAAACATCCATCAAGCCATCGGCAGGCGGAGTATAACCTTTGAACATCTCTTCCTGGGTAATGGGCGGATATTTGGTAATGGGCGGATAATGCACTGCCGGAACAAAGTCCCCGTGGTTGCAATGCAGCCCCAGCTTCTGCATTTCGTGAAAATCCTGTACGCGTTTTTCTGCTGAAATCAGCAAATCCTTAAAATCCATGACTCTCCTCCTGTTCAGTTAAAAAATGTTATCAGAAAAATTCCTGCTACTGCCAATATAAGTCCGGTAATTTCCAGCACCGAAGTTTTATGTCTGGCAAAACAAAGCATAAAAGCCAGCACAAAAACCGGTTCCAGCGACATCAGGGCACTTGCCACTACCAGATCAAGAAATTTGATTGCCGCCAGCGAAAGCCAGAATCCGCCGTATGTTACCAGAGCAACGGTTCCCAGAAACCCCCATCGGTATTCGCCTTTGCCGAAAGGGGAATACCACTCGGCAAATTTTCCGGCACAAGCCCCATATATCAAGATAGCCAACGCGCCGAAAAACATGCGCAGCATCGTTATCGGCAAAGAAGAATGCTGCACCAGCACCGGCTTGATAATGACCATTGCCACAGCAGTAGCCAACAGCGAACAGCAGCCGAACAGTACACCTTTCAAGGTGGTTTTGGCGGCATCTTTTTCTGCCATGACTTCGGGCAGCAGCAGCAACGCCGTACTTGCCATAATCAGCAAGATTCCCGCCCACACTTGCCAAACCGGCATCTCTTTAAGGCAGATAAACCCCAGCAACCCGGTAAAAATATCCGGCCCCGCCAGCAGAATAATAGCCAGAACCAGCGGAGATAATCTGCTTAAAGCCGCAAAAAACAAACTGTCGCCAATGGCAATCCCCAGTATGCCGCTGGCGGCAATTATGCCGATTTGCTGCCAGGTCAAAGCCCCCAGAGGATAAAAGATCAGTATGATCGGCAGCATAAGAATAAAGCTGAAGAGCGCTTTAACAAAAGTCATCCCCACCGGATCAAGTTTTTCACCCAATCTTTTGAACAAAACAGCGCAAACCGCCCAGGTTGCAGTTGAACCTAAAGCACAAAGAATACCAATACCGGAACCAGAAATCATAAACCCAAACCCATCCACGGGATTTTCCCGCCGTCGTACACACTTAAAGTATTGTTCCGGGAAAATCCAGAACAAGACTCCGTGAAAACCAATAGCAAGGGGGCAAGACAAAATTCAGTTATTTACCGTCAAATGCGATCCCCCACATTTATCGTAAATAATATAACATGTGCTGATTATATTTTCAAATCATAAAAAAATATTTTTAATTTTTTTTATACACCTTTCCGGCAGCAATTTGTTTTTTGAAAAAAGTTTGTTATATTACTTGAAAAATAGTATATACAAAGACACTTTCAAGGTTTTTTAAGAACTTTTTGAAATTGCCTTTACAGACAGGAGCTGCTATGATCGAACTAAAACAAGTGGATTTCTATGGTTTCAAAAACGCTTTGGAACTCAACAACGGCATCGTGAAACTTATCGTTACGACCGATATCGGGCCGCGTATCCTTTTTTACGGCTATAATGGCGGACAAAACTTCATGAAGGTTTTTGAGCACGAATCCGCCCCCATCCGCGATGGCGAATGGCATAATTACGGCGGGCACCGGCTCTGGTACGCCCCCGAGGCGGCCCACCGCACATATTACCCGGATAACGACCCGGTGGATTGGCAGTTCGATAATGGCAAACTGACCTTGCTTTGTCCTGACGAAAAATCCCGCTGGATCGGGAAAAAAATCGTTATAACGCTGGATGAAAATTCCACTCAAGTAACGATAGATCACACTTTTAAAAACATCGGTCTGTGGCCCATAGAAGCCTCTATCTGGAGCATGACAGTTATGGCACCCGGCGGCAAGCTCAAAGTTCCGCAGCCTGATTTCAAGAATCACGGCAGCGGCCCTGACGAAACCTTTGACCCTGCCCGCAATATCGTTATATGGCCCTATACGCCAATGAACGATCCGCGATTGGTATGGGGCGATAAATTTTTTGAAATGCACCAGAACGATGTGTATTCCGGCAAACTCAAAGTCGGCATGTTCAACGAAAAGGGCTATGCCTGTTACGAGCTTAACGGCGAAACATTCCATAAAAACTACCCGGTCGTAAAAGATGCGGTTTATCCGGATATGAACTGCAATTCAGAATTTTTTACCATGCCGGGTTTTCTGGAGTTTGAAACCTTGTCGCCCATGATAAAATTCAAAGAAAACGCCGAAGCCACCCATACCGAAGTGTGGCACTTGAGCCGCTGAGGCTCAAACGGTAAAAAAGCCGGCTCTGAAAATTTGACGCAGCTGTCCGACGGGGCAGATGGACACTGCTGCCTGCCGCCTTACTTCGGGACAAGCCCGGCAGTACGGTTGAGGGCGGATTTTGTGGGAGGATTCGGGAAATTTTGAGAAGATTTGAGCGTTTTTGGGAGTATTGCCGCCCATCGCTGCGATAGTGTGGGTGGCGGATGTCAGACAAGTCCGACTGGTCGGACGGGTATTGCCGCCAACGATGCAACAGTATGTGGGGGCAACTGGCGTTACCCGGCGTATGTTTTGTCACGCCGTAGTGCAACGGAGGCGGAAGCGGCAACCGGCTGTTTACTCCCAATACTCCCAATCTTCCCAATACTATATTGAGTGGATTGTTTGAAAAATCTCCGGAAAGTGCTATATTATATATCAAGTGTATAATCAAAGTATTAAAGCAGGAGAAAATCTTTTGAAACATATCCGTAATTTTTCGATTATTGCCCATATTGACCACGGCAAATCCACGCTGGCTGACCGTTTGCTGGAGTATACCGGTACCGTGGAAAAGCGGGAAATGCAGGATCAGCTTCTTGACGGTATGGATCTGGAGCGTGAACGGGGGATCACCATCAAATCCCACCCGGTTCGCATGTATTGCAAAGGTTCTGACGGCGAAGAGTATCAGATCAACCTTATCGACACTCCCGGACATGTGGACTTCAACTACGAAGTCAGCCGCTCGCTGGGTGCTTGCGAAGGAGCTTTGCTTTTGATCGACGCCACCCAAGGGGTGCAGGCTCAAACTGTTGCCAATGTCAGTTTGGCGTTCAAGGAAAATCTGCACATTATTCCTCTGATCAACAAAATCGACCTGCCCGCTGCCAATCTTGAGCTTTGTTATGAGCAAATGGAAGAAGTTCTCGCCATTCCCCGGGAAGAAGCCCTGCTGGTTTCCGGCAAGACCGGCGAAGGGGTTCCGGAGCTTTTTGAAGCGGTCATCGACCGTATTCCCCCGCCGAAAGACCGGGGCGGCAATGCCAGTGCTTTGATTTTTGACTCCACTTACGATGCTTACCGGGGGGTGGTGGTCTATGTGCGGGTCATGTCCGGCAGTTTCAAACGGGGCGACCGGCTGAAACTTTTCAGTACCGGTTTGGAGAGCGAAATCAAGGAAGTTGGATTTTTCAGCCCGGAAATGCGGGCGGCGGATTGCTTGAGTGCCGGTGAAGTTGGCTATCTGATCCCCAACATCAAGAGCCCTTCCGATACTAAAATCGGTGACACTGTCACCCTTGCCAAAGAGCCTTGCGACGAACCGCTGCCCGGATTCAAGGAAGTGCGGCCCATGGTTTTCAGCGGTATCTACCCCATTGACAGTGCTGATTACGACCAGCTCAAGTTTTCCATGAGCAAATTGCAGCTCAACGATGCGGCGTTCATCTATCAGGCAGAGAGTTCGGCGGCGTTGGGATTCGGCTTCCGCTGCGGATTTTTGGGCTTGCTGCACATGGAGATCATTCAGGAGCGGCTGCGCCGGGAATACAATATGGATATTATTGCTACCTACCCCAGCGTGATCTATCATGTTTATTTGAAAGACGGCTCCATGGTTGAGGTGGACAACCCGGTTTATCTGCCCGACCCCAGCGGTATTGACCGCATCGAAGAACCCCTTATTCAGGCCCGGGTGATGCTGCCCAATACCTATATCGGGGATGTGATGAATCTGATCATGAGCAAGCGGGGTATCTGCACCCGCACTGATTCGGTGGATGCCAACCATGTTATCATTACTGCCGAACTGCCCATGCACGAAATCCTTATCGACTTTCACGACAAGCTCAAAAGTATTACCCGGGGCTACGGCAGCATGGACTACGAGCCTGCCGGATACCGTGCCGACAAGCTCGTGAAACTGGATATATTGGTCAATGGCGAACCGGTGGACGCTTTTGCTTCCATCGTTCACGCCGATATGGCTTACGGCAGAGGGCGGCAGATTTGCGAACGGTTGAAAGATGTGATCCCGCCCCAGCAGTTCCAGATCGCCATTCAGGCGGCGATCGGCGGCAAAGTCGTTGCCCGGGAAACCATCCGTCAGCTGCGTAAGAATGTGCTTGCCAAGTGCTACGGCGGCGATATTACCCGTAAACGCAAGCTTCTGGAAAAGCAGAAAGAGGGTAAAAAGCGTATGAAGATGATCGGTCAGGTCAACATCCCGCAGGAAGCCTTTGTGGCGGTTTTGCGGAACAATGACGACGATAACTGATCGCTTTTTTGAGGTGAAATGCTATGAGTCCGGTTTGGAAGACCCTGCAAAAATATCAGTTGCGTAAAGCGTTGAAAAAACAGCTTGCGGCAGTGAAAAACTTTTTGCATACCGACGATGATATTCTTGAAGAAGCTGCCCGTCAGGAACTTGCCGGAGTGATCGCCGATGGCGAAAAACTTTTGCAAGCTCCGGCACCGGAGAGTGTCAGGAGCTGGAAAGAATCTGCCGTTTCGGTGATTAAAAAATACAATCCCCACAGCTCCATGCGGGAGATACTGGATATTCTGGCGGTGGCGTTGATGGTAGCTTTTGGTATAAGAGGGCTCTTTTTTCAGCCGTTTAAAATTCCCACCAGCTCCATGCAGCCTACGCTTTACGGCATACACTTTGTGGATACGGAAAAAGCTCACACTGTCAAAGGGATAAGTCCGCTCTTTGGCAAGCTGGGTAAAGTAGGCAATTACGCTGTTTTTGCCAGCCGCAAAGCGTTGCTGGAAGTGCCGGGAACGGTGCAGATGGGCAACGAACTTTATCCGGCAAAAGAGTGGATGATTTTTGACAGTACCATACTGCCCTTATCTGACGGAACCACGGCGATGCTGCCGGGAGTGCCCTCCAAGGTGGCGGATTACGCAGAACTTTATCCCGGCAAATACCTTTCCGGCAAGGCGGTCAACGGCTATTTATCCGATGGCGACCACCTTTTTGTCAACCGTTTGAGCTTGCACTTCCGGGAGCCGAAGCGGGGCGATGTGATGGTTTTTGCTACTGAAAATATTGTAGGGCCCGGCGGCGAAAAACCCTCCGACAGCGGCGATTATTATATCAAACGGCTGGTGGGGCTGCCGGGTGATACGCTGAAAATCGTGGATGATGTACTTTATATAAAGCCCGATAAAGCGGAAAAGTTTGTGCCGGTTTATGAGCTTGCAGAGAATATGAAAAAACTCTATTCCGGCAAAGGCGGTTATCAGGGGCACAGCAACAGCATACCCGGTTACAGCAATTTTTTGCGGCACAGCGGCGAAGAATATACCGTTCCGGCGGATCACTATTTTATGCTGGGCGACAACACCCGTTTCAGTGCCGACAGCCGGGTGTGGGGGCCGGTGCCCCGAAGGAATCTTATCGGCAGACCGGCGATGATTTTCTGGCCCTTCAGCCGCCGCTGGGGAACGGTTGACCGGCTGGAACCTTTGGATATACCCACCGGGCAATCCGGAATACGGACATTTTCGAGTATGAATTTACAATAACTTATTAAGGAATAAATAATTATGACACAACATGCTGTATTTTTGATTTCGGCGGCTGACCGCAAGGGGTTGCTGGCGGAAACAACGATGTTTTTTTATAAGCGTTCTTTCAATATTCTCCACTGCCGTCAGTATACTGATGCTATGGAAAACAGCTACTTTATGCGGATAAAAATCGACCTTGCGGGGATGAGCATGACCCGGCGGAAGTTGGAAGAAGAGTTTGCCGAATTGGGTAAGGAACTTAATTTTACCTTCAAAGTTTATTACTCCGATGCCGTAAGCCGGGTGGCGATCATGGTCAGCAAGACTTCCCACTGCCTTTACGATCTTCTGGTGCGGCGGGAAGATGGCTTTCTGCCCTGCGAAATACCTTTGATCATCAGCAATCACCCGGATCTGGAGGCAGTCGCCGACCGTTTCCACATACCTTATTACTGCTGCCCCATCAAGGATAAAGCCAGCAAGGCTGAACAGGAAGCACAGGTTATTGAACTTTGCGACAAACACCACATCGATCTGGTGGTGATGGCTCGCTATATGCAAGTTTTGAGCGACGACTTTATTGCTCACTTCAAGGGCAATATCATCAATATCCACCACGCCTTTCTTCCGGCATTTCAAGGGGGCAATCCCTACAACCGGGCGTGGCAGCGGGGGGTGAAAATGATCGGGGCAACTGCCCACTACGCCACGGCTGACTTGGATGAAGGCCCCATCATTGAACAGGATGTGGAGCGCGTTTCCCACGAACACAGCCCCGAAGACCTTAAAGAGATCGGTCGGGATATTGAACGCCGGGTGCTGACCCGGGCGGTGAAAGCGCACCTGGAACACCGGGTGATCACCGCCGGATTGCGGACGATCGTTTTTGACGGCTGATCGGGCTTACTGTTGCAGACTGCCCCAACCGATCCGGTTTGAGGGCAGTGCACAACTTATTTATCATAATTCCGGTTGCCGAAAAGCCGGCTGCCGATTCTTATTATAGTGGAGCTGCATTGGACAGCTTCGGCAAAATCTCCGGACATACCCATTGAGAGTTCGGGCAAAGTTATATTCAGCGATTTTTCCAGCTCATCCCGGGCGGCGGCAAGTTTTTGAAAAGCCTTTATCCATTCATTACGGTCATCAGTCAGCGGCGCCATGGTCATCAAGCCTTTGAATTGGAGGTGTTCAGCTTGGGCAGCGGCTTCTGCCAATGCAGGCAAATCGCTGTGAGCCACTCCGGACTTGCTGGCTTCGCCGGAGTTTACTTCCAGCAATATGACCGGCTTTTTGCCCAGTTCTCCGGCAGCACGATCAAGTTTGTTCAGAAGTTTCAGAGAATCCACCGAGTGTATCCAAGCGGCGTACTGTACAGCTTTGGCAGCTTTGTTGCTCTGCAAGTGACCGATAAAGTGCCATTCTATATCATCGGGCAGGTTTTGAGCCTTTTCGCTTAACTCCTGCACTTTGTTTTCGCCGAAACACCTTACGCCGCAAGCGTAGGCTTCCTGAATGGCTTCCGCAGGAAAAGTTTTGCTTACGGCAAGAATTTTTACCGCATCAGCAGGTCTGTTACACGCTTTGAGCACAGCGGCAAGCTCCTGCTCCAAAGCGTGGTATTCTTCAGAAAAAGTGCTCATTTCTGCTCCGGAGTACCCTGTTTGCTGTAACGGATAAGATTTTCTGCCGAAGCGACCACTTTGGTTCCCGGCGGCAGACTTTCTGTTACCCACACATTGCCGCCCAACACCGAACCTTTGCCGATAGTTACATCGCCCAACACCGTAGCATTGGCGTAAATCGTTACATCGTCTTCAATAGTGGGGTGCCGCCGCAGACCCTTTACCAGCATACCGCAGGAATCTTTGGGGAACGAAAGCGCCCCCAGCGTAACGCCCTGATAGAGCCGTACATTGTTGCCGATACGGGCCGTTTCGCCGATCACCACCCCGGTACCGTGGTCAATGAAAAATCCCCGACCGATTTCCGCTCCCGGGTTTATGTCGATGCCGGTGATGCTGTGGGCATATTCGGTCATCATGCGGGGTATAAATGGTACATCGTATTTATAAAGCACATGCGCCATACGCTGTATTTCAATAGCTTTAACGGCGGGGTAGCTGATGATGATCTCGTCCAGACTGCGGGCGGCGGGATCCCCGGCGTAAGCGGCCTGGATATCGCTTTGAGCAATATCCCGCAACTCCGGCAGAGCTTTGAGCAGCGCCATTACCGCTTCGCGGCTTTTTTCTTCGGTATGGCAGTCGTGGCTGGAGCCGGATTTTTTGCACATGTAGCAGAAACAGCGCACCGTAAGTTCGCAAAGTTCGCTGTAAAGCTGCTCTATAAGTTTGGCAACGCTGTAACCGATGGTATCAAGGTGATAGCGTTCTTCGCCGTCAAATCCGGGGAACAGCAGTTCTTCCAGCTTGCCGGTCACCGACAATATCTCCCGGCGGCGGGGCAGGTTAGCTCCTTCTTCCAAATTGACCCCGAACTTGTCGGCATAGCTGGCACTCAAGGCGTTGCTCAAGGAGTCAAGCTCGGCTTTTTCCAGATAAAAATTGTTTTTTTTGTATAACTTTTTCATGGTTCGTCTGGGATTGGTTATTGGATATTCTGTATTTGCTCGCGGATTTTTTCCAATTCGGTCTTGAACTTGACCACCACACTTGCCACCGGGCCGGAACCGGCTTTGTTACCCAGAGTGGTGATCTCCCGGAACATTTCCTGAATCAGAAAGTCCATGCTCCGACCGCCGCCTTCGGCTCCTTCAAGAAAACTGCGGAACTGGACAAAATGGCTGGCAAGGCGGGCAAGTTCTTCACTCACATCGGATTTATCGGCGTAATAGAGCACTTCTTTCAGGAAGCGTTCATCGTTTACATCCACCGGTAAGTTGGCGTTGGCAAGTTTTTCCAGCAGTTTGTTTTTGATGTTTTCTTCAATACCGCTTACTTCCGGCAGCAGACTTTCCCGCAAACTTTCCAATAAAGCTATGCGTTCTTCAAGTTCAACTTTCAAAGCAGCGCCTTCGGCGGCACGCATACTGTTCAATGCACCGGCAGCATCTTTTAATGCAGAAAATACCGCAGCTTTCACCTCTTCCGGCACATTGTCGGAGCTTTCGGCAAAAACTCCGGGCATAGTCATTACCTGCGCCATAGTCAGCTCGCCATTGACATTGAACTCCTTGCCCAAATCCCTGGCACAGGCGATCAACGCCGCCACCCGCTCCCGGTTGATCCCGGCAGCCTCGCCGACAGCAGCGGTGCTGCTGATGCGTACTGAAACCTGCCCCCGACTTAATTCGGCTTGCAATATCTTGCGTAATTCATGCTCAAAGGAGGTAAATTCCCGGGGCATGGCAAAGCGTATTTCCAACTGTTTGCGGTTTACGGTGCTGATTTCGGCGTAAATTACTGTGCCATTGACTTCGGCTCTGCCGGAACCGAAACCGGTCATACTCATCAAGCTCATACAATCTCTTTCGGTATACAATTATTACTGGTCGGCACTTCCGCCGAAGGGTTCGATCAGCGGTTTGGGATCAACTACCCCGGCAAAGAAATTTTCTTCGCTGTAAATGCCGCTGAAATAGTATCGGAAATTTTTCAAAGAATCATCTGTCGCCGTTCCGCCGTAGACCGAATAAAAGGTCTGACCGTTTTCGGTTATTTTCCATGCCAGAACATATCTGGGAAGTTTTTCTGCTTTGGCAAGTTCGGCAGGACTCAATTTGCTGTCGGGGTTGCTGTTCAAGGCAAACTTGCACTTCCACACTCCCGGCAGGGTAAAGCGTATATGGTTGGCAGAAGCTATACTCAACAGCCCGAACTGCATCTGCAAAAGGTCATACGAGGCTCTGCCCGCCAACTTCAGGAAAATGTGCTGCGGGTGCTTGAAGTTTTTGCGGATCACCCGGATCGGGCTCCAGTCATACATCCGCAAACCGCTGGTGCCGTAGACCATGTAGACATCAGGATTGCCGGGAGTCATCCAGCAAATGCAAATCTGCAACTGACCGGTCATATAGTTGTTGCCGTTGATGTACGACACCAGCATAAACGGACGGTTGAATTTAATATATTCCTGCTCCATAAGCGGCATAGACGGCATTTCTTCCAGCAGAAACTCCCGGGCGTTTCGCACTGCCCGCTCCTGATAATATCCGTCATTGCGGCAGCCGCTCAAACTCAACGCTGCCAATATTGCTCCCGCCAGCAAGGCGGGAACTGAATACCATTTTTTCATACTCAACACCTTGATTATTTCTCCGTTTCAGATTTTGGCGGAAGAACTTTCCAAACCGCCTCTGCGGCACGCACACTGGCTTTTTTACGGGCATTGCCGTCATCGCCCAAAAGTGTGCGGACTAACTGCATATCGTTTATCACCCGGCTGCGTTCAGTTCCGCCGGGTAAGATTTTTTCCATTGCCGGTACCAGATTTGCCGGTTTTACCTGATGCTGGAGAAATTCAGCATACACCTTTTTATTGGCAATGATATTGGGCATAACAAAGCTGTTCCGGTAGAGTTTGACCACCAGTGCGGCAAGCAGAATACTTATCCAGCTTACCTTGTATGTCACCACCAGCGGCAAACCTGCAATGGCGGATTCCACCGTTACCGTGCCGGATGCCGCCAAACCGGTACCGGCAGCTTGCTGATAGTAGGCGGTTTTACCGATCTCCACAGGTATTTCCGGCAAATCGGCGTGCTGCTTGCGGAATTTTTCAATAATATTCTTGCAGCGCAGCGCCACCCTTTCTCTGGGCGTAGTTATTACAAACTTAAGCTCGGGGTGCTTTTTGTAAAGCTCCAGCGAAGTTGCCAGCATGGGTTGCAGCAAGCGGTCGATCTCCATTGCGCGGCTGCCGGGGAGCAAGGCTACAAGGTTATCGTTGCGGACAATGGAATCATCTTTCCGGGCATCGACCATATCCAGCAAGGGGTGCCCCACAAACTCCGTATCCAGACCGCTGGATGCGTAAACTTCCGGCTCGAAGGGAAAGATCACCAGCATTTTTTTGCACAATTTTGCCAGCTTGGGTATGCGGCGTTTGCCCCAGACCCATACATGCGGGCTGACATACCAGATCACCGGTATACCCAGCTTTTTTGCCACTTTGCCGAAAAGCATGTTAAAAGTGGGGTAATCAATAAGTATCACCGCATCAGGGCGCTCGGCTTTGAGGGTTTTCACCAATTTGCGGAAAATACCGATAAATGTGAAAATATGTTTGAGTATCTCCACAAACCCCACCACGCCCAGCTCGGTGGAATCCACCGTGCGTTTGACATTGGCTTTTGCCATAGCAGGGCCGCCCATGCCGCCGATTTCCACTTCAACACCGGCAGCTGCACCGCATTTGCGTAAATCTTCAGCGAGAGCAGCTCCGTAAATATCGCCGGAGGCTTCGCCTGCCATGATCCATATCTTACGCATAAAATACCTTTACTTTTATTTGATCAGCGCAAACCCAGCACATCCTGCATATCGTACACTTTGCCGGGTTTGGCACTCTGCAAAAAGCGTACTGCCCGCAAGGCACCTTTGGCAAAGGTATCGCGGCTGGAAGCTTTGTGAGTAAGCTCTACACGCTCGCCGCCGGTGGCGAAGACCACGGTGTGATCGCCCACCACATCGCCGCCCCGCATGGAGTGCATACCAATTTCGCTGGCAGTTCTGGCACCCACGATTCCTTCCCGACCGTGGCGCACAACTTCTTTATATGCCTGTTCCCGGGCGGCGGCGACTACTTCGCCGAGGCGTTCAGCAGTGCCGCTGGGGGCATCTTTTTTCTGGTTATGGTGCATTTCCACGATTTCGCAATCATAGTCGGCAAGCAGTTTGCCCACCATACCGGCAAGGTGGAACAGCAAGTTCACGCCCACGCTGTAATTGGGTGCAAAGACGATCTTGCCGTTTTTTGCCATTTCAGCAAGTTCAGCTTTTTCGTCGTCGGTCAAAGCAGTGGTGCCGATAACCACCGAACAATCTTTGGCAACAGCTTTTTTTGTAGCATCAATAACTCCGGCAATGCTGAAGTTGATAACTGCATCGCTGTTGGCAAGCGCTTCATCCACATTATCAGTAAGTTTCACTCCGGCTTCCCCCATACCGGCAACGGTTCCGGCATCGGCCCCCAGCAGCGGATTGCCGGGAGCTTCCACAGCTCCGGAGAGCACCAGATCTTCGCTTTCCATAATCAAAGCAACCAACCGGCGGCCCATCCGACCGGCGGCACCAATAACACATACACGCACTTGGGACATATTATTTTATCTTTCTGTTTTCAAATTGTGCTTAAAATATTTATTTATCACTCGCCCAAACCGGGGAGTTTCTTCAAAAATTTAACGGTTTCATCCACTGCGCCGTCCACCGCCTTACCGGCACCTTCCACGCCGCTGGAGAGCCCTTTGCCGACAGCACTGGCACCGCTGCTGATACCCTTGCCGACAGCACTGGCACCGCTGCTGATACCTTTGCCGACAGCACTGGCACCGCTGCTGATACCTTTGCCGATAGCATCAACATTCACAACTTTGCCGATTTCAGTAATTACCCGCAGCATAACTTCTTTGATGGTACCAGCCAAATCACTGCCTTCGCCGACATTTTCCATAGAGATCGGCACCAGCGGTATGCTCATAGTGGTTTTGAGCATGCTGGAAGATACAGTTACCTTGGAGTTTTTCAAGATAAGTTTGCGGATGACCACCTGTTTTTGCTTGGCGGGCTGTTCTTTCTCTTCGTCAGCCTGCTTTTTATCGGCTTTTTCACGGGCAGCCTCGGCTTTTGCTTTATCTGCGCCGGTATTCTTTTCCACATTTTTCAGAATAGCATCCAGATTGCTGCCTTTGCTGAAAGAGTATTCCATATCGATTGCCACATCAGATATTTCCAGATGATCCACCACGATCTTGTCGGTCAGCACCGAAGAGGGGTTCACTGCCACATGCAAATTACCGACTTTGATCGCTACCGGATTATGAAAATCCGCAGTATTGCCAACGGTAAAACCTTTGACTTTGACCGAACCAGCCAGCGGCCGGATAGATATACTTTCAACATTGACCTTGGTTCCGGTGATCGCACTGCCAACTGTACGGGTGGCGGTTGCCGCAACCCGGTCGATCTGCCACAAAATCAATAACACCAACACGACCAGCACTATCAGCACGGTCAAGGCAATTTTGGCGATTTTTTTGCCCCAGGACTTTTTGGCAGGAGCCTTATCGGCACTGTTTTCCGCCGGAGCGGGGTTCAGATTTTCAGCAGCACTGGTTTTGTTTTCGTTTTCAGACATGATTTTCTCCTTACGGTTTTATTGTTATATAATTTGATCACTTGAGCAAAATTCGGGTAAATATTGTTTCTTTTCCGCAGAAAAGCGGCAGCAGATCCCCCAGCCATTGCCGCGGTTGGAAGAAAAGATACAGAAAAACTGATGCGTTCCGGCAGTTAATTCCATCTTTTGCTGGAACTCATCAAGTATCACCGGATTGCCGGTCTGCTTACGCATGACTTCTTTACCATCGCAGTAAAGAACAAAATTTGCATCAGCTCCGAACATGATCTTAACTGCACAATCTTCCGCAACTTGGGCTGCAAATTTATAGTAATAGACCTTTTGCGCTTTGTCAAGTTTTCCCGGCTCACGGGGGCATGGCATATAAAAGCCTTTACCGCTTACCGCAGTAAACTTCAGCTTCGCCAAAACCTCCGCAGCAGGCAGCTGAAAACTTTCAAGCTCATCATTGCCGAAAACTGCTTCGCTGATCAGAGCTTCAGCCAGCAACTCCGATACATTGCCGGCGTGGTAGTTTACCTTGCTTATAAAACAGGGCAGCGAGCGGCCACCTGCGTCGGTTATATTGCAATGGGGCTGCAACGAGCCGCCGTAACAGACTTGATATTTTTTTTCAACAGCAGTCATAAATGGTAACCGGGTCGTAAAAGTCGCCTTATTGCCCTGCAAACGGGTGTTGACCGCTTCGCAAATCAACTCCCCGGCCTCATTGGCCAAGCCAAATCCGCAAGGCAACCCTCCGGCAGTCAAATCGCCTGTCGTATTGCTGAATTCAACGGTATAAACAGCGTTGGCAGTCACTTGGCACATTTTTACCTTTATGCTTTTGACTTTGATTTGCGGCAAAACACTTTTTTCGCCCCGCAAATACAGCATAGCTTCGGTCAGGCGTCTGCCTAATGTATCTACTGCCCGGTTGGAGAGATGTATGCAATCATCCAGCTCCAAATCAATTGCCGGAACACATGCACAGTTTTTCAGCTGCAAACCCAGTTGATACTGGTCGTTACGAACTGCAAGCCAGCGGTATCCGGCATGGTCGGTCAAATCCCTTTCAGTAACAAATGATCCCAGCTGCACCAGCACAATGGGCAAAGCAGGATCTTTGCAATCTCTCCGGAAAGCGGCAAAAAGTTTTTTGGTTTCCGCTTTGTAAGCCTTGACTTTTTCGTCCGAACCGGTTTCATTGCATCCCTGATACCACAAAAGTCCGGCAACTTTGCCCCCCAGCATCTTCAGCCGTTCAATGGCAGCTCCATAAAGCGAATTGCCCTTGAGTTTTTTCAACGCCGGATCCCACTGATCAAGGCTGGTTCCGCCGTGGGCACAGGGGATCACAGCTTGAGGTATACCGGTACGCTTATACATTTCAACAGCAAAGGGCAAGCCCGGCCCTGCTCCCCGTCCTCTTCGGGGCAAATTATCCGGATTGCCGCCATGAACCGGGGCAACAGCTCTGCCGGGATCATGGATCGGGGCTTGAGCGATCCCCCAGGTGTTATCCATATAAAAAGCGTGAACCATGCTGCTGGGTTCCGACAAAGAAGGCATAAATGCCGACCCCGCCATATTGCTTTGACCGGCCAGCAGCCACAAGTCGCCCACCAGAATATCTTTGACCACAGCCTTTTCCCGGCTTCCGGCAATGCTAAACTCCAATGTGTAAGGTCCCCCGGTGGGCAAATCAGCAATCAAACCAGTCAGTTTGCCTTTGCGGCAGCTGCCGATACACTTATTTTCAAAACCGGGCAAAAGCTGTCCATTGCTGTAAACACGCAAAAAGAGTTCGCCATCCGCCTTTGCTGTTCCGGAAAAAGCGTGTTCGCTTACTCCGGAAGCGTTGCGTTGGAAAACCGCACCATGTTGCAAGCCTGTTCCCAGAAACATTTCAAAAAACTTCCTTTATAAAACTGTATATCATAATACAGTAATTTACATTCCAACTGCCAATAAAGCAAAGTTTGTAGAGGCAAAAAGAGGATTTTTTCAATTTTTTTTGATTTTAAATTTGCATTTTCTCTTTTTTGCTGTATCTTAATAGCACAGAACAAGAGATTGTCTGTAACGCGTCCCTATCGTCTAGAGGCCTAGGACACCGGGTTTTCATCCCGGCAACCAGGGTTCGAATCCCTGTGGGGATGCCATTTTTTTGCCTTTTTTTTGAGAATACCTGCAAGTTTTTGCAGGTATTTTTTTGTGGTTTTCGATGGGCATTTTCCGTACAGGTCGGGGCAAGCCCGACGATGCGGTTGATGGCGGCAGTACGGACTTTTACGGACTTTTACGGACTTTTACAGACTTTTACAGACGAATACGGACAGCTCTTGCCGCCAAACTGCTGTCAGCTGGCTTTACGCCGGGCTTTGCCTGTATAGTATTCATAGTATTCATAGTATTCATAGGCTCGCAGGCGTTCGCTCCACAGCTGCACATTGCTTGCCGCCTCCGGCGAAGCGAAACCTTACTTTACCTTTACAATGGTGTAGGTTTTCATAAGTTCTTTGGGCAAAGTTACAGTCAGATCGCCGTTTTTCCAGCTGCTTTTGAGCTTTCTACTGCCCTTGAAGTCCGGGCTGTCAGCAACGGCAACAGCAGTTTTTTCCACACCTTTAAGCGTAAAAGTTATATCTTTGTTGACAGCCGGATAAGCCACTTTGGGGTAAGAGGGGTCAAGAGCATCACCGGCTTTGACCGTTACCCCGGTATAGTTGAAAAAGTGTGCATAGATCGTACCATCGTTGCTTTTCCACAACGCTGTGTAGATTTTTTCGGGGGCGTTGACTTGCCACACCCGGGCGTTTGCCAGCATATTGCCGTAAAGCTCTTTGACAAATTTTTCCAATTCCGGCTCAAATTTTTTAGTGCGGAATCCCGAGCCTTCCCGTTCCCAGAAGGGTGCGGCAAGGGCTCCGGCAACATAGATGAATTTACCTTTGCCGAAAGATTTTTCCACCAGCAGCGGAACCTTTTTGCCCTTCGAAGTCTGCCCGTAGAGTTTAACATTTTCCACCTTGCCCTTGAGCACTCGCAACGCTTGTGCCTGGGGCGGCTGGAAAGTTTCGCCCAGCTTTTGCACATAGATACTTTTGCCAAGATCCGGGGTAAAGCCGAATACCTCCTTGAACGGCCAGACTTTATGAAGTCTGCCCAGCTCATCGCGTACCCCGACAACAGTGGTCAATGCCACCAGATTGCCATTGGCAGCAAAGCGTTTGATTGCCTTGACTCCATCGGTTGAAATGCAAGTGTTGGAGGTGAGCAACAAAGCGGAGTATTTACTTAAATCTTTATCATTAAGCTGATTATCGCAAATAAATTCATAAGATACATTCATGGTATCCAGCGTTTGCGCCAAGCCGAAAAGTTCGCCTTCAAACCCGATCCCCGCTGCCCAATCCCGGCTGCTCTGGGAAAAGAGCAGCGCGATCTTGCTGTGAGCTTGCACGCCTTTGCGGGGCATGTTGGCTTGGGAAGTATCGAACTTCATAAAGTCAGATTGCCCGGGCTTGACCACCAGTTCCGGCAGCAGTGCCACCTGATTGGCCATATTGCTTGCCGCCCACCCCGCATAGATCTGCGGATGGCCGGAGGCGTAGATCCACGCCCAAACCGGCGAATCATAGGTCAAAGTCAAAACATTCTTCATCCTCCGGTAGGGCAAAAGCGAGCGGAAACTCTGCAAGGGGTTGCGGCTCATTACTTCGGTGCCAAAGTAATTGATCGCCCGCGCCAGTTCAAAAAGGTCGTGGCTGGAATTGTACCGCACCAGCGACCGGGTAAAGCCCCAATGGGTAGTATACATGCTCAACACCAGATTTTTGTTGTAGGGCATACATTGTTTACGCAAGTTCACAAACCAGTCGGCAACAGCACTTTTCCGCCAGTTGAACCACTGCCGCATAAGCTCGCTGGATTGATTCTTCAAATTTTTGTCGATTTCGTTGACCGGGTAATAGCAGCCGGTGGCATTGTAGAATTTATCCCGGCAATGCTGACAGCCGCAGCCGTTGTACCAGAAATGCAATTCGTCGATCTGGAAGCCATCCACTCCCGCCTTGACCAATTCGGCAAGATAGTTGTAATAACGCTTGCAGAAAGCCGGGTCGGAGATACAAAGCTGGTAGCTGGGCAGCATGGTAACGGTATCCCGGGCGGCTTCGTCGAGCATTTCTGCCAGCGCACGGAACCCGGCATCAATATTCCAGCACAAGGTTGCATCGTGGTGGTCAATAACTTTAAGACCGCATTTATCAGCCGCCTGACACATCACTTTGAATGCGTCGATACCCCGCTGGATATGGTTGATATAAGTGTGGCGGCTGTGCATGCCCGAAAGCATCACTGCATCGTACTTTTTACCGGCAGTTTTGCTTTTGAAGAGCTTGTCTGCTTTTTCCGGAGTATCAGCTTCACTCAAAGTGGAGGAGTTACTCAAGGCTTTGAACCAATGCCCGCCGTTGAGCCAGGCATTTTCCGGAGCGTTGATGTCGGGCAAAATCACCTCTTTTTTGAGCTTTTTGAAGGGTCCGGCAGCCTCTTTGCCCGGCTTGGGCAAAGCAAATGTATCAGCAGCCAAAGCGAAGACCGGCTTCTTTTTATAGTCGATATTGCGGTAGACCGATGCCGGTTCAAAACCATCAGAAACCCAGAACCCGCGGTTGAAGAAAAAGTCTTCAGCATCGGCTGTAAGGAACTGCAAACCAATGGCAGAAACAATAAATTTACCATCGAATTTTATATCAATAACGCCGTCTTTCCCTACATGGAAAGTCTTGCTGGCAACATGGGCGCTGCCGGGCTTGATATTGATATTTTTTTCCAGCACTTCGCCGTTGACCGAAACGGAAAAGTTGTTTGCCGTGCCGCTGCCGTTACCGGCACCAACAGTCACCACATAGAATCCGGGTACCAGATTGCTGCGGCGGAAAGTGGCGTTCTGCCCGGCAAGGTGCGAATAATAGGCACCCTGTTTATGAGCAGTGTGTTCCTCAAGCTCGGGATACCCCACCCAACCGGCACGGTTGCGTTGGGAGTAGCTGCGTAAATTCATAGCCGTATAGCAATCGGCAGTTTCGCTTCCGCCAAAGCTGTAAAGATTAAGCGGAGCAAAGGCATCCGGATAACGGAAACTGCGTTGGGCATGAAGCTTGTCGTAATCAGCAAATTCGCCTTCCCGGATAACGACTTTCAAACCGGTAAAGTCATGGGCAGGCGTAACAGTTGAGCCGCTGGAAAGAACCAGTTCATCGCCTTTTTTCTCCACATTCCACACCCCACGGACAGCACCGCCGACATAAGTAGTGCAGTAATCCCCGGCACCGAAAGGACAGAAGTCAAAAATGATTTTTTTATCGCCTTTTTCTGCCGCCAGAAAACGCCACGGCCGCTGGGGATAGGGCTTATTGGCATCAGTAGTCTTGAATTCGCCTTGCAGCGGGCGGAATGCTCTGCCGTTACCGGAAAGAGCTTCGTATTTGCCGTCGGCAAAAAAACTGAACGGCACTCTTAAAGACATACTGCGGGTGCGGTCTTTTTCAAAAAGCGGCACTTCGCTGGATAAACTTATTTCCACACAGTTGTCGGCGCGCAAAGCGATCTCCCGGCGGTATTTATGTTTGGGGTCGTCGTTCCAGGCGTTCCAGACCTGGGAACCGTCGGGCAGAACCTTATGCTCGAACTTGGTGGGCGGTGCCGGAACGCTTATATCGATGGCTTTGACCAATACTTCGTTGTTATACTTGATGACCAGATTATTTTTTTCGCCGGTAACGGAAAAAGATCCGGCAAAGATGGCAGTTGCGGAAAACAACAATGTTATTAATGATAAAAATTTCATAGGGTTACTCCTTGGTAACAATATAGTTTTATTCGTTTAATATACCATGAAGCAGAAGAATTGCCAACTGCAAATAAAGATTTTTCCGCAAAGCAGGCGATAGGATAGATGGCGGCAGACTTGTCCTCCGCAGCCTTCAGCGGAGGAGGATGCCGCCTGACTGCGGGGCAAGCCCGGCAACACGGTTGATGGCGGCAGTACGGACTGATACGGACTGATACGGACTTTTACGGACAACTCTTGCCGCCGGAATGCTGCGGTATTGTGCGTGGGCGGCAGTATACTCCCATACTTTCCCATACACTCCCATACTTTCTCATACTTTCTCATACTTTCCCATACCTGCCGGGTAGTTCGCCGCAGCAAGGTTGATGGTCTATCCTGTCGCGGCAAGCAAAAGTGCGTTCCGCCTACGCATAAAGCTACGGCGGACAGGGCAAAGGTTGAGATTTTGCAAGGAGCGAGCCGAGGTATCCCGCAAAAGTAATTGGTCTATCCTATGGCGGCAAGCAAAAGTGCGAGCAAAGGTTGAGATTTTGCAAGGCGGACAAGCGAAGGAGCATACCCCCGTATGTGACTGAGCGGTTCGCCGCAGCAAGGTCTCAAGATTTGCCGCAATTTTGCTTGCCAATATAAAAAAACGACCAGCTGCTGCTGGTCGTGCCCCGCACTCAAACCCTGTTGCCCCCCTTTTGGGAAAAATAGGGTAAGTGCCCTGGATAAATGTCAGATCAATTCTTTTCTGCCCAAACGCTGTCGGGCATAAAGTCGTTGATAAAGCTGCGGACGATCTTTTCCAGACCGGCTTCGCCGAATTCCCAGTTGACGAAGTCGCTGCCGAGAGCATCGGTGATGTTCCGCTGATCAAAAGTGATGTTGCTGGCAAAGTAAGGCAGCAGATCGCCGAGGAATTTGCTCATAAGATTGCTTTCGTTGCTTTCTTCGCCGGTAGCTTCGCCAACGCTGATTTCCACATTGCTGATCTTGAGGATGTTGCAAATGGCGCGCTGGATCTGATAAGTCTGCACGGGGCTGTTGCCGGTGCAGTGATAGGTGCGGTTGCAAACGGGCTTCTGGAAAAGCGCGGTGATCGCCTGCTGCACATAGTCAATGGGTACAAAGTAAACGCGTTCGGAAGCCGCTGTGCGGAAATGCAAGCCCATATCGACCCAGTCGGCGGGGTTCAAACCGGCTTTCATGCAGCGGTTCTGCTTAAGTTTGGCAAGGAATTCTACAATGCGGTAGAACGCCAACGGGCGGCGGACTCTGCCGTCGCTCAAACGGCCGGTGATGATCGCCGGGCGGTAAACGCTGAACGGTATGCCGCTGTTGCGGACGAGCATTTCGGCTTTGAATTTGCTTTCTTCGTAGGGGTTGTTGAAACCGCTGTTGAGCGCCTGTTCTTCGGCGGCTTTGCCGGAGATCTTGCCGGCAACATAGGCAGTGCTGACATAGTGCAGCTCTTTAACATTCAACAACTGGGAGAGTTTGACCATATTTACGGTACCGCCGTAATTGATCTTAAAGGTTTTGCCGGTGGGGTCTTTGCCCAGATTTACATCGGCGGCACAGTGGAACACCCGGTCAACATCTTTGAGCATATCCAGTTTGGCAAGCTCTTCCGGAACAATATCGACTACATCGCCGTCAATAACTTCGACAGCGGCAAGGACTTTATCGGTCAATTCCGGGCAGTGGTCAAAAACGCACTGTTCACGCAAGACTTTGGCTACCCGGTCAGCTGCGGAACCGCCGCCATTGGAACGGGCTATGCAGACAAAACGCTCCGCAGGTTTTTCTTTGAGCAGAGCAACAACAAAAGCACTGCCGACCAATCCGGTTACACCTGTAAGTAAGATCTTTCCCATAACAATCCTGTTTTTATTTTTAAGTTACATAAATTCAAAACACGCTATAATATAGCCCCATTTGCCCGAAAAGGCAAATTTTCATAAGTTTTATTTTTTTGGCACTATCCATTCATTTTTCTTTGTAGCTGTCTGATTTTATCATTTACCCTCTGTTTAAGCTCCAACGGTGCTATGGGGATCGCCTCGCCCTGCTGGGATAAAATCCATGGCACTATTACTTCTTCGGGTGCTTGCGGTATATAGAATATGGTTTTACCGTCCGAGTTTTTTATCAGCTTCTGCTGACTGTGCATCCGGTGTGCAAGGGCAAATTTTACGGCATCGCCTTCCAGTATTATTTGGATATTTTCCAATTTCCGGTAGCTTACTATGTTATCAGGCGAGATGGAGTTTATTATTTGCATATCAGGCTTGAAATGCTCTTCCAGAATTTCTGCATTCAACATGCGGTCGATAACAAAAGTCCGGAAACTTTTCCGCAAGTGGCAGTACGCCTTGATCCGCCACTGCCGCAGATACCAGAACAAAGCGTGGGGTTCCACAATGCGCTCGCTGGGGGTTTGACTGCGTTTATCATCGTAAATGATTTTCAGTTTCAGGTGTTTCTGCCACGCTTCAAAGACTTTCCGGAAAATCTCCGGATCGGTGGTGGTTCCGGCTTCGGCAAAAACTTTCAGGGAGTATACCAGAGTTGTTTCCAGAAAATCCGGATTGGCACCTTTGAGTATTTCGTCCACGGCGTTGGCGATCCTTGACCGCAGAGGGTCGGGGAAAAGATCTTCGGCAAGCCTGGCTCCGATTATCAACGCCAGCATAGCCGATTCTGAAAGCTGTGCCGGGGCATTGAACTCCCAGTTGCGGTCAGAGAGGTAATAGCCTTTGCTCAAACGGTCATAGGCTATGGGGCAGTTGAAATCGAACTTCAGCGATGCTATATCGCGGTAAACTGTGCGGATATTGTACTTGGCACGGATCAGCTGGTTGGCTTCAAACTCCAGCTTTTCATATTCTTTAAGCAATGATTGAGCTGTGGGCAGGCGGTTTTTCTTCAAAAGCGCCACGATCCTTGCCATCCGGAAGAGCTGCATCCGGGGTATTTTAGTGCGGTCAGAGGTTTTTTCGGATTTTTTTTGCATTTTTTTTCAACTTTTTATTTACACTGACATTATTTGTCAGTCTGATAGTGTAATTTATCTTCAGAAAGCAAAAAAAGCAAATCTTTTCAAACGAAAGGTCATATATATTATGAATAAGCAGCCTCTTTTCCCCTGCCCGGTAAGTTTGCACAGCAGCAACGGTTTTGATATTGCCCGGAAAATGAAGTGCCGCCCCAGCCGGAAATGCCGTAAAGTTGAAAAAGTTCAGCCGAAGAAAAACTCCATGCGCAAATACATTGCCCAAACCGTTCCCGGCAAATCGGGAAATATTGTTTTCAAGGTCAAGCGGACAGCGGGGGATCACAAACTGGCTCTTGCCGTAGCACTTTCGTTGTTGGGGCTGGCATTTTTGATGCTTCTGAAGTGTTCGCTTAAGGTATTGTGGGGCGGAGTTTGCTTTACAGGTATAGCCTGTCTGCTGGCGGGAATTTGCTCCAATCCGGAGAAAGCACCTTTGTTGAAGAACCATTTTTGAGTGGAGGAGCAAGTTATGAGCAGTTCAGCAGTAAACAGCAATCCAGTGGTATTCAATTTAATTTTGTGCAATACCAGAGTTCAAAACCAAACAAATCCGGCAGCCCGGGACGATTTTCCGGAACCGCCGACAATGGAAGAGCTTGCTCAAATATCCGATATACCGGAACCGCCGACAGCTAAAGAACTTGCAGCACTGAACTTTCCGGAGCCGCCAATGCCCCCAACCGCCGCTGCCGGTAAAACGGAAAAGAAAAAAGCTAAAGGGAAAAACTGCCTTACGGTGATACTGATACTCCTGCTGCTGCCCCTTATTGCCGCTGGACTCGGGGTGTTTTTTCTCGTAAAAATTGGTTCGGTAGTTGTTTTTCTGATATGCTGGGCTATATTTTGTCTGAAATTGTGGGGTTAATGTTAAAGGAGGCTTGAAAGATGAAGGAGAATTGCGACCGCTGCGGCAAGCCGGTTTTGCCGGAAACTTTGACCAACATACAGGGAAAAAACTTCAAAGTCTGCCGGGATTGTGTCGACAGCTACTATAAAGGTTGCAGCTGCTGCCAAAAGCAAGTGGAACACGACGAGCTTGTTACCATTTTAAGCGGCGAAAAATTTGATACAGTTTGCAGAGAGTGCCTGCAAAAACATTTTGTTCCGTGCAGTGAATGTGGTGAGTTTATTGAAGCAGGTTCGGCATATACGCATAAAAATAAAAAATATTGCCGGTATTGCAAAGAAATCATTTAAATCTTTGTTAAAAACAACTTCCTTTTCGGCAATAGTGTGCTATTTTAATTGAAAACAAAAACCGGGAAATATTTTAACTCAATGGCTCTTAAACTTTTTTACGATTACAAGCTGGAACTGCTGGCAAAACAATTTGCCGATACAGTTTACAACTGCCCCGTCCGGGATATTTCTGCTGCGACTCTGCTGCAAGGTCATACCGTAGTTGTGCAAACCCGGGGAATGGCAGAATATCTGCGGCAATATCTGGCAAAAAACAGCGGGATCGCCGCCAATCTGGATATGCCGTTTATGAACAGCTTTGTCAACCGCACATTGGAAGCTCTTTACGGAGAAGAATTCAAGACCGCTGCTTTCCGCAGCGATCCCGATACTATGCGGCTGCTGCTTATGCCGATATTGTGCGATACAGAATATGTGCGCACCGCCCTGCCGGAACTTATAAACTATACCTCCGGAGATAATGCCGGACTCAAACGCTGGCAGCTTGCCGGTGCCATTGCCGGAGTGTTTGACCATTATCAGCTCTACCGCGGCGGCGATAAACTGCAAAAAATGTTCTCCGCAGCCGATAAAAACAATGCCTGGCAAAAAGTTCTTTACGACAGACTTTTCAACAGCACCAGCTGCGGACGCGACTTTTATTTCAAACGCTTTGCCGAACAGCCGCTCAATGCAGATCAACAGCAAAAGCTGCCTGGATCGTTGACCGTATTCGGCATGGGGGCAATGCCGCCTGAATATCTGAATTTCTTCATCAAACTGGCAGAATATTGTCAGGTGAATTTTTTCTACCTCACGCCCTGTATGGAGTATTGGGAAAATCAGCGCTCCCGGAAAGAGGTCAAAAAGCCTTCAGCCTGGGAAGTTGCCGAATCCGGCAACCCCCTGCTCCAGAATCTGGGGCGGCAAGGCAGAAGTTTTTTCTCCTGCCTGATGAATCACACCGAAATTTCAAGCCAGATGGAGCCGGTGTTTGCCGATGATCCGGATGGCTACCCGCCCGACAGCACCATGCTGGAAATAATGCAGTACGATATAAGGTATATGTTTGACCGCCGGAAAATCACCGATGGCGAAGAGGATACCTCCCATATTGGTTCGGTTGCCGGAAAATGTAAATCCGATGGTTCCGTAGCCATTCATAACTGCCACAACCTGCGGCGCGAACTGGAAGTGCTGCACGATGAACTTTTGAAACTTATCATGCAGGGAACCGATCCCAGCAGCATAATCGTAATGGCTCCGGATATCGAAGCATGCGCCCCGATCATTCATGCGGTATTCGGCAGCGGCGAACTGGCCGATGTTTACTCCATAGCAGATATGCCGCCAGCCGATCATGCTATGGCATGGACAGCGTTCAAGGCAATTTTTGAGGTTGCCGCCAGCCGGTTTGAATACACAAGTGTAATGTCGCTGCTGGCGTTGCCGATAATCAATTCTGTGTTGAAACTTGCCGATGGCGAACTTGTCCGCTTCGGAGAACTTATCTACGATGCCGGCGCCCGCTGGGGGTTCGATGAAAATATGCACGAAAAGTTTTGCGGCAGGAAATTTGAAGAATTTTCCTGGCAGCAGGCCATAGACCGGCTGCTGGCCGGTTTTGCCAACCGCTCCGATGCCGGGCAAGGCTCTGCCATTGCAGGGAATTGCAAAACCATGGAAGCTTTGACCATGTCGGAAATCGAGAGTTTTGCCAGATTGGTCGCTATGCTGGAGAAACTTGAAGACCTTTCCCGCAACCTTGCTGCTGACCGGCAGTTGACCGATTGGTGCGTACTTTTTGATAGCGTTATGGATGACTTTTTTGCCGATGGCAACAGCGAACGCACTGCCCTTGCCCAGTTGCGCACAGCAGTCCGCAAGCTGAAAAATAATGCATCCAAAGGCTTTATCCCGGGCAGTTACCCACTGAATACGGCTTTGACGATATTGGCTGATCACATCAATAACTCCGGCGAAAACGGCCGATTTCTCCGGGGCAGGATCACCTTCTGCCGCCTGATGCCCATGCGGAGTATACCTATGGATACCGTAGCGGTAATTGAACTTAACGAAGGCGCATTTCCCCGAAAAAAACCCGATCTCGGATTTGACCTTATACCCTTGCTGCCTTGTCCCGGCGACCGCTCGCTGACAGCGCAAGACCGCTATCTGCTGCTGGAAGCTCTGATGGCGGCACGCAAAAATCTGCTGCTGTTTTATCAGGGGCAGAATCCGCGCGACGGCAGCGAAATGCCGCCCTGCGCCCCGCTGGGGGAAATCATGGAGTACCTGTCGTCGGCATTTGAACTCAAGGAATACAAGCACAAGGTTTCAGGTATATCCGAAGAATATTATAAGCCCGATGCAGAATATTCTTCATTAAACAAAGAAAATTATCTGGCGCTCAAGCATTTGCAAGAATACAACAGCGTTGCTGCCCCGGCAGAAACCGCCTCTGTTGCGCCCGGAGATTTCTATAAAGGCTGGCAGCTGCCGGATAATGTAACGATTTATCAGCTGGCAAACTTTTTTGCCAATCCAAGCAAGTGGTACATAAAAAATCAGTTCAATATTTCGTTCAGCGACAACGATCAAAGCTGCTGCTGCGATGATGAATTGTGGGCGCTGGATCAGCTCGATAAGTATAATGTAAATGCCCTGATAATGGATATGCGTATAAAAAATATTCCCGACAGCGAAATATATCTTCATGCCGGCAAAAGCAATATCCTGCCCCCCGCAAGAGTCGGCAAAAAAGAGTTTGACCAATCAGCAGCAGCCCTTTCACAGCTGCCGGAATTCTGGCAGAAAGCGTTTCAGAATATGCAGCGGATACCGGTGGTATACCATCATGCCGCTAAAAATTGCACTGTAAGCGGTATGGTCAATACCACTGCCGATCAGCAGTATGTGCTGGTGTTCAACTGGGGCAGTTACAAAAGCAAACATGCAGCAACCGCCCTGTTGAGCGCCCTGACTCTCGCAGCAATGGCAGCAGCAGAAAACCGCTCGGTACAGGTCGGAGCCAAACTGATCAATTTGGATAAGAAAAAAGGCTTTGACTGCCGCAAGATCCTACCCATTGCCACTGCTGATGCCATAAAAAAACTTGGCGAACTCATTGAACTGGCGGGGACTGAACATGCAGGGCCGCTGCCGCTTTTTGAAAAATCTTCGGTGTACTATCAGACTCCGGAGATTGCCAAAAAGAAATTTCTGGATGGCGATTTCTGCGATGTCTGCAACCCGGCAGTAAAAAATTTTTTCACCGCCGATATGTGGTATAACGAAAATTTTTCAGACGAATTCGTATATTATGCAGAACAGCTTTACAGCATGGTGATTGAAGATAGGGAAGATGAAAATGCCGGAGAATGAACACCTTTGCCAGAAACTTGACTCCGTAACCATGCCGCTTGACGGCGTTACGCTGATCGAAGCCGCCGCCGGCACCGGCAAAACTTACAATATTCAGAATATAGTTGCCAGATTGATCGTGGAAAAAAATTTCCCGATCGAAACCCTGGCGGTAGTAACTTTTACTGAAAAGGCAACCAAAGAACTCTCCGGACGGTTGCGCAAGATGCTGGAGCTGCTGACCGGCGTGCTGAACAAATGCAGTTCTGCCGATGAAGATGCTCAAAAGCGTGCCCGGGAACTGCTGGAACGCTTCAGTGCACTCGGTATAACTCATAAAGAGCAGCAGGAGCGTCTGGCAGAAGCGTTGCGTAATATCGATGACTGCCAGGTATCGACTATCCACGGATTTTGCAGCAGGCTGCTTTCGGAATATGCATTTGAAAGTTCCATAGCTTTTCAGACCAAACTGGAAAAAAATGTTAAAAATCTGGTCAGCAAACTGGTAAAAGATTTCTGCCGTTCCAAGCGGTACAGCCCGACCGATCTGCCGGGCTGGGAAAATACAGACCCGGAAGAACTGACCTATACAGTCGAGAGTATATTGAACAGATACAATGTGCAATTAGTGCATACACGCCCGCTCTTTGCCGACGAAAACGCCATAATCAGCCGCCTGCGGGAATTGCAGCAGGAATTTATCAGCCTGCCGGATAAAGAAACACCGCTGGAAGAGTTGCGCGACAAGCTCCTGACGATCAATTCCCAAAGCGGCAATGATTATCTGGACTCCTTGAAAGAAGACTTCCGGACATCTGTTCCGGCAGTCGATGCCGATTGGCACAGCTGGTACGATTTTTTCCAGCGCTTCCGTTCCGGTAAATTTGCCGACCGGGGAGAAAAAAGCCGGAAAAAAAACGGCCCGGATCACAAAGAATTTGTGCGTAATTTTACCGCCGGAACCAATCCATTTGCCCTGGCTGAAGATTACTGCCTGATAATCGAAAAAGATTGTAAGATCTTTTTGCAGCTGGAAGCGGTAAAATTTGTCAGAGAAAACCTCCGCCAGCTGAAAAATACCGGTAATTTCCACGATTACAGCGATTTGCTCATCAAAGTAGACCAGGCGCTTAAAAACGAAAGGTTCCGCCATTTTATACAGAAAAAATTCAATGCCGGTATTATTGATGAATTTCAGGATACCGACCCCTTGCAGTACAGTATATTCAAAGCGATTTTTGTTGACCGGCAGGATAAGCGGCTCATCATGGTCGGCGATCCCCGGCAGGCGATCTATGCATTCCGGGGCGGCGATATAGCCACTTATCTTACAGCGCGCCGGGAATGTATGGAAAATCGGGGCAACACCTATACTTTGAGCGTCAATTACCGCAGTTCCGTTCAAATGATCGATGCCTTCAATGAACTTTTTGCCCATAATGATCCGTTTTTCACGCCCGAAATAACTTTTGAAACAGTGGAAAAACCCGATAAACCGCTGCCGGGGATCAGGCGGGGCAGCCAAACCGTGGAACATCCGCTTTCGGCGGTATATCACCCGGATAAAAATAAAGAAAAGATTTTTGATTTATGCGCCGAAGAAATCAGCCGGATGCTTGCTTCGGATGAATTTAAAATTCCCGACGGCGAGGATGCTTCTGACCCGACCGGCCAAGCTTTCCGTAAGATAACTCCCGGCGATATTGCGGTTCTGGCATATAACAACGACTCGCTTGATCAGATCCGTCAAGCTCTTGCCCGTTACAATATTCCTGCCATCGGCGAACGCAAAGGCGGCATTTGGAATTCGCAGGAAGCCGGAGAGCTGGCTGATTTCATGCAGGCAGTCATAGATAACGCCAATGTTGCTCTGGTACGCGAAGCTATGCTTTCCCGGATATGCGGCGCCGATCTGACCGAACTGAATGTGGAGTCAGAATCAGGCGCGCAAAAACTCCTGCAATGGCAGATGAAATTTATTGAGCTTGCAGAGTGTTGGCAAAATCGTGGCACTGCCTCGTTTATTACCGGTATGATCAAAGTTTTTTCGCTCAAATCCCGCCTGACCGTGCTTACCGGCGGGGAACGGGTATTGAGCAACTACATCCAGCTGGGCGATCTGCTTGCTGCCGCCGAACTCTCCGGCAAACTTTCACCGCAGGGGGTGTTGAAATTTTTGCGCGAAAAGATCAGCGGCAACAATGATGAAGAGTTTGAAATGCTCGAATCCGACCGGCACGCAGTGCGGCTTTTGACCATACACAAGTCCAAAGGGTTGCAGTTTCCGATCGTTTTTCTGCCCCAGCTGTCGGCACGCCAGCCATTGTCGCAAAAAGGGTTGAAATTTTATCACGACAACAATGGTATTTGCTGTAATATCGATGAACTTGACTCCGGAGCATCCACACTCGCCGCCTTTGAAGATATGCAGGAACTCATGCGCCTGGTATATGTGGCAGTTACCCGTGCATGTTACTTCTGCCGCCTGCTTTGGGGCAAGGGCGATGGAGAGAAAAAGTCGCCGATGGCATGGCTGTTTATGCCTGACAGAAAAAATACCGATCTGCTGCAAAATGCCTCCCTGCACCGGAATTTTGTCAGCAATACAGTAGCCCGCCCCGACTTCAACAGCAGCAACTGTATACCCGATCACATGCGGCAGGCAGCACTCTTTGATGCTTACGAACCGATGTTCTACACGCCTGTTGTCAACGGTCAGCTCAACGAGCCGCCGGAAGTAAAACCGCCGCACAGCAAGAACTATATAATCAGTTATTCGGCGTTGAATGAATTGAGTCAAAAAAAATATATCTATGCCGATGAAGAAGATTTTTCCGACCGGGACAATATCGAGGAAAACGAAAATACTCCCGGAATACCCGCCGAACTGCCGGAAACACGATCCGGCAATGAAAAATCCGGAAAACTTTCCGGCGGCATTTGGGATATACCTCACGGCGCCGCCATCGGCAACGCATGGCATAAGGTGCTGGAAGAAACCGATTTTACTCAAGGCATTGACTGCGAACTGCTGAAAAATGTCATGGCAAGCTACGGCTTTACTGCGCCGGAATATCTGGCAGCTTCCGGAGAAATGTTCAAACGCCTGCTGGAGTATCAGCTGCCGTGCGGCATGAAATTGGGAGAACTGACTCCGGAACGCCGCCTGACCGAGCTGGAGTTTCTGCTCTCAAGCCCCGGCGGATTCAAGTACAAACACATTACAGATGCGGTCAATGAGTATGTGCAGAACCAATTCAATGCCCAGCTCTCTCCGGCAGGATTTTTTAACATGCAGCAGGGATTTTTTACCGGCTTTGTGGATATGATTTTTGAATACAACAACAAACTTTATATCGTTGACTGGAAATCCAATGCCTTTGAGGCAGTCAAAGAGGAATTTTACGGCGAAAGACTGACGGCACAGATGTTCAAAAAGCGTTATGTGCTGCAATATCTCTGCTATCTGGCAGCGCTGTTGAAATTTCTGGAGCATCGTCTGCAAAAAGAAGTGGATGAAACACTCTACAATGAATATGTCGGCGGAGTATATTACATCTTTTTGCGGGGTATGATGCTCGACGAACCCGGCGGGGTGTTTTCTGCCCGGGTGCCATACAAAACAGTGCGGGCGCTGGCTGATGTGATAAGCTGCGGAAAGGAAGATTGAATTATGCCGGAAATATATACTTTGGAAAAAGTCCGTAATTTTGTCCGCCACAGCAGACTTTTCGGGCATGCGGCGCAAATAATGGGCGATTTTATTCTGCGTGCCGGCAAGGTGCAGTCGCCGGAACTCTACCTGACAATGGCACTGACTGTTCAAAAAGCCGGCGAACAGCACATCTGTCTGCAATTACCGGAATACGCCGGACAAACTCTGATTGCGCAAAACGAAAATCAGGAACAGCTGCGCCTGCCGGAACTTGACTCATGGATCGAATCATTAAAAGAGTGCCAGGCAGAAAATATTCTGCTCTTTGCCGATGGGCAGCATGACGGCAATGCAAGCTCGGCGCTGCTGCTTATTGACCAAAGCAACGGCTGTTATCTGCAACGGCAGTGGAGTCTGGAATGTTCGATCATCCGGAATTTATGCAGCAGAGCCAACTCGTTTCTGGAGCTGCCGCAGCTGCCTCCGGGCTATCTGCACAATCTGATAAGTTTTTTCCAGACCGCCCAAGACCATCCGGAAATCGACTATCAGCAGCTGGCAGTAATGGCGGCAATGCGCCGGAAACTTACAGTGATCTCCGGCGGGCCCGGTACCGGAAAAACCACCGTTGCCGCCGCAGTGCTGGCTGTAAAATCAGAACAAAACCCCGCTTTGCGGATAAAACTTGCCGCCCCGACTGCCAAAGCGGCAGTAAGATTGCTGCAATCGCTGCAAAGCAATATAGATAAACTCTCTTCAAGCAATGAAATAAAGAATAAACTCCGTAATCTGGAAAGTTCCACCATTCATTCTCTGCTTGGAGTTCGCCGGAATTCCAATGAATTCATTTACAACAGCACCAATTATCTGAATTGTGATCTGCTGCTGCTCGATGAGTGCTCCATGGTATCGCAAGAACTTATGGCAAATACGCTGGAAGCTCTTTCGCCGGATGCCGAAGTCATACTTCTGGGCGACCGTTATCAGCTTGCCAGCGTCGAAGCCGGAGCGGTCATGGCAGATATTTGTGACGGGGCAGAACCGAACCTCCTCGACAGGCAGGCTGCGGAACTCTTTGCCGGACAAACCTCATGGCAAGTAGCAACTGCCGATGAAAACACCCTGAAACACGCTCCGCTTACCGGTGCATTGATCGAACTGAAAGAAAATCACCGCTTTGCAAAAAACGCTCAAATACTTGGCGAAACTGCGGCAATGATCCGTGATTTGAACGATTCCGGCGATATTGCAGCCACAGCAAGTTATATTGCCGGTAGATCCGGCGCGGAATTTGAATTCAAAGACCTCGATGAAAAAGAGTTGAAAAAACTTTTAAAGGAAAAATTTTCCGCCCCCCGTCTGGCAGACGGCAGCAAATTCACCGATCTGCCGCAGCTGGCGGCAAGCGGCAAAACAGCAGATCGGGCAAAAGCTTTTGAGCTTATGGAAAAACTCAAAATACTCGCTCCGGCTTACGAAGGAGTCCGGGGGATCAACCATCTTAACAAGACAGCTATGGAGATACTGCAACTCGACAGCATCTATTCGCCGGGGGCGATCCTGATCATCAAACGCAACGACTACCGCGTAAAGCTGGTCAACGGCGATATCGGACTGGTCGGCAGGGATGAACAAGGCAATATAAAAGTTTTTTTCGCCGGGCAACCCCACCCCTACGATATAGCCGACCTGCCCGAACACGAAGCTGTTTTTGCTATGAGTGTACACAAGTCGCAAGGTTCCGGCTTTGGCGAAACAGTATTTGTAATGCCCGAAAAAATGACCCCGCTTATGACCCGGGAAATGGTCTATACTGCCATGACCCGTGCCGAAAACAAACTCTGCTGCATAGGTTCTGTGGAAGTATTTGCACAAGCTCTGGCAAATACAACAATAAGAATGAGCAATCTGCCCGCCAAGCTCAAAAACTGATGCTCCGGCAAGAGCCGATGGCGGCTGAAACAGGAACAAACGGAGTGATCTTTCTGACAAGCGTTCAACTGGCGGTGCGGTATTTGCCCGGCAGTGACCGTATTCGTTCAAGTCTGTTGGTGTCCATTTCCTGCCGCCAGACAGCCCCGGAGCGGCTCAATAGACTTCGGTGTTGGCGAATTTTTCCCCTGCCGGGTCGGAGCCATAGAGTTTGTAGAGTTTTTCAATGGGGTCGTAAACCACTTTATAAACGGCCTGGTGCTTATCGAGTATCTGCTTGAATTTCAGCGGTGCCCGGGTGGCTAAAAGTTCGCAATCTTCCGGCAAATCCAGCAAAGGCAAGGCGCTTTTTCCGGCAAGATTTTCCCGCTCTGCCCGGGGCAGTTCCACCCAGGGCATTACCGCTTTTATTTGCAGAAATTTCAGAAGCCTGACCGCCTGCGAATTGGCTGCCGGCAGGGGGTATTCAGCATAAATATCAATATTTTTCAGCTCTTTAAGTGCATCCTTGATCAGCATTATGCCGTGGATATTGCCGATGGCAAAACTCCTTACGCCCTTTTGAGCGGCATTTTTGATATTTTTCTTCCAAAATTCCAAATCGCCTTCAGCAATGAATCCGGGGATATGCAAAGCATTTTCCGGGATGGTAACACTTTCATCGGCAACAAGTTGACTGCGGTAATCCTTTTGAAAAAGCAGCAATGCCTTCTGGCTGTTATCCGGCTTTTTTGCCAATTCTGCCAACCGGGGCTGCAAAGCGGTGAAAAGCTCCCGCCGCAAATCTTTAAGCACACTTTTAGGTACAAACCAGCTGCCGGAGATTTTCACTGAATCGACCACGCTGCGATGATTTTCGGCAGTAAAGGCAAATACGCTTTGCAGATCGTCAGCACTTACACTGCACTTTTGGGCCGGAGCAAAGCTTTCGCTGTGGAACTCAAATTCCGGCAGTTCGTGGCATTTCACATGCAAACCGTTTTCATCCAGTGCAATAGTTAAAGTTATCTTCTGCTTTGCCTCCGGCAAGCTGGCGGCAAGGCGTTTGGCATCGTAACCGTTTTCGCCGATTTTATACAAGTGATTTTCGCCCTCCAGATAAGGGAATTTGCCGGGGATGAACACGGTAGTCCCGGCATTGGCTGCCGAAACTTTTTTCTGATCGACCAATATTTGCGTAAGCTCAAAACCTGCCAGACTTGCGTTGTTTTTATCCACGATCCGCAGTTTGTCGCCCAAATGGATACGCTTGCCCAGTGTCATGCTCAAACCATCGCGGTTCACCGCTTTGATCACCCCCAAATCGCAGCCGAACACCGCTTGCGGAGTGTTTTGCAAAAGTTTATTGAATCCGAAATACGCCCCCAGCCCGGCCGGTCGGGAGATGGTGCGGCGGATCATACTCAACGCTTCCGGCGAAACTTCCGGCAGAGCATCCAACGCCTTGCGGTAGGCTTTGACCACCGGCACCACATAGTCCGGGCCCCGCAGTCTGCCCTCGATTTTCAGCGAAGCTATATTGAGTTTTGCCAGCTCCGGCAGCAGTTCCATACACTGCATATCCATTGGCGAAAGCGATGCTTTCAATGGCGAATCAAGCGTGTTGCGGTAATTTCTCCGGCAGAGTTGGCGGCACATGCCCCGGTTGCCCGAAGCACTTTCGGCGTAATTGGAAAGCAGACAACGCCCCGAAAGACTTATGCACTGCGAACCGTGGATAAACACCTCAAGCTCCATAGAAGTAACCGCTGCGATCTTTTTCAATTCTTCAAGCGTTATCTGCCGCTCCAGAATCACCCGCTTGACTCCAAGTTTTTCCAACAGCCTTATCCCGGCGGAGTTATGTATATTCATCTGGGTCGAAGCGTGTACGGTCAAATTGGGAAAATACCTTCTTATGATATACAACACCCCCAGATCCTGCACAATAACCGCATCGGGCTGCAAGCGGGCAATCTGGCTTAAAGTCATCAAAAGTTCCGGCAATTCGCTCTCTTTGATCAAAGTATTTAGCGTAATGTATACCTTCTGACCGTTACTGTGGGCAAACTCAAGCAGTCTTGCCAAATCTCCGGGCTTGAAATTTTCCGCCCGGTTGCGGGCATTGAATTTTCCCAGCCCCAAATAGACTGCATCGGCCTTGGCCTGCAAAGCGGCAACGGCAGTTTCCAAATTTCCGGCAGGGGCAAGAAGTTCCATGCGGTGAACATTATTTTTCACAGTTCTGCCTCCATATCAACGCTGCGATCACCCCGCTCGCATAGTTGAACAACAACGCCCACCCCGCATAGTTGTACATACCTTTTACTGCCAATACTGCGGCAAGTGCCAATCCGCTCAATCCGGCAGCAGCCGTAAGAAAACGCCCCCATTTAAGATCGCGCAAAAAGCGTATCAGCAAATATATTACATTCACGCCCGGCAATACTCTGATAAATACCGGCAGTTTTTTGACCGGTGCATAAAAGCTCAAAAAGGTTGTGGCGGCGTAAGCGAACAACAGCGTACCGCCGGCTACATAGAGCAATCCCCGGTCAGCAGCGGACTGCCAGCCTTTGATCCCCAGCACCACTGAACAAGAGTAAAGTCCGGCAAGCAGCAGCATAAAGCCCTGCAAGCAAATCGCATAAAGCAATATGTAAAGCAAATAAATATTGCCCAGCAGCGGTATGAACCCCAGTCTGCCGAATTTATTTGCCAGTGCGGCAAATGCCTCTTTTTCCACGGCTACATCCAGAGAGCTGTCCGGCAAATTACCATCGGGCGAATTACCCGGCTGCGGCGGAAAAAGCCGGTTCAATGTATCAAGCACATAATTACAGCTTTGCTGAAAACGGGCAAATTCCTCCGGAGTCTGCATAAAATCATCTTCGTGGGCAGCGCTGTTGCGGACTGCGGCAATATAGTGCAGCTGGCGTTTGATATCTTCGGGCAAACGGCTCCCCAGCAATTCGGTCAGTGCATGAATACCGGCAACTTCGGTACTTCCACAGCATTCATGGAGTCTGCCCTCCACGCGACGGGCGGCAAGAATCACTTCGCCCAGCCGGGCGGCGTGCTGGTCTACGGAAAAATTATTGCTCATTACCTTTTCCTTTTGGTTCAAAATTCAACCCCAGACCGTTATCCAGAAAGCTGAAACATTCCGTGGGAGTAACAATAAAATGATCCAGCAATTCTATTTTCATAGCCGCAAGCGCCCGGTAACACTCCCCGGTAGCTTCAAGATCTTCGTTGGATGGCGCACATACTCCGGACGGATGATTGTGTACCAACAGTAACTTGCAGGCGCCTTTATCCAGTGCCGCTGCGACAATATTGCGTGAATAATTCCACACATTATCCACCGTGCCTTCGGCGACTATTTCGTAATCTATAAGATAGTTGCGTGAATTTAAAAATACCACCATATAACATTCATGCCGCCGGACACCCAGTTTCATGCGTACAAAATCACGGAGTGCTTCATTATCCGGCAGCAGCTGGCGGTCATAACACTGCTCGGACAGGCAATATTTCATGGATTCAAAGAAAAGCCGCAATGATGCCGCCGAATTGACTCCCAGACCGGGAACTTTTTCCAATACATTCTGCGGCAGACTGATAACGGTCAATATATTTTTGTATTTATCAAGCAGCTGCTTTGCCAGAGGTTTCACATCTTTACGGGGCAATACCATCATCAACATAGTTTCCAACACCTCGTATTTGAGCATACCGGCAAAACCGTTTTTCAAAAACTTCTGCCGCACCCGGCTGCGATGTCCGGCATGAGTTTTTTCGTTGCCTTGCGAAGTGGACTGCTTATGTTCGGAACTGGCAGACATGGCAATTATCTCATCAACTGCACAAAAGTTTCAAAATGTGCACTGCGGGGAAACATATCGATCAGCCGCACCCGGCGGATTGTAAAACCGCCCTGCTGCAAACGCCCAAGATCACGCACCAGTGTTGCCGGATGACAGGATATATAAATAAGCTTTTGCAGCCGGCTCTTCAATAAAGCTCTTACCGCTTTGCCATCCAGTCCGCCGCGCGGCGGGTCAAAAACCGCCACGGCATCGTCGGGAACATTCTGCAATATTTCCGGCAGAATTTCAGCAGCATCGCCGGAGAAAAAGTCAAACTTTTCCGCACCAAAATTCCGCCAATTAAGTTTGGCAGTCCGGGCGGAAAGTTCATTTTCTTCCACCCCGACAATGTAAGGCACTTTTGCTTCTGCTGCGGCGCAGCCGAAAAGCCCGCTCCCGGCATAAGCATCAATAAAATATTGGCATTTCTCTTCGGTCAAGACATTTTTGACCAGCTCTATCAGAGCGTTCAAACCATATTTATTGACCTGAAAAAATCCATCCTGCGGCACATAAAAGTCTTTACCCAGCACCGTTTCCCGCAGAAGCGGGGCATTTTTTCCCGGCGTATTGCGGTAAATGCTCACGCCATCGGCACTTTCCCGGAAAGTTATGGTCATGCGGTCGTGCATGGAAGGCACAAACCCCGGATCGCTCAACAATTCTGCCAGCTTTTCATTGATCGCCCGGCTTGCCAGACGGCACTTGCTCAACGGATACATCTTGCCATCGGGAAAAACATACCCCAGCTGCGCCTCGCCACCGGCTTTCCGCATGGTCAAACGGATCTTGTTGCGGTAAAGCTCGCCCGGGGCATCTTCCAGCTCACAGCCCTGTACCAGCTCTTGCGCCACCCCCAGCGGCTTGAGAAAATCCCGCAGCTGGGCAAGCTTAAACTGCTGTTCCGCAGCATGAGAGCAATGGCTGTATACACACCCGGGGCAGCGCCCGGCTCCGGAACAGAAACCTTCGATACGCTCTTCCGACTTACGGGTGATCTCCACAACTTCCGCCCGGGCGTAATCTTTGTTGACTTTGGTTACTTTGCCCACAAACTCTTCGCCTGCCAGCACTCCCGGCACAAATACCACCTCGCCGGCAACCCGGGTGATGGCATCGCCGCCAAACACATTTTTGATGGCCTTGGCTCTGAAAAGTGTACCAATATTCATCGCTCACAGTTCCCGGATTTTTTATATTTGCGCAACTTTGCCGTCCAACGCATCCCGGACAGCTTGCGCCACTGTGGCTATGCGGTGCGGTTTGGAGAGAAAACCGCAAGCGCCCTGCCGCAGAAGATCCTGCACTTCATTTTCCGAAACATATCCGCTGGAAAGCAGTATCTTTGCCTGCGGGTCGATCTCTCTGATCTGATAAAACGCCTGATGCCCGCCGCATTTGGGCATGATCATATCCATCAGCACCAAATCCACAGCACCGGGGTTTTCCCGGTAAATTTCCACTGCATCCAACCCGTTTTCCGCCAACAGCACCGAATACCCCAGTTCCTGCAATGCTTCGATCAGAAAATCCCATATCGTTTCATGGTCATCCACGATCAGGATCGTTTCGTTCCCGCCCGGCATTTCATTAAAACCTCCCATAACAAAAATCCTCCTTTTTGGGGCAAAAACTTTTCAACGCGCCACAGCTTCGGCAAGCGCCGCAGTCAAGCGGTCTATATCGCCGGCGCCGATCATTGCCAACAGCACCGGTTTTTTCTGCAAATCCGCCTTTGCGGTCAGTTCTGCGGCAATACGCACCACATTACCCGTCAGCAAAAGTTCTGCATTACCCCCGGCGTTATTTACTGCATTGACCAGATCGACACTTTCCTTGCCGTCCAGCAGAGGCTGTTCCCAGGCGCAAAACACCGGCAGAACCTTTACACTTATATCTTTACTGCTCAAAACTCTGACAAAATCGTTAAAATAATACAGCAGCCGACGGTAACGGTGCGGTTGAAATACCACCTGCACATCATGTTCCGGGTAACGCATCTTTATTACCTCCAGCGAACAGGCAACTTCCCGGGGGTGATGCGCGTAATCTTCCAAAACCGTTATATGTTTATTTGCCGAAACTGCCACAACTGTCTGCCGCCGCTTGAGTCCCGGATAGCTCTTCAGCGCTTCGGCTGCCGCCAACAGATCCATTTGCAAATACTCTGCGCCCGCCAGCGCCAGCGCCGCATTGAGCCGCTCGTAGCCCAGCATATTATCGGGTACCAGACTGCACAAATACTGGAATTTATCTTCGGGAATGGCTTCGGCGTTGGGGCACGATGTCAGGATCCGGCTGTTTTCAGGAGTCTTTATATAAAGCGTTTTGCGGAAACTGTTGGCAAAAATGCGGAACCGTTTTTCCTGCTCCTCCACTTCAGAATCATTCCAGGCATGATCGCCATCTATATTGGTGATCAGCGCCAATTCTCCGGAAAGCATCGCATGAGAGCCATCGCTTTCGTCGGCCTCGGCAACCAGTATATCGCCGTTGCCCAGCCGGGCGTTGCGTTCATCGGAGTTATACTTTGCGCCGATAAGCAAACCAGCATCGTTGTTGAGTTTACGCAATATCCACCCCAACATAGCCGTTGTGGAGCTTTTGCCGTGCGACCCGGCAACCATGACCGGCCGTTGATAACAGCGGCACAATTCGGCAAGAAATTCACCGCGACGCCACGCCATTGCCTTGTCGCGCAAAAGTTTTAATGATTCCGGATTGGTCAGCGGCACCGCAGCAGTCATAATAACTGCACCGCAATTTTCAGGAACATTTTCTTCACGATGTCCGGCGGGAGCTATTTTTACGCCCAAACCGGCAAGATAACGGCAAACATCGTTGTATTCGGCATCGCTGCCGCTGACTGTAAAGCCGCCTTCCAACAGCAGCTCCGCCACGGCAGATACACCTATACCGCCAATGCCGATGCAGTGGACTGAACGATTTTCTATCGGTAATTTGCTTAAAAATTCTGCTATCTGCATGGCATAATACTCTCTTTGCTACGGGTTTTTATTTGCAGAAAAACGGTTATTTCTCTTCGTTTTTCTCGAATTGGGTATCGTGCAGTTTTTTGTACATTCCACCCAATGCAAGCAGTTCAGTATGAGTACCCTGCTCAACAATATGCCCCTGATCCAGAACAATGATCTTGTCGGCATTTTTGATCGTACTCAAACGGTGGGCAATAGCAAACACTGTGCGGTCTTTCATAACCTGATTCAGCGCCGTCTGCACAAGCTTTTCGGTTACTGTATCCAACGCACTGGTGGCTTCGTCCAAAATCAATATCGGCGGATTTTTCAAAATGGCACGGGCAATGGATATGCGCTGTTTTTCGCCGCCGGAAAGCAGAAAACCTTTTTCGCCTACTATTGTTTCGTAACCGTCGGGGTGTCTGCCGTCGGTAATAAAGTTTTCGGCATTGGCTTCCCGGGCGGCCAACACAATATCATCCATCGTTTTATCCGGACAGCCGTAAGCTATGTTCTCTGCAATAGTGGTATTGAACAGCAGCGGATCCTGGTTGACTATACCGATCAGACGGCGCAGACTTTTTACATCGCAATCGCGCACATCCGCTCCATCAATGGTAACGGAACCGGAACGCACATCGTAGAAACGGGCGATCAGATTTGCCAGTGTGGTCTTACCCGAACCGGTAGAACCAACCACCGCCACCAGCGAACCTTTCGGGATGGAAAAACTTACACCGTCAATGATATTGCGCTTGTCGTAACCGAACACCACATCTTTGAATTCAATGGATTTTTCAAATTTTTCAAGTTTGACCCCATCGGGTTTTTCCGGCAATTCAGTGTGCGTATCAATAAGTTCAAAACAGCGGTCGGCGGCGGCCATACTGCGTTGCAGCGATGTAAAAAGCTTGGCGCCTTTTTTGATCGGCTGATACGCCAGAATTGCCGGTGCCATCAGCGAAGCAAGCTGGGTGATGGTTATGCCGGAGCTGTAAGCGTAGATCAAAAACGCCAGAGCGCCGCCGATAGTTACCGTTTCCATGATAGGTTCCATCAAAAGCTGCAAACGCAGTGCTTTGATCACGGTGCGGGCATATTTGCGGTTTTCCACATGGAATTTCTGCTGTTCGACTTCTTCCATATTGTAAGCTTTTACCACCAATATACCGGTAAAAACTTCGTGCATGCGTGTTACCACATCGGCGATTTTCCGGAAACTGTTGCGGTAAAGTTTACGGATCTTCCGGCTGACAAGCATCAGCGGCACGACCAAAAGCGGCAAACCGAATATCAGCACAAACAGCGACATATAATTGCCGTACTGCATACTGATTATGATTATGGCAGTAAAGCAGGCGGCGATCTCCACCGGATAACGGGTCATATCGGATATGGAATCAGCCACTGCCCCTTCGATCGACGATGTATCTGCCGTCAGCCGGGAAATCATGTGCCCGATATCGCTCTTGCTGTGGTAAGCCAGCGATTGTCTGGTCAGCCCGTTGAAAATTTCCTCTCGGATATCCGCAACGACTTTGGTCCCGACCCAACGCAAGCAGTAGTGATTTATGTAGCTTGCAATATTCTTCACCACCCACGCAACAATAAAAAGCACTGCATAGATCGCAAATACCTGCCAGGTCAGTTTGCCATCCGGCCGGATCAGCGGCACACTCACCCGGTTGGGATAGGTGATAATGAGGTCATGCTCGTTCACCACCAGCGGCAGATTGAACTTTTTGGCATAACTCCGCAACTGATCAAGCATCTTGGCAAGTTTGGGGTCGGCTGTACCTTTGGAAGGGTCAAGCGCAAGCTCAATAGCCCGGAGTTTTTCAGCCTCGCTGGCCTTTGCCCACACCGGGTCGTTTTCAACAGCCTGCAAAACCCGGCTGGCTCCGGCAGAGATTTTGAAAGTATTACCCCGCTCCGGATTGACCGTTTCGACCATATCCGGCAGCAGCAGCAGCCCCGCCAGCAGCGAACCGCCAACCATAAGACCGGCAATCAACCCAATGGTAAGGCGTTTCCAGTATTTGCGGGTATATCCGAGCAAACGGATATACACCTGCATATCAAATTTTTCATTATCCACTTCTTTGAGCGGACGGCAGCCTGTTACCACAGCGTTACCTCTCTGTAAAGAAATTATCTTTCAAATCAGGCAAAAAATTCCTTGATCGTATTGACTACATATTCACGCATTTCGGTCGTGGATTCCGGATAGATCGGAATAGCGAGGATCTCGCCGGAAATGGCTTCTGCCACCGGGCAATCGCCAGCTTTGCCGCCCAGATCCTTGAAACATTCCTGCAAGTGCAGACACAAGGGGTAGTAAACGGCGCAGCCGATGGATTTTTCCTGCAAATAAGCCTTCAAAGCATCACGCTTGCCATCTTTGACCAGTATGCTGTACTGGTTGTAGATGTGCCGGGTGGCGTAATCAGCGGCTTTTGGGGTAACGATCTTGCCTTCCAATCCGGCGGCGGCAAAGAGTTTTTCGTATTCAGCAGCGTTCTTCTGACGGGCTTCGCTCCAGCCATCCAGATAGGGCAGTTTGACCGACAGCACTGCCGCCTGCAAAGCATCCAGCCGGAAGTTGCCGCCAACCATGTTATGCACATAGGTACCACCCTGACCGTGGTTGCGGAGCATACGCAAACGCTTGGCGCGTTCCCCACAGCGCACCGAAACCAATCCGCCGTCGCCAAAGCAACCGAGGTTCTTGCTGGGGAAGAAGCTGAAGCAGCCGAAGTTGCCGATGGAGCCCACGCGCTTGCCTTTGTATTCGGCACCGATCGCCTGACAGGCATCTTCGATAACGATCAAATCGTGTTTCTTTGCCAGATCCATGACTTTATCCATATCCGCGGCCTGACCGAAGAGGTGCACAGGGATGATCGCCTTGGTTTTGGCTGTAACTTTTTTGGCGGCGGCCTCCACATCAATATTGAAAGTCACCGGGTCGATGTCGCAAAATACCGGAGTGGCGCCCACCCGGACGATCGCACCGGCAGTGGCAAAGAAGGTAAAGGTGGAAGTAATAACTTCATCACCGGCACCGATGTTGGCTTCCATCAAAGCAATGATCAAAGCATCGGAACCGCTGGTAACGCCGATGCTGTCGGGAGTCTGGCAATAAGCGGCAGCAGCTTTTTCAAACTCTTCGACCTTGCCGCCGAGAATGAAACGCTGGGAGTCACAAACTTCTTCTATGACCTTCATAAATTCGCCTTTAAGGGCCTTGTACTGGGGAACGAGATCGAGCAACGGTACCTGCATAGGATTACCTCCGAATTTTGTTTTTGTTTATAGTTTAAAAAATCAAATTTTTCTACAATATACACCAAGTATCTGTTTTTGCCTGATTTTAAACGCTGTTTTTCACATTTTTTTGCTCTTTTTTTCAGGTTGTTTGCCTGCTTATCCGGCAAATTGGCGTATTCACTGCCGGTTAATGACTTTGCGGCACTTGACAAAACTGATCTTTAAGTGTATCTTATAGACATGAAATTTCAACTTGAAACAGGTATTTATGATCGACTTTATCAACATTTGCAAAAGTTACGGCGAACAGACTTTGCTGGACAATGTTTCGTTCCGGATCAATTCCGGCGACCGGGTGGGCGTGGTCGGTGCCAACGGAGCGGGCAAAACTACGCTTTTTTCTATTATAACCGGGGATCTGGAAGCGGATTCCGGTACTATCAATTACCCGAAAAATCTGCGGATCGGCTGCTTGCGCCAGAATCTGGAAACCAACGATCTGGATACACCTTTAGTGGAGTACACCAGCGATGCCCTGCCGGAGTTGCGTGCGGCTGCCGCTGAACTGAAAAATATCGAACATATGTTAGCTGAAAATCCCGATACAGCCGACGAGCGCATACTCCGGCGGCACGGCGAACTGCAAAGCACTTTTGAACATCTGGGCGGCTACCGGCTCAAAAGCGAAGCCGAAGCAGCTTTGAGCGGTTTGGGCTTTAAGGTCGAAGATTTCACCAAACCTTTGAAAAGTTTTTCCGGCGGCTGGCGGATGCGTTCAGCGCTGGCAAGAGTGCTCATTGCCCGCCCGGATGCGCTGCTGTTGGACGAACCATCGAACTATCTGGATATACCGGCAGTGGAGTGGCTTTGCCGTTTTCTGAAAAGTTACTCCGGCACACTGCTTTTGATCTCTCACGACCGTTTTCTTTTGAACCGTCTGACCAATGTAACTTTGGAGGTCAACAAAGGTGCCGTTACCCGCTATGCCGGTAATTACGACTACTACCGGCGGGAGCGTGCCAACCGTGCCGCCATGCTGGAAGCCCAGTATCAGAATCAGGCACGCAAAAAGGAGCAGATGCAGCGCACTATCGACCGCTTCCGTGCCAAAAGCACCAAAGCGGCGCTGGCAAAAAGTATGCAGAAAGCTCTTGACCGCATGGAAGATGTGGAAACTTTGGACGATCTGGCAGTAAAAGGTACTTTACGGCTGCCCGCCCCTCCGGCATCCGGGGCCGAAGCCGCCCGCATCGAACACCTGACTTTCGGGTACGAAAACTCCGGCAAGCTCATTTTTAAAGAGCTGGATATGGAGATAACTGCCGGGGACAAACTTGCCTTTGTGGGCTATAACGGCATGGGCAAGACCACGCTGCTCAAGTTGTTGATCGGCAAGCTCAAGCCCCAATCCGGCAGAGTGGTGCTGGGCCATCACATCGTGCCGGGGTATCTGGCGCAGGAATTTGCCGATCTCCTGGTTATGGAAAATACGGTTTACGATACGGTGAAAGCTGCCGCCGCTCCCAACTTTCCTCAAAACAATATTCCGGCAGTGCTGGGCAGTTTCGGCTTCCCCGGCGACAACGCTTACAAGCCCTGTTCAGTCCTCTCCGGGGGCGAAAAGATCCGGCTCTGCTTTGCCCGGATCTTTGTGAATCCGCCCAACTTGCTGATCCTTGACGAACCTACCACCCATTTGGATATTGCCGGGCGGGAGGTTTTGCAGGAGGTTTTGCAGAATTACAAAGGTACGGTCTGTCTGGTAAGCCACGATATTGAGTTTGTCCGCAACACCGCCACCACCATTATTGCCATGAAAGAGTTCGGCGTAAAGAAGTATTACGGCAATTACGATTATTTTCTGGAAAAAGTCGCCGCCGAAAATGCTGCCAACGCACCCGTTGAGGTGAAAGTTCAGGAGAAAGCCGATTCCAACGCCAAAGCCCGCCGTCAGGAGCGTGCCCGCCAGCGTCAGGCATTTTCGGCAGAAAAGAAAGCCGCCGAAAAACTGGTTGCCGACTGGGAAAGCAAAGTGGAAAAACTCGATGCCCGGCAAAATGAGCTTTTAGCCAAACTCGCCGAACCGCCGGGGCCGGACTTCAGCGATCTGATGCGGGATTCTGCCATTGTGCAGGAAAAGCTCGACAGAGCTACTGCCGAATGGGAAAAGGCCATGGAAAAGCTGGAAGAAGTCCTTGCTGCCAACGCCGCCATCCACGACTGAAACACCTGAAAAACCTTATTGCTGTCCGGTAAGCAATGTTATGCCCGGAATAGCTTATTTTCGCCGGGGCGCAGCTCGCCGACTATACAGCTGCCGCCATCGAAAGGATTCAAAAGCTTGTATTTGCCGCCGTAAAGGGATTTCAGCCTGACTTCGGTAACTTTGCCGTTACGCATTTTTGATGAAACTTCTATGGCGTTTTCGGCAAGCATTTTTTCAAAACTGCCGCTGAAATTTTCCGGAACTCCCGGAAAAACTTTGATGATCCCGTTACGGCTCTGCAATAAAGCAGTGCTTGCCAGATAGAGAAATGCCGATGCACCTTCCAACACTCCCGGCGAAAGGCGTTTAGCGTTTTTATTGGGCGTAACTGTTGCGGCATAAGGCAGTTCCGGATTGTCCAAATCAAGCAGCGTTCCATCTATCCACCGCCGTCGGCAATGGTAATTTTTCCGGAAAGTTCTTTCATTAGCTTCGCTTTCAGAATTTTGCATTATCAAAACCGGATCGTGAGAAAAGAGTCCGTTTTCTTTGCCGAACAGCGCTAAAAAGCGTTCAATGCCCTGCCAGCCTTTTTCCCGATCTCCCAGATAGAGCCGGGCGGCAGTTTGCAGAAACATGCTCCACTCGTGATTAGGATGCCAGCAGCCGGTTTTATCGGCAAAAGAGCGTTCCACGGATTCTTTTTCGATAAGCTCCAAAGTTTTCCGGGCAATGCTTTCATCGTCAATGATCCCGGCGGGGAAGTAGGCGTAAAGGATATGACCGCCGTAAAAATAGTGGTCAAAGAATATATCTTTGCCCGCCCAGAGGGCACCGTCGGGCGTTTGGGGAATGGCGGGGTAATGAGCTAATATCTCCAAACACTTTTTCCGCAAAGAGGCATCTTTTTTCAGCAAAAGCGAGGTTTCTGCCACAGTTCCCAGCACCACTTTGAGCATGGAAACAGTTGCCGCTTCGTCCCGGGTAAAGGTGAAGATCTCCGGCGGCACGCTCCAGTCAAGATGATAACGGTCATCGTCAGCACTTTTCTGCATAAGCGATATATAAAAGAGTGCAAACTCCCGCAGCAGCGGATAAAGTTTGTTTTGCAAAAGCTCCACATTGCGGGAATATTTCCACGCCATAGCCAAAATCAAACCGGTGTAAGCACTGCCGCAAAGGGTGTAGCGGTAGTGGCGGACAGGGTATTCACGCCCCAGCTGATTCATCTGCAAAGGCAGATACACTCCGGGAGCATCGAAAAGTTTGCGGGTCTGCCTGCGCAATGTTTTTATATTATTCAAATAGGTATCGGCAATAACCTCCACCAACTCTGTACGGTTGACCGGGAAAAAGGGCATTGCCGGGATCTGCACATTCTGATCGTGGGTGTAGGCTTGGAAAGTCACGCCGGGGGTTTCTTCATTTACCGGCCCATAAAATAGTCCGTTCAGCCCCGGCATGGGAGCCTGACCGTAACAGGAGGCTATTTCGTACAGAGCAAAGGTGTAATACTTTTGAATATCGTGGTATTTGCCGAAGTCGGCGTAAGCGTTGTCCCAATAGCGGTGCCACCAGAGAGTGTGTTCGCGTTCCACAGCTTCAAAACCTTTGCGGGCAAAGAGTTCCGCTTCATTTAGCGCATCTTGCAGCGGATCGGCTGATTCCCAAGAGCTTTTGAATGATATAAATATATCACAGCTGCCGCTGCCGGAAATACTTATGGCGTCAGTGGAGATGTTTTTTCCGGCATTAACCGCATTATCTTGGTGAGATACGAGCTTTATTGCCACAGCGTAAGCGTGCTTTTTTCCCGGCAGAAGCTGGGTGAATGCCGCTGTACCATTACCGTAAAAGTGCCACTTTGCTGCCGGTAAAAAACTTGCGGCGGGGCGGATCAGATCCAGAACAAAAGTTTGCTGCCGCACCGATTTATTGATTATCTGCAAGGCAAAAATCCCGCTGTTGCGGGGAGCAAACATCCGGCTTTGGACATGGAAATTGTGGGAGGTCATATTTTCTTCCAGCACGCCATCGTACAGCGAAAGCGTTTGTTCAGTCAAAGGTGCCGGGGGCGCCGCCCAGCCCAAACCGGGCCAGAAACGCAGCCGCATTTTTGCCGCACTTATGGTGTTGCGGATGCTGGAGCGTTCCATGGGGGCACTTTCCAGCTCCCGCAAAAACATGGAGTTTTTATGCTTCTGCTGTTTAAGCAATTCCATGACCCGGCGGTGAGGCAGGATTTTTTCGCTCATGGCTTCTTCCACCGTGGGGTCAAAAATATCCACCTTGTTGAAGACCCACTCCAAGTGCTGCGGGGCGTAAGATAACGCCCCGATATTGCCGTTGCCCAGAAACATGCCATCCTGCCAGCAGTTGCCAGCTTGCGGATAGTGCCATTGAGCATGCCGGATAAGTTTTTCGTACTTTTTATTCATAAAAAAGTATTCCAATCATTTAACTGAATAGTAATCTTTGCCCACTTTTAAAGATACCTCTAAAGGTACTGATAAATGCAGAACATTTTCCATGGAGTTTTTGAGTATTTCCGCCGTTTGCTCCGCTTGGTTTTCCTTGGCCGAAAGCAGCAGTTCGTCGTGAACCTGCAAAAGCAATCCGGCAGATAAATTGGCATTTTTCAAGGCTTTATCCACCTCGATCATGGCAAGTTTGATCAAATCTGCCGCCGTACCCTGTATAGGCATATTCAGCGCCACCCGCTCGCCGAAAGAGCGTACTGCAAAAATCTTGCTTTTGAGTTCCGGCAGATAACGGCGGCGGCCGAACAGCGTTTCCACATAGCCGTTTTTCCGGGCATCTTTGATGGTTTTATCAAGGTAACTCTTTACTGCTGAATATTTTTCAAAGTAGCTTGCTATATACTCTTCGGCATCTTTTTTGGAGATTTTCAAATCGTTGGCAAGGGTGAACGCCGATATGCCGTAAACAATGCCGAAATTGACCGCTTTGGCTTGCCGCCGCATATCCGGCGTAACATCTTTGATCTCGACTTTGAATATCTGCGAAGCAGTCACGGCGTGGATATCTTCGTTGTTCTTAAAGGCATTTATCATTACCGGGTCGTTGGCGATGTGGGCTAAAATCCGCAGCTCGATCTGGGAGTAATCGGCATCTATAAGCACTTCGCCTGCCGGAGCTTGGAAAAATTTTCTGATTTCTCCGCCCAGCTCTCCGGCAACCGGGATATTCTGCAAATTCGGTTCCGTCGAAGAGAGCCTGCCCGTTGCCGTGGCTGTCATATTAAAAGAGGTATGCACCTTGCCCGCCGGAGTCAGATACTTCAAAAGTCCTTCCACATAAGTAGAATAGACTTTAGTGATTTTCCGGTACTTCAAGATCAAGCCGATCACCGGATGAGCATCCAGCATTTTTTCCAACGCTTCGGCATCGGTTGAGTAGCCGGATTTAGTCTTTTTGCCGGTGGGTTCCAGTTTGAGTTCCTCAAAAAGCAAAGTATTCAACTGCTTGGTGGAGTTGATATTGAACTCTTTGTTCGCCGCTTGATAAATGGCTTGTTCCAGTCGGGCAATATCTTGGGCAAGCGTATCGCCAAATTCCTGCAAGCCTTTGCCATCCAGCATCATACCCCGCTTTTCCATAGCTGCCAACACCGGCGAAAGCGGCATTTCGATCCGGCGGAAAATGTTTTTTTCCTGCATTGCGGGAGCCAGAAAATCATAGAGCTTTTTCAGCAGCTCAAAAGGTTTATCATTTTCTATATCAACATTTTCTTTTAATAAAGCTGCGGCGCACTTTTCCACGCTGCTGCAATCCACTGCCGGATCGAATATGTAGGCAGCCAGCTTGCAGTCAAAGAGATTTTCTATATTTATTTGCGACAGATCTTCATACTTTTTCAAAAGCTCTTTGCAGTCAAAAACCACTGCGGTTTTATCTGTAACGGCTTGCAGCTCAAAAGGTTTTCCGGCAACTTGAGCTTCGGAAAAATCTACACAAAATAGCAAAGAATCTTTTTCAAACAAACAAACGACATTTTCCGGCATGATCTTATAATCCTGTGGGTATATCAATAAAAACAGTTTCCAAGCCCAGCTTTTCGGCTGCCACTTGCTGCAAACTCTGCACGCCGTGAACTTCGGAGTTGTAATGCCCCAGGGCGGCAACATGGATCTTATTTTCCTGCACAATGTGATACATGATGTGGTCAAATTCGCCGGTTATAAGCATATCTGCTCCGGCAGCGATGGAACTTTCCAAGCCGTCAAAACCGCCGCCGCCGGAGATGATGGCAACCTTTTTTACCTTATCAGACTTCAACGGCGACAAATAGAGTTTGAACTCTTTACCGTTGGCTGCCAGCGATGCCGCTTTTTCAGCAGTGGTTTCCACCATTTCGCCCAACACGCCTATATCCATGCCGTGATAGGGGAAAAACATCTTCCGCTCCTGCAAGCCTACCAGATCGGCAAGGCGGGCGTTGTTGCCGTAAACAGCGTGGGCATCCAGCGGCAAGTGCATGGCGTACAAGCTCAAATCGCCTTTGAACATGGCCGCAAAACGCTTGCCGTCCACGCCTGCCCAGCGCCGGATGCCGCCGCCCCAGCTCAAACCGTGATGCACAACCAATATGTCGGCATTTTCCATCAATGCTTTTTCAATACTCGCCAGCGACGCATCCACAGCAAACGCCGCTTTCCGGCAAGGTTTTGCTTCGTTGCCGCACACCTGCAAACCATTGTTGGAAGGGTCGGCGGCAAAGTTGTTTATACAGAGTAAATCGTTATAAAAAGCGGCAAATTCAGCAATATTCATAAAAATCAACCTTTCTTTTCCAAGCGTTCTTTGATCAAAGTCCAGCGTAAATCGTTCCCTTGAGCCATCTTGCCTTTTGCGAGAGCGGCGATCTCTTGAGCGGTCATGCGGAAAAGCACTGCATCCGGTCGCTCAACGCCTTGCTTTTGCAGAAAACGCCGGGCTTTTGCCGCCGTTTGCCAAGTGTTGAAACAGCGGCAAATCAGAAACAGCGGATAGAGCGCTGCAAGTATATAAAAGTATACCATCGGCAGCACCAGCGGCGTCAAAACATTCAAAAGCTGAACCACCGGCAGCAGCAGTATGGGCAGCAGAAAGCACATGGCATCAAACTTATAAATAAAGCACCCGCCGAAAAACTTCCGCAATCTGCTCCGGCTGGTACGGTAGGCAAAATATTCTTCGTACTTGAGTTCATCAATACTCTGATGCGCCGCATGGGTAAGTTCGTGCGTCATAAGTTCCTGCCGGTCGTAAACCAGAAATTTGCGTTTTTTACGGAATGTTTTGCGGATAATAAACAAAACCAGATTACTTTCCGGATCGGACAACGCACACCCGCCCCAGAGTGCGCCGAAACTTTCATTGGCAAAAAATCCCGGCACCCAGTCGGGCTTTACATCGTAAAGCTGAACGGTTTTATCCAACGCTTCGCCGGTTATATCAGCGGGGATCACCGCATCGCTCTGCAATCTGATCCCGGCACAGGGTTCGACATCTGCGGTTTGCAAAGAGTTTTCCAACTCTTCCAGCGCCGCCGCCAGCCGGGTCAACCGGGCGGCAAAGGCTTTGCAGTCCTCGCCGGGAGCCGGAAATAGTCCGTGACGGTCAAACTTGCGCAAAGCACTTGCCGAACCGTCGGCAACCCCGGCGATCGCAGCTGGATTCAGAAAGGTGCTGCTGCGCATGATCAATGCTCCTTGAAAACTTATTCGTCGCCGGAACCGTTGCGCTGACCGGAGTTGTCATGCCGGTTGTTGCGGCGTTTATTGTTGCGGCGGTTGTTGCGCCGTTTGTTGTTGTTATTGGAGTTTTTATTTTCGCCATCGCCGGAATTCTGATGGTTTTTCTCCGGAGCGGGGGCTGCCGGAGCGGTGTTTACCGGCGCAAAATAGCTGAAATCTTCGGCCGGAGCTTCTTCTTTGACCACTTTTTTCGGTTCCGGAGCTTTGCCCCGTAAGCGGTATTTAAGTTCAGAAGCATGAAGTGTGACCGTGCCGCCATCTTCCAATGCCAGCGTTACCATCTGGGTAAGCATATTACGGTCAGCGACCCGCCCTTTGCCTTTTTCGCACTCGCAAAGTTCGCCACGCCGGGGCATGGATTTTTCCATTTCCACATAGCCTTCGTGTTCAAATTTCAAACAGCATTTAAGTCTGCCGCACACGCCGGAAATGGTAGTAGGGGTCAGCGAAAGATCCTGATCCTTGGCCATTTTAACATTTATGGAGTTGAATTCCCGCAAAAAACGACTGCAACACAACACTTGACCGCAAACCGCTATACCGCCGCAAATGCTGGTTTCGTCCCGAACACCGATCTGACGGAGATCCAGCCGGCAACCCAGCGCATGCGAAAGCTCTTTGACCAATTCCCGGAAGTCCACTCTGCCGTCGGCAGTAAACTGGATGGTGACCAGTTTGCGGTCAAAGGAATAGCTGGCATTCAACAACTTCATGGGCAGCTGCATTTTTTCTACCATGCTGCACGCCGTGCGGTACGCACTCTTGGCGTGAGCTTCGTTTTCCGTGGCGGTAGCCCGATCCAACACTGTGGCGATCCGCTGGATCTCCGGAAGCTGACCGGTTATTTCGCCGGGCGAATCAGTTGCAGTCAAACGGATCACTTCCACATATTCCAGCGAAAAATCTCGCTTCAATATCACATAATCGCCATTTTTCAACACGATCTCCGCATCGGCAAATGCCTCGGTGATCATGCCGTTAGGCAAGCGTGTAAGATATACATTGTTCATATTTTTTTCCTTGATTGTTTTTATAAATATAGCAGTTTTTATTGCAAGTACAATTATTTATATGAGAAAAACTGCAATATTACCAACTTAAACTTCTTTCTGCCGCCGCAGCCGCAACTGTCCGCAGGCACTGGCAGCGGAAGAGCCTTTTTCAATACGCATAGTAACAGTTGTAGCGTATTCTTCCACTGCATGAAAAAACTCCTTCAGGCGTTTTTCCGGCGGTCTTTTAAACTCATCATTTACCGGGTTATACGCTATCAAATTGACTTTGGCGTGCAATCGGGCAGCGATTTTCCCCAATTCCCGTCCCATAGCCGGATCATCGTTTATACCGTCAACGAGCGTATACTCAAAAGTTGCCATCCTGCCGGTGGCATCCGAACATTCGGCACACGCCTGAAGAATTTCTTTTATACTGTACCGCACATTATCCGGAATGAGTTTACTGCGGGTTTCATCGTCCACTGCGTGCAAACTTATTGCCAGATTAAAGGGTTTGCCCCATGCGGCAAACTCCTTCATACCCGGCACATAGCCGCTGGTGGAAACAGTGATCCGCCGGGGCGACATATTGAACCCTTCCGGGGCTGGAGCAGAAAGCACTTCCAGCGTGCGCTTAAGGTTTTTCCAATTCAGCAAACCTTCGCCAATCCCCATAAAAACGATATTATCGGGTATTGCCCCATGCTTTTGCACACCGTGGTAAAACTCTTCAAGAATTTCATCGCACCGCAAATTCCGTATCAACCCATGTGCTCCACTGGCACAAAAGCGGCACCGCACCGGACAACCCACCTGGGTACTCAAGCAGAAAGTCATCCGCTCGGGGGAAGGGATCAAAACCATTTCAACACTCTGCTTATCGTTGAGTTCTATAAGCAATTTTTCCGTACCGCCGGAACCCGGCACCGACTCTACGACCCGGCTGTTGAGCGAAACCTTTGACTCTGCCATTTTCCGGCGCAGCGCTCCCGGCAAATTGAGCATTTTATCGACATCGAACTCGCATTTACCGTAGAGCCAGTCAAGAATCTGCCTGGCCCGGAAAGGCTTTTCATTATTTTCCGCAAGGTATTCTTCAAGAGTGCTGCGGCTGCACCCCGGCAGGTAAAACTTTTCTGTTTCCATTTTATTTCTCCGGATTTCCGACAGGGTTGCGCGCCAGCTCTTCCAACAGCGGCGAGGGCTTGCGTTCCGGTTTAGGTTCAGTACCCTTCCAATCACCCCGCCAGAGGTTGAATTTACCCTCTCTGATCGTCAGCATCTGCGGCAGCAAACTCCGCCAGTTGCGTTCCGGGCAGTCCGGAAATGATGGTGCCAATAAATATACTGTCTGTTCTTCAGCCTGCGGCAGCATGGCAAGATTGCTGATTTTGAACATCTTTCTATTCATATAAACAGATTCAGCAAAAAGTTCATGGATATTGTATTTGTAGATCACCGCCGAACTTTCGGCTTTATCCTGCTGCAATGCGGTGCGGAGAACCAGTCCGCGCTCAAAGCGGGGGCGTTCCTGACTCTGATACGGCAGCACTACATTGTAGTAGACCAGTAACGGAGCAATGGCAATCAGCACATAATAACACCAGATCGGCGGTTTTTCCCGCATCTGCCACAGCCGTATTGCCAGCAGCAGCAGTACACTGCCCGATACCACACCCAGTACCGTGCGCCCGAAGTTATCGCTGAAATACAGCGGCCGATCCAACAGCAGCAGTGTTTCCGAAATAATATCGGCAGGCAGCAGAAAAAACCCCAGCAGCAGTATCCCTGATCCCGGCAGCAGCACTGCCGCAAATGCATTGCCCAGTTTACGGAAAAAATTGCCATACCGCCGGACAGCCAATTCATAATTCAGTCCGGTCATTATTGCCAGCGGCGGAACCAATATGATCCAACTGTGGACTTCATCCATCGGCGTTATCCACAAAAGGAAGAAATCCACAAAAAACAGCGTGCGCAAAAAGCGGCTGAACATCGGTGTATCATCCAAAGTTTGGAATGCCACGCAAAACGGAGCCCACGCCAGCAGCACCCAGGGGAATATCCGCAAAGCAAAGTCGGCCGGAAAAGTCAACAAATGCAGCAGATACTCCCAGATATCAAGCACCTCGCCACGGGGAAAAACCGCCGCAATACGCGCCCCTTTGAAGTGATACGGCAGATACCATACAAGCACAGTAATTGCCAGTATGCCAATACCCATCATCACGCCCCGGTTGCGCAGTCTGCGGAATATACCGAGCGGGCGCCGCATAAAAATCAACGGCAGCAAAAAGAAAATCAACGAAACTATCCCTGCCATGTAGAACCCCACTGCGCAGGCAAAAAATCCCGTCAACCATGCTTTTGACCAATCACCGCGCCAGGCGGCAAAATAATACCACAGCAAATGCCCGGCAAAGATTATCAGCGCTGAAAGCGTGTTGGAAAATCCGTCAGGCACTTTATCTATCATCAAAAGCGAAGTGATGATCATTGCCGCAGCACACGCCCCGGCAGAGAGGTTCTTGCGGGTTGCAGCCGTTACTGCAAAAACTACGATTGCCAGCCCCAGTGCTCCAAGCAGACTCAATACCCGGGTGGTCAGTTCCAGCGGGCAGCCAAGCCAGGCGGCAAATTGGGCAAGCATGGGGAAAAGCGGATAAGCATTGGGTACCGCCTCGCCGTGAACAGCAGCTACCGGCAGCGGTGTAAAATTTATATCCATGGATTGGGCTATGATGTAACCTTCACGCCACGCCATATCCCGCTCATTCAAAGCCCACGGAGCAAATGCGATCAAAAAAGCAAATGCCAGAAAAAAAAGCGTAGGCACCAGCGGCAGGATTTTTTCACGGTATCGCGCCACAATCTGTTCCTTGTGTGTAAAAAACGGTACTTGCGTAGTGTGCAAGCACCGTCAGAGTAATAAAAGTTGGTTTATTTCCAGTTATCGCCATACAGATCAAAAGCGACCAGACTGGCAAAAAAGTCCGGAATTGCCGCCAGATGCAGATCAAACGAAAATCCGACAAACATGGCAACCTTGCCGCCGATCCCCAGATAGTCTACATCCACATCCCGAAAAGAGTCCGTATAGCTGCGCACCAGATTGAAAGCAGTATCTTTCATGGTATAAGAGGGCATCTTGCCGACGGTCTGCGAAACATATACATCGTCATAAGACCAGCAGAGAAACGCCGCTTGCTGGGCTTCACGCCGGCCGGCGCCAATGTGCTGCATAGGTCCGAAACCGGCAAAGTACGCATCGGTATTTTCCAAACCGAAATCCAACATGCGTGTTACATGAAAATCCAGCGCAAATGTATTACCGAAACTCACTTCCATACCCACAATATCCAAAAGATCGCTGCCGACATTGGCAAGGTAAATACCGACTGCACGCGCTGCTTTTTCCACAAAACAGGGTTCTTCTTCGGGTTTTACCGCATCTTCCGACTTATACACCAGTGTTTTATTCCAGGGTTCGGGGCGGGTAAGTTTTTCCTCGCTGGAAAAAAGTCGGGAGAAAAATCCCGGTTCATCGGCAGCAGCCTTCCCGTTGCCGGAGTTTTCGGCACCGCAAAGCGCCGGTACAAGAGTACACGCCAAAAGCAACACTGCAAGATACTTGAATATTCTCATCGTAGAAATCCCTTTTATTTACTATTAAAAAACAATTATGTTCACAGCTAATATAAACCCGTTTATGCAATTTGGCAAACTGCAAAAGCACCTAATACAGGAACTTTTGTGATTTTTTGCAATTTTTTTTTGCTATAAGCTCTTGAACACGCGCCGACTTCTCAATTATTGTACCGCACCTGCCGAACCGGACGGCTGCGCGGCGAAGTCAGTCGACGGGGTCGATCAGAGGTGTTTTCACTGATATTGTCCGGCTTGGCGTGCGACAATTTCCACGAGGGATCGCGCAGATCACCAATAGCATAGACCATTATCCAGTAAGGATTTACATCTCTCTGCGTTAAACGCCCGCCGCTGCGGCGTTTTTCGTAGATCTCCCAGCGGAAAGTTGCCTTGCCGTGTTTATCGCCGTCATAAACGATTCTTTCGTAAGGGGCAAGTTTGGCAAATGCGTTCTGCAAGTGCAGAGGCACAACATTCCCCCGCAACGCCAGCGCCCGGGCAGTATGCTGCAAAGCGGTGCGTTCTTTTTCGGTCAATTCTTCATAATGTTCCGGACCGTTGGCAACACATCCGGCAAGCAGCATAAGCCCCCCGGCTGCCAACATAAAAATCTTGTTTATCATCATTGTCAACCTTCTGTTATTTGCGCATATGGGCAGTTACCAGCGAAGCGCATAACCGTTCAAAACTTATATTCATGCACGCTGCTGATTTAGGCACTAAACTTGTAGCGGTAAAACCGGGCAAACTATTGCCTTCCAATATGTAAGGAACATTATCATCATCGCCGATAATAAAATCCACCCGCACCAGATCACGGCAGTTGAATTCGTTATAGAACTTCACTGCCAGATCTTGCAGCATTTTCTGCTCTTTTGCACTTATTCTCACCGGCGGGCAAAAGTATTCGGTATGGCCGTTGGCGTAGATATACTTTGCATCGTAGTCATAAAATCCCCCGGGCGGGCGGATCTCCACTACCGTCATCGCCTGCCCCAGCACTACCGGCACGGTACACTCTCTGCCTGCAATAAATTTTTCTGCCAGCAGTTCATCGGCTTGCTCCAGAAGTGCCGGAAGTTTGGCTTGCCACTGGGCAAAATCGTCGATTTTTTCAATGCCCACCGTGGAGCCTTCGCAAGGCACTTTGACCACCACGGGGTAAGTCATATCACTTGGCGGGTTGTTCAAATGTTCAGCCGTGATCGTCCAATCCGGAGCCGTTGGCATGTTGAGTTTTTTCAACAGCTCTTTGGTCTGGAGTTTATCCATAATGAGCTCCGAAGCTTTACTGCCGGAGCCGATAAAGTCCAAATTGTTATCTTCCAACAATTTCTGCAACTGACCGCCTTCGCCCCAGCCGCCGTGCAGTACGGGGTGGATAAGGTCAAATTTTTCAGTACCGGCAGGGATTTCCAACTTTTTCAAGTCAAAAGTCTTGACCGTATACCCACCGTTGCGCAAAGCATTTGCCACGGCAGATCCGCTGCGGAGCGACACTTCCCGCTCGGAGCTTTCGCCCCCCATAAATACTGCCACTGAAGGAGCTACTGCCTGATCGTAGATTTTTTGGGCGTTATCGCTATTGATGAACTTGACTTCCAATTCCAGATAAAGCCCGAACTTTTCGGCAATGGCCTTGCGGACATTTCCGGCAAGGGCAATAAAATCTTTTTCAGAAGCTCCGCCTTTGTTGACCAGATAGTTGCCGTGTTCCTGACTTACAAACATCGCCCCGGCGGCAGTACCTTTAAGTCCAGCCAAATCAATAAGTTTGCCCGCCGGGTCAGCGGCTCCCGGATTGCGGAAAATGCACCCCGCTGTGCGTCCGGCAGGCTCCCGGTTGCGGCGGGATACGAGTTCACTTTGGATCAACAACTCTTCCTGCTCAACGCTGCTTTCCGGCAGCTGAAACTCCGCAGCTGTAACGATCACATCTTCCGGTATGCCCGAAGAACGGTAACGCCATTCGATATTTTTCGCTTCACTTGCCCACGGTCTGCCGTCGTAATAAACGCCCCGCAGCCGCACTAATTTATCGCTGATAAGAGTGTTGTTGGCACCCGCATTCATCCGCAAAGCTCCGCCGACGGTGCCGGGGATGCCCGCAAGTTTGCTCAAACCGCCGAAACCTTTGGCGGCGGCAAATTTCACCGTTTCCGGCAGTTTGGCGCCGCCCCCGGCAATGAGCCGACCGCTGTCATCGCAGCTCATGGCAGTAAATTCGCCCTTCAAGCGGACGATTATTCCCTCAAAGGGTTCATCGGAACCAACCAGATTGCTGCCGCCGCCGATCAGAAAAATTTTGATGTTATTGGCAGTAGTGTAGTGCAACAGTTCAGCCAGCAAACAATCATCTTCCACATCCGCCACCAGCGGGGCAGCGGAGCCTGCGCCCAGCGTGGTCAGCTGAAAATAATTGACATTCTGTCGGAACTTGATATTGCTTAAATCGTTGATTATCTTATCAATATTCATAAAATCATGCCTTATTTGCTGTAAACTTTGTCGGCATCGAATACAGTTTCTTCAACTTCCAAGAGTTCGCCATTTTCCACTTTGCGGTAGAAACAGCTCCGGTGGCCGGTGTGGCAGGCGCCCGGTCCCAGCTGTTCGATCTTGAAAATCACGGTATCGAGGTCGCAATCCACTAAAATCTCTTTAACGACCTGCAAATGGCCGGAGCTTTCCCCCTTTTTCCAGAGCTGCTGACGGCTGCGTGAGTAATAGGTGGCGTAACCGCTTTTGATGGTTTCCTGCCACGATTCAGCATTGATGTACGCCATCATCAATATTTCGTTGGTCTTGTGATCCTGGGCGATGGCGGGGATCAGGCCGCCGCACTTGGCAAAATCGAGTTTTACTGACATGATATGACTCCCAATTCCAGCACCAGATAAAATACCGGTGCGTTATATATAAAACTATCCAAAACATCCAATATGCCGCCCATGCCGGGGATCCAGTTGGCAGAATCTTTGATCCCGGCAACCCGTTTGAGCTGTGATTCGGTCAAATCCCCGGCAAAACTGCCGAGAAAAGCCAGAAATCCGAAGATAAAGATTTGTACCAAATCAAGTTTTATGCAGTTGAAATGAGTAAGAAGTGCCGCCGTGCCGATGGAAAAAATCGCCGCACCGACCGTGCCTTCCCACGACTTTTTAGGCGAAATGGAAGGTACGATCTTGTGGTTGCCGTTTTTCATAAGTTTGTTGGAAAGCATCCCCACAATGTAGCCGCCGGTATCCGAAGCCTTGGTCGCCAACACCAGAGAAAGGAAGATCAACGCTCCATAGTTGAGATAGATCCGAATAAGCGCAATGACCGGCAGCAGCGCAATAAGCAGTACGCCGGGAGTGACAAATGCAGCAATTACCATCTTGGAGCGTTTATCTTCGGCAGTAAAAAGCGTTTTGAGCATCAGCAAAACCAAAAGTGCCGTAAGAACAATCCCAACGCCCCGGATGCCACTGAGGGAGAATTGCAAAATACCGTAAACGCCAATGCAGTAAACGGCAAAAACCATTGCCAACAGCCGGTTGACCGGCAAATTGAGTTTTTCCGCCAAAGTGCAGCTCTCCCAAACGGCGGCCAAAGCAACCGGCAGAGCCAGAACTGCGAAGATCCAAGTGCCGTAAGGCTGCCAGAAGACTACGGCAAAAGCCAAAAGCAAAAGCAAAGGAAAACTGATCAAACGATGTTTCAACATAATAAAAATTTCACTCCTGATATTGTTAAATATTGTAAATATTGCAATCCGTCACTTTTTCCGTCAATTACCCGTCACTTTGCTATTTTTTGAGCTTATTTCAGAATCCGTCACTTTTTCTCCACCCCGCCGAAACGGCGGTTTCGGTTTTGGTATGACTCCAGGGCTTTCGCCAATTCTTTGCGGTCAAAATCCGGCCACATCACATCACTTATATAGAGCTCGCTGTATGCCATTTCCCACAAAAGAAAGTTGCTTATGCGCAATTCGCCTGATGTCCTTACTACCAAGTCCGGATCGGGCAGTTGGGGATCGTACAAAAATTTGCCAAAACTCTTTTCGTCCAGCTTTTCCGGATCGATTTTGCCATCTTCTACCGCCTTGATCAGTTTTTTTGCGGCATCTACGATTTCGGCTCTGCCGCCGTAGTTCAATGCCAGAGTCAGCACGCCGCCGGTGTTGTTTTCAGTAGCCTTCATTGCCCCCAGCAGACTCAAGCGGGCAGGTTCGGGCAAATCATTCAATCTGCCGATGGCGTTCAATCGCACATTTTCTTTCTGCATGGCAGGGAGCTGTTTGAACAAAAATTCCTGCAAAAGCTTCATCAACGCTCCCACTTCGGCGGCGGGGCGTTTCCAGTTTTCGGTGCTGAAAGCGTAAAGTGTCAGGTATTTGATATTAAACTCTTTGGCGGCTTTCATAATTTCCAGCACATTATCCGCCCCCGCCCGGTGTCCGGCGGTTCGTTCCAGCCCCCGGGACTGTGCCCAGCGGCCGTTGCCATCCATGATTATTGCCAAGTGGTTGACGGTTTGAGGTTTATCACTCACGATACAACGCCTCCTCAACTGCCTTGCAAAGAGCGTGGTAAATGGGTAAATGCAGTTCCTGAATTTTGAAAGTTTCCTTTTCCGGGGCGGCAATGACCACATCACTGTATTCGCAGCAAACGCCGTTTTTACTGCCGGTAAGCAGTATGCTTTTGACTCCCGCAACTTTTGCCGCCATAAGTGCCAGACGGATATTTTCGGCATTACCGCCGGTGGAAATACCAATGAATACATCGCCGGAGCGTGCCAATGCCCACAAATGTTGAGCGTAAGCTGCCTGCGGATTCACATCGTTGCCAAAGGCACTGACCAGGGCTTGAGCGTTGCCCAGATTCACCGCACTTATGCCCATTTGCAAAGAGCGGGCAAGCTCCACGGCACCGGGCTTGTTTTGAGCGGCAAATTTTTCCACAGTTTCCGGGGGCAGCGGCCGCTTTTTGATGAACCCCTTTAAGAGTTCGCCGGTGATATGGTCAGCATCAGAGGCGCTGCCGCCATTGCCGGCAGTCAATATCTTACCGCCATTGCAGGCGCACTCTATAAGCAGCATGGCGGCACGGTCGATCTCTCCGGCAATAGTTTCCAGCACCGGATAGCGGGTAATAAGCTCTTCAACAAATCTGTTCATAAATCCAAAACCTTCCTGTGTTCCGGGGTAATTTAACACAATTTACCCGCTCTTGCAAGAATAATTCGCATAAAATCGGCATTTTTAGGGGTTTATCATAAGATAAAAAGGCTTTTTACTTGTAAAAATGCCAAAAGCGTGTTACATTAATATTTTCCAAGGCTATTCTTTAATATTTTTTAATTTTTATATAAGGAGCGTTTATCATGAATTGGAACGGCAGTGAAAAGTCTTTTGAGCTGTTCAAAAACTATGTATTGCAAACCTATGCCCCGGCACAGTATTTTACCCGCGGCAAAGGTGCTTATCTTTACGATGAAAAAGATGTGGAATATCTGGACTTTGCTTCCGGTATCAGCGTCTGCAATCTGGGTCACGCCCACCCGGCGATCACTAAAGCCATTGCCGATCAGGCGGCGACTTTGGTGCACATCTCCAATTTGTACCTCAACGATGTAACTCCCCGGCTGGCGGAAAAACTTATTTCCAAGTGCTTTGACGGAGCAGTATTCTTTGCCAACTCCGGCGCCGAAGCCAACGAAGGTTTGATCAAGTTCGCCCGTAAATTCGGTAACGCCACCGGCAGAAATCACATTATTTCCATGGATAACAGCTTCCATGGCAGAACTCTTGCCACCTTGGCCGCCACCGGCCGCGCCAAATACCGCAAGGGTTTTGAGCCGGATATGCCCGGCTTCAGCCAGGTGCCTTACAACGATATCGAAGCTCTTAAGGGTGCCATAACTGATAAAACCTGTGCCATATTGCTGGAACCCGTACAGGGCGAAGGCGGTATTCTGCCCGCCGATCCCGGGTACCTCAAACAGGTGCGTCAGCTTTGTGACGAAAAGAACATTCTGCTGCTTTTTGACGAAGTTCAGTGCGGCATGGGCCGTATCGGCACTTTGTACGCCTGGCAGAGTTTCGGCGTGGAGCCGGATGCGTTTTCCATGGCAAAAGCTCTTGCCAACGGTTTGCCCATGGGGGCATTTATCGTGCAGAGAAAATATGCCAATGTGCTGGTTCCCGGCGAACACGCCAGCACTTTCGGCGGTACTCCGCTGGTCAGTGCGGCGGCGTTGGCAGTGCAGGAAGTCTTTGAAAAAGAAGATATCCTGAAAAATGTCAACACTCAAGGCGAATACCTGATGCGTGAACTTGGCAAGATCATCAGCAAGTACAAGTTCTGCAAAGCAGTGCGGGGCAAAGGTTTGATGATCGGCGTGGTGCTGGATCGTCCGGCGGGTGCATTGTCTGCTGCCATTCTCAAGCACAAACTCATCACTCTTACAGCGGGCGAAACGGTCTTGCGTTTGCTGCCGCCTTTGAACATAACCCGTGCCGAAGCTGATTTGGCGCTTGAACGCATCGCTGCCGGTCTGGCGGACTATGCCCAAACCATCGAAGAATAATTACAGGAGAACTACTGATGTATAAAGATTTGTTGACTCTGCGGGATATCAGCAGAAGCGAACTGGATGAACTCTTTGAACTGACTGCTTACCTCAAGCAGAACCGGGGCAAAGTCGAAGGCAGTACCCTCAAAGGCAAAAGCATCGGTTTGATTTTTGCCAAATCATCCACCCGTACCCGGGTATCTTTTGAAGTGGGCGTGCATGAATTGGGCGGCAATCCGCTTTATCTGGACAGTACCAAGATGCAGCTGGGCAGAGGCGAAACCGTCAGCGACACAGCTAATGTTTTGAGCCGTTACCTGCACGGGATCGTGATCCGTACCTTTTCGCAGGCGGATATCGAAGAGCTTGCCCGGGTCGCCACGATCCCGGTGATCAACGCTTTGACCGACGATTACCACCCCTGTCAGATACTTGCTGACCTCTTTACTATCAAAGAATACAGCAAAACTCTGGATGTAAAGTGCGTATTTGTCGGCGACGGCGCCAGCAACATTGCCAACTCCCTGATGCTGGGTGCCAAACTTACGGGTATGAAAATGGTCATTGCCAGCCCCAGAGAATACGCCCCCAGCGCCGCGATCCTGAAAGAGTGTGCGCCTTATGTTGAATGGTGCGAAGACCCCGCCGAAGCAATGAAAGGTGCCAACTATGTATATACCGATGTATGGGTGAGCATGGGCTTTGAAGAAGAACGCGCCAAGCGTCTGGCAACTCTGGCACCGTATCAGGTAAACAAGGCGTTGATGGAAAAAGCGGCAAAAGATGTAAAATTCCTGCACTGCCTGCCCGCCCACCGGGGCGAAGAAGTTTCCGCCGATGTTATGGATGACCAAAATATGTCCATAGTTTTCGACGAAGCGGAAAACCGTTTGCATGTGCAGAAAGCGGTAATGAGTATGATTTACCGCAATCTGGCAAAATAATCGTCACGGTTGGACTTGACTTTTTCGGCAAGTCGGGTTATAATATTGAATTAACAGAAATCCCTAATATAATATTGAGGTAAAGTTATGAGCACTATTCCTGAAAAAATGTTGGCGTGGCCCTTGTTCGGTACCGGTTTTGAAGCCTTTGGTAAAGATGACAAGCCCTGCGTGGTAAATGTTCCCGAAATCAAAGACGACGAACTGCTGGTGCGGATCGATGCCATCGGTCTTTGCTTTTCAGATGTCAAATTGATCCGTGCCGGTGAAAGCCACCCCCGCGTGATTTCCGAAAACCTTGCCACCGATCCGGTCATTCCCGGTCACGAAGCAGTTATGAGCGTGGTCAAAGTGGGTGCCAAACTTGCCAAGCAGTACGAAGTCGGTCAGCGTTTCATCATTCAGGCCGATATTTATGTCAACGGCAAAGGTTTTGCCTACGGTTACGCCATCGACGGCGGTATGGCACAGTACAGCGTGCTGGATCAGCGGGTACTCAATGGCGACGAAGGCTGCTATCTTTTGCCCGTAGCCGAACACATGCCCAGCGCAGTGGCGGCTCTGCTGGAACCCTGGACTTGCGTGCAGGCAGCTTACATGATCGAAAACCGTACTGCTCCCAAAGCCGGCGGCAAGCTGCTGGTGGTGGGTAAAGCCGGTAATGTTTACACTGCCGGAGATGCGGTAAAAGCCAACAAGCCCGCCAGTTTGACCGTTTGCGGTCTGGACGATGCGGCAACCGCAGCGTTGGAAGCCGAACTGGGCATGAAGGCGGTCAAAGTTGATGCTCTGCCGGAAGATGAAAAATTCGATGATATTTTTATAGCCGACCGGTGCGCGGTAACCACTGCCCAAGCTGCCAAAATGGGTGCTTTCGGTGCCGTGATCAGTTTCGGCGGCAAACTTCCTGCCGAAAAACTCTCCTTTGATGTGGGCAGCATCCACTATCAGGGCTGGTTCTATCAGGGTACCACTACCCGGGATATCTCCAGTGCTTACGGCAGAAATGTCCGCAGCACGATGAAAGCCGGCGGCTCCTGCTGGCTGCCCGGCGGTGCCGGTGCCATGGGTCAGATGCACACCCAGATGGCGGTGGAAAACCCCAACGGCCCCAAACGCATACTGGTTTCGGATATGGATCAGAGCCGTATCGACAATGTCAAACGCCTGCTGGCGGATAAAATTGCCGAACGGGGTATTGAATTTGTGGCGGTGAACCCCACCACTATGAGTGCTGAAGAGTTTGAAAAAGTCCTCACTGACTTTGCGCCCGAAGGCTTTGATGATATCGTTATGCTCGTGCCGGTAGTACCGGTGCTTATGCAGTCAGCAGCTCATTTGGGCAAAGACGGCCTGATGAACATTTTTGCCGGTATCCCGGCAGGTAAAGAAGGCGAACTTGATCTGGCGACTATCGCTCACAACGGCGGCCGTTACATCGGTTCTTCGGGCAGCAAAACCGCACACTTGCGGCACACACTGGAACTGGCGACCACCGGCAAACTGCAGCCGGTAACCGCTCTGGCAGCCATCGGCGGTATGCAGGATCTCAAGAAAGGTCTGGATGCCGTGGCAAATGCCAAGTTCCCGGGCAAGACGGTGATCTTCCCGAATTGCGAAAATATGCCCCTTACTCCGGTAAGCCAGCTTGCCGATATTCTGCCGGAAGCTGCGGCAACCTACGATGAACAGGGTTTCTACACCAGCAAGACCGAAAAAGCTTTGCTGGATAAATTTGAAAAATAATCATCATTGATGCAAACCACCGGTAAAATCAGTAAATTGTTGTTGGCACTTTTAACAGTGTCAGCAACGCTTTTGCCGTTTTACCGGGTTTGCGCAGCCGATTTCGGCGGCGGTTTTACAACCGGTTTTGAATCGCCGAAGCGGCAGCCCGGGTACTTGCAGCATGCCCGAGCCGACCAGTGGCGTCTGGTAGGCAGAACACTTTTTGTCAAGGGCAATGTCTACATACCTTACGGCAATATGACGATCACAGCCGACCAGGCAATGATCGATCTGGAAAGTCAGGATATCGAAGCCAAAGGGAACATCACTTTTTATACGGTAAAAAAGGAGTTCCGCAATGTAACGCTCGATGAGTTTGAATTGCTCCGGCAGGAGCCGGGCATGGCGGCAGAAATCAAAGGTATTTCTGTCGATCCGCTGGGTGTTCAAAAGCTTCAGGTGGAAATTGCCCGGAATGCCAGTGCAGTTCAAGCCAGCCGGATGTCCGGCAATATGCTTACGGGGATGATGACTTTTACCGATTTGCGGCTGCGGGCAAGCAATTTTGTCTGCAAAGCCAAACGCGGGATGCGCCAGCCGGGTGGTGAATTAAAACTTGAAGAGCTGGAAGTTTCGACTTGCGAATATCTTTTTGAAGATCAAAGCCATTTGAGTATCGGCATGGGTACAGCCAATCTCTACCCGCACGAAACGGAAGGATTCGGCTTCGGCAATACCGAAAAAGAGCGTAATCAGTACAGTCTGTGGGGCTATAATACGACTCTGCGTGTCTACGGAGTGCCGGTATTCTGGCTGCCGATGATCTACACGCCCAAAGATGAAAGTCCGGGCTTGTTCAGCACCCAGATCGGGCGCAGCGGCGACTGGGGTTACTACATACTGTTGAGCAAAAAATTCCAGTTTACAGAATATCCGGATATGTCCACAACGCTGGAATTGGATTTTTACAGCAAACGCGGTATCGGTTACGGCGAACACACTTCGATAACGACCGAAAACTCCCGTACAGTGATCAACGCTTACGGCATATACGACAATGAGCCATACGAAAGCAGCGGCGGAGATCCCAAAAGTCCCTATGGAAGAAGCCGTTTTGAAATTCCGCACCAGCGTTTTGACCTTCAGATCACGCACCGTACCCACCTGACCCCCCGGCTGGATTTCCGGGCGCAGGTGGAGTGGATGAGTGACCCGTACATGCTTGACGATTATTTCCCGGAACGGGCCGATTCGGTAACTGAACCGGCAACCTATGCGGCGCTTGAATATCAGCATGACCGTTTTTCGGCATCGATCTATACACGGTTTCAGGTCAACGACTTTTACACGACTTTGCAGAAAATGCCGGAAGGCCGTTTGGATGTCCAGCGGCAGGAGATACTGCCCGGCACCAATTTGTACTATCAGGGTTCGCATACAGCATCGGTGCTGAAAATGAACTGGGCAAGATTTGACCGCGAGTGGAAAAATCCCTACGGGCGGCTTAAAAATTACGAAAGCGGCAGATTTGATACAGTCAATTTTCTCTATTATCCGATCCGTACCGACTACATCAATATCATACCCCGTGCCGGGGTGCGGCTGACCGGGTATACCAACAGTTCGCGAACTAAAGTCAGACAAAACGATGTATACAATATGCAGGCAGCAGCCGTTGACTATCAGGACTTTGGATTGAGCATACGCAACTATGATGACCACGGGCACGGCAAAGTCCGGGTTCTGGCAGAGTTCGGGGTGGAAGCCAATACCAAGATCTACAACACATGGCAGAATATCCGCAGTGACTTTTTCGGTCTGGATGGCTTGCGGCACATTTGCGAGCCCTACATAAATTACACATTCATAACCGATCCCACAGTCAACCGTAACAAACTGCTTTACTTTGACGAAGTCGACCGCATTGAAGGCATGAATTTCCTGCGGCTTGGCTTGCGCAACCGCTTGCAGACCCGGCGCGGCGGATTCCACGATTCGCATGTTCACGAGTGGTTTTCGATGGAAAACTACTGGGATATACACTTTGACAGCGACGACGATTACAATCACATCGGCGATTTTTGCACCAAAATCACTTTCAACCCGGTCAAAGAGCTGTCATTTACCAGCTTTGTGTCGATTGATGCCGGAGGCAATCAGGAGCACAATGTACAGGCCTACCGCGGACTCCGGAAAGCGGGCCGCCCCGGTATATCCGGCAGTTTGCTTAACCGGCTGTATCTTGGATTGGAGTACAAGCCGATCGAAGATATAACCTTCATTCTCTACTACGATTATCGTGATGCTTATACCGCCCGTCCGGTCTATTCCATGGGCAGTACGCTTACGGAGCTTTACACATCGGCGTTCGACAGTTATTATACTATCCGGCGGGCGCAAGCCTTCACTTTCGGGGTAACTGCCCCGATTACGCCCGACCGCAAAACCTTTGCTTCGTATAAGTTGGAATACGACCTGGAAGAAGGCGCCTTTACCCGTCAGGCGATTGCGATTTCCCGGCTTTTCCACTGTGTCCGCTTGAGTGCGCTGGTAGAGTTTGAGCGTACCCGTGATGAAGATGGCGATGCAGAAAAAGAGCTTTCCTTTTCCGTGTATGCCTCGCTGGTTGGCTGGGAACACCCGTTGAACCGTATCAGCCGGGATAAAGTATCCAAACTTACTGAAGTAGACGAATAATTCATTCCAGGAGAAAAAAATATGTGGATCGTAACAGGCGGAGCCGGTCTGATCGGCAGTGCAGTTGTCTGGCAGTGGAACAAAAACGGTATTGAAGATATATTGATCGTTGACCACCTGGGCACATCAGAAAAGTGGAAAAATCTCCGGGCTCTGCGCTACAAAGACTATATGGAAAAAGAGCAGTTTATCGCCAAATTGGAAGCCGGAGAGTTCAATAATTGCCCCATCGAGGGTATCATGCACCTGGGGGCATGCTCTTCGACTACTGAATTGGATGCAACTTATCTGGTGCACAACAACTTCCAGTACACCTGCAAGCTGGCGGAATTTGCGGTTGGGAACAATATCCGCATGATCTATGCTTCCAGTTGTGCAACCTACGGCGACGGCTCATTGGGTTACTGCGACGACGAAAGCAATATCGAAGCTCTGCGCCCCTTGAATATGTATGGTTACAGCAAGCAGATGTTTGACCTTTACGCCAAAAAGCGGGGCTGGCTGGGGAAACTTGCGGGATGCAAATTTTCCAATGTCTACGGCCCCAACGAATACCACAAAGCCGGTATGCGGAGCGTGGTGCTGCGGGCTTTTGAGCAGATAACCGCCAACGGCAAGATGCAGCTTTTCAAGAGCTACAAGCCCGAATACGCCGACGGCGAACAGATGAGGGATTTCCTTTATGTGAAAGATGCCGTAAAGATGTTGTGGCACCTTGCCTGCGTAAGACCCGATGCCTGCGGTTTGTTCAATGTAGGCAGCGGCAGAGCCGAAACCTGGAACTCCATGGTAACTTACGCTTTTGAAGCACTCAACACCCCCAAAAATGTGGAATATATCGAAATGCCCGAACACCTGAAGGGCAAATATCAGTATTACACCTGTGCAGAAATGGACAAAATGCGTTCCATAGGCTATACCGAAGAAGTGATGTCATTGCACGATGCCGTGCACGATTATCTGGTAAACTACTGCCTGCCGGGCAAATACCTCGGTGACGAATAAAATCCCTCCCCCCGCCGGTTGATCCCGACGGGGGAATTTTTTTGTGCCGTCAACATAACTGGCACAAGAACTTTCCGTAAATATTCAGCTTGTAAACGCAACCGCCCGCCGGGGCATCGCTCCGGCGGGCGGTTGTTGGTATTCTTTATTTACGCTTACTTTTCCCATGCCGGGGTATCCGGCAGCGAGGCGTTGAAGGCATCCAGCAAGCTCTGCTGGTAGGCTCCGGCAAACTCTTTGTTGAAGAATTTGTTCAAGCCGTTGTTCAGCAGTTCAGCCCAGGATTCTTCTTCTTTGCCCGGTACGATGGGGAAGAACAATGCCTGATTCTGGGCGGCGGCTTTGTAGTCACCGGGAGCATCGCCCACCATCAATATAGCATCGGCAGCGTATTTGCCTTCGGTGGAAAACTTGATGTGTTCGGCTTTGGTACCGTGTTCCTGACCGCAGATCAGATTCACATAACCATCCATTTCATTTTCTGCCCATTCCCGCACCAGAGCTTCCAGCGGAGTTTGGGAAACCACGATCAAATCCGCCTTTTGCGAAGCACTCTTGAGCACTTCTTTAACGCCAGGCAGGGGCGGCACGCCGTGAACCATATCTTTGACCCGGGCATTGACCTCTTTGCTCCATTCCAGAGCCTGGCGCAGTTCGGGGCTGTCCACCTTTTCCAGATATGCTTCCAACGCCGGATTGCCCAGCTTGGATTCCTTTGCCATCCATGCTTCCAGATCGGTGGTATCAGCCACTTTGCAGCCGCGGGCGAGGATCTCCGGGCGGTTGGCGATATATTTCATGCTGTGGTAGATCGCCCAGTAGCGGTTGCAGCCGCGGAGTTTGCTGTAAAGGTTGACAAAATCCCACACTTCACGGGCATATTTGCTGGCAGCCTGCATGTTGTAATGTTTGATAAATGCCGGACAGAAGCACTCTTTGTGCTTGACTTCCATGCTGTCAAAAACGCAGCCGTCACTGTCAAAACCGATGAAAAATTCATGTTTTTTGGGCAGATTTTTCATTTCGCTCAAATAATCACGCATTTTTATAACTCCTTTATAATAAAATTACGGTATGATGCTTTTATAATATAGCAGAAAAAATCACATTTTCAAACATCTTTCTTCCGAACTATCAACTGAAAACCGTTGCAGGCAGTTACAATCACCTCTTCGCCGGGCTCAAGGTAATCGCCTTCGCTGGCGGCATCGTGCCGGGTGTTGCCGATGCGTATGCTTCCGGCGGGGCGCAGCGGAGTCAGTGCCACAGCGCTGGCGCCGATAAGTGAATTATCCGCCGTTTGAGCCTGACAGCCATCTCCGCTGCTTAACACTGCATCCAGCGTAACTTTTTTGAACAGCGGTGTTTTGGGCAAAACATATATTGCCAGCACTACCATTACAGTTATTGCCGCTGTCAGCGAAAGTGTTACCACCCGCAACGCCGTGGAGATATTTTCCAAGCCGAATGCCCAGAAAAAACTTACCAGTATGCAGAGTATACCCAATACGCCCACCAGACCGAAGCCGGGTATGACAAAAATTTCAAGCGCCACCAGCAAAAGCCCCACAAAAAATACCACCATGGGGCCCCAGTCCGATGCCCCGCTGGCAATATGCCCGAGGAAGAACAAAGTCAGTGCCGTGATCCCCAGCACACCCGGAACTCCAAAGCCGGGAGTTTTGATCTCCACAAAAATCCCCACCAGACCGATCACCAGCAAAAGTCCGGCAATGGCGGGAGTTGCCAGAAACAATCCGATCTGTTCAGTGGCAGTACGCTTGATTTCCACGATTTCGGCATTGCTCAATCCCAGCTGCGTCAGGAGATCATGGCGGTTTTCGGCAATGTGATCTACCACTTTGAGCCTTTTTGCCTCCCTGGCACTCAAGGTAAGAGGCGAGCGTTTGTGGTGCTCAATGCCGTCAGTTTTTTTATAGAGTTCGGTGTAAGGATCCGCCATAGCACGGATCACATTCACCGGGCGGCCGTTCTTTTCGGCGAGCACCTGCAACATCTTGAAAAACACCGACAGAAACTTCTGATCGGCAATAGCTTTCTCTTCGGCGCTCTCTGCGGAGTTATTCTGCAATTTGCGGATCTCTTTGAGCAGTTCTTCGGCAAACTGCGGCTGTTCCTGCTTTGGGGGTGCGGGCTTATCCGGAGAATTTTTCTTTTCCGGTTCAACTGGCTTTTGCGTTTTATTATCAAGGGGCTTATCAGTTACCGGTTTGGCACCGCTTATACCCATGGCGATAGGCATGGCATCGCCGATAAGACCGTTGGGGGAGATCGCCGCCCGGTCGGCACCCATGGCGATTATCATACCCGCTGAAATACCGTTGGGATTCAGATAAACCACGATCGGCACCGTGGATTTTTCCATGACCGACAGGTATTTGAATGCGGTTTCCACATTACCGCCCGGCGTATCAAGCTCCAATATCACGGCCTTGGCACGCTCCTGTTCTGCCCGCTTGAGAGTTTTGCGGAAGAAACGCATTTCGTTATCGGATATAGCCTCAAATTCAGAAAATTGCGGCAGATAAAACACCTTGTTGCTGCTGAATTCCGGAACTTTCAACGCTTCAGTACCGCCCGGCAGCGGCAAAGCTGCCGTACCAGTCAACAGCAACACCCCCAAGAAAAACAACTGAAAAAATCTACTCATAAAAGATAAAAAATCCCTCTATTTACAGGGTGAATACATTGTGCAGGAAAAATAACTCACAAGTAACGGCATTGCAAATAAAAATTGCAAAAAAGTCAATTTTTTTGCTCTACTGCTCAAAGAAAATTTGCAAAAAAGTTTATATATATTATCTTATACTCTGCGGAGCAGGGATAAATTATGATGATAAAACAGGGAGTTCTCTTATGGTAAATTTATTATTACTGGCACTGATGATCGCTGCTTTGCTGGGAATGGTATTCTGCAACCGCCAACAAAAAAAGAGTGCGAGATTTCAGCTTATTGCCCTATCTCTGCTGCTGGTGGTCATTGCTTCCGGCGGTATGTTCATGTGCCGTTTGGGTTCACTCTCTGTGCTGGGCAGCAATGCCAATAACCCTGCCGGGGAAAATGATAAAAAATTACAGGCCGCCCAGGGGTATATCGTAGCCAACTTCATCCGCAACAGTTACCCGGGCAAAGATCAGGTGCTTTTGATAATGCCCGAAGGCATTTCGCAGCGCAGTATACCGTTCATTGAGCAGCTGCGCAACGGTAATATCGGTAACCTGCGCATAGAACTTATCCGTCGGAACAACAGCGACAAACTCATCACGCCCGCCGCCGACATCCGTTACGAAACCCGGGCAATAGATACAGCTATCGCCCGCCATAAAGAGGCGCAAACCATTATATTGTACGGGCTTGCGCCTTCCGGAGATACCATACGCTATTTGCAGGTGTACGACCATCCCTATAACCAACGCGCCAAGATCATTGTTTTGGGGCTTTCCAACCTCAACGACTGGGCGGCACGGCAGCTGCGTGAAGGATTTTTCGATGCTTTGGTGGTCACTGATCTGACCCGTATATCCCGCAGCAAAGAGCTTTTGCCGGAAAATCTTGTCGAAGTTTTTGACAGCTGCTATGTATTGGTGACTCGTGACAACCTCAACCGCAACCGGCGCTATTTTCATTGATTTGCAAATTATGACTCACTCTCCTGCCGAAGCTGCCAAAGCCTTCAATAAAGTCTGTTCGCAGGCGGCTTGTGCCAGCGCCAGATACAACATGCTTGAACCCGGCGACCGGGTGCTGGCGGCACTTTCCGGCGGGCTTGACAGTCTGGTTATGCTGGAAACACTGATCGTTCTGCAAAAAAAAGTCCCCTTTGACTTTGATTTGCAGGCAATCACTTTTGATCCCACTTTTCCGGAATTCAACAGTCAGAGTATTGTTGAATACTGCCGCCAGCGGCAGATCAAGCATACCGTGATCAGTCTGGATATAGCAGCGCTTTTGCAAAACACCCCCGGCGAACGGCTGCGGCGGCCCTGTGTGCGCTGTTCCCGCTTGCGGCGGGGCAAACTCTATGGTGCGGCAAGAGAGTTGCAGGCCAATAAACTGGCGCTGGGGCATCATGCCGATGATTTGCTGGAGTCGTTTGTTATATCGCTGGTGCGGGGGCAGGGTTTGACCACTATGGGCCCCAATGTGCGTGCCGACGAAGCCAACACCCAAGCAGAAAATTTGCGGATAATCCGGCCGCTGGCACTGCTGGAAGAAAAAACCGTGAAGCTGGCGGCAGGCTGTTTTGAGTTCCCCGTTGCGGGAGTCTGCCCCTATAAAGATGAGTTGGAAGCCTCCGGCGACCGGGCGTGGGCAAAACGGGAGCTTGCCCGCTGGCAGGAAAGAGTGCCGGATCTGAAAACATTGATGCTCAAAAGTCTGGGCAAAGTGGAAGTAGAATGGCTGCTGGACAGCCGTTATTTATAATGAGATGATTTCAAAAGTCATTAATGGCATAACCTTCGCCAAGTGAATGGTTCTGCTCATTACTTTTGTTTTTAATGACTTTTGAAATCACCTCAAGATAACAATCATTAATATATAGGAAGGTTGGTTTTATGATTACAACATTGATCAAAAATGCCCGGATCATCTCTCCGGACTGTGACTTGGCAAATGCCGCCGTATTGATTGCCGATGGCATCATCAAACAGATTTTTGCCCCCGGTGACGAATTGCCCGCCGCTGACGAAGTTGTGGATATTGCCGGAAAAATGCTCGTTCCCGGTTTTATTGATGTGCACACCCACGGCAGGAGCGGCTACGAATTTACCGACGGCGATCTTGAACATTTGAAAACCATGTGCAAAGATAAACTCTCCGAAGGGGTCACCAGCTGGCTGCCCACCACGCTTACGCTGGGCAACGAAGCGTTGGCAAAATCGTTGAAAAATGCTGCCGAATACACCGCCAGCGGTGCCGTGGGCGCCAAAGTCCCCGGTGTACATCTGGAAGGGCCTTATATCAACGAAAAATGCCTGGGGGCCCAGAATCCGGCGTTTGTCCGCAAGCCGGATATTGAAGAAGTCAAAGCGCTGGATGCTGTTTACAAGGTGTTGAAGGTTTCTTACGCTGTGGAAGTGGCAGGCGGCAATACCTTTGCTTCGGAACTGCTGGCAAATAACATCACGCCTTCCTGCGTACACAGTCAGGCTACTTACAAAGAGTTTCTTGCGGCATACGATCACGGCTTGCGCAACCTCTCGCACTTCTGCAACCAGATGACCGCTCTGCACCACCGGGACATCGGTCTGGTGGGAGCGGGCTTGAAGCACAGCGAAGTATATATAGAAATGATCTGCGACAAAATCCATTTGTGCAGCGATATGATCAAGCTGATCTTCCAGCTCAAAGACCTCAACCACATTCTGCTGATAACCGATGCCTGTCAGGCTGCCGGTATGCCCGATGGCGAATACGAGATCGGCGGTCTGCCGCTGATTTTGAAAGATGGAGCTGCCCGCCTTGCCAGCAACGGAGCCCTTGCCGGAAGCGTGCTGGTAATGAACAAGGCGCTCAAGAATGTCTACGAGATCACCGGACTGCCCCTGTCGCAGCTTATCAAGACTACCAGTTACAATCAGGCATGCAGTCTGGGCTTGAGCAAAGTCGGCAAGATCGAACCGGGATATTGTGCCGATTTGGCGGTGCTGGATGATGAATTTGAAGTCTGCAAAGTCTGGGTAGATGGCAAACAATCTTATTAAAAAGATGCCCCGGAAAGCTCTTTTTGGGGGCTTTCCCGGGGAAAAATCAGAAAAAATTGCATTTTTTTTGAAAAAAACTTGATTTTTGCGCAAAAAAAAGTTTGTCAAACAACATTTTACGATTATATTGTCTATGAGGTGAAGATGTGCGGACTTCCGCATAATTTCAGTAACTTATAACAAAAATGCATAACCAATGGAGACACGTATTATGCAGCACAAGTTCTATGATGTGAAGACCAAGAGCCACGTTACTGCCGACGTTACCGAAAAAGTTACCTATGGCGAAAAGGGCAAAGAACGCTATGCTTTCCGCGGCAAGACCGCTGATGGCCGTAACCTTACGGCTTTCGTGACCAAGGCTGTCTGGGACAAAGCCAACATCTGATTTCCTGCTTTCTTTTAACCGGCGTATCCTGTATTTTTCGATAGCTTAAGTCGGTTACAAGATCGGCATTGTATGTGCAAAGTGCACACGGTGCCGATTTTTTTTGTGCAAAATTACGGTATACCGCAAAATTTGATGGTAAAATCTGTAAAAGTTTCTAATATTATTTGACAAAAAAAATTCCGACAGTATCTTAACAGAAAATCAATCATAAATGAGGTTCTCCAATGAAGTACATTGATATTCACGCCCACGCTTACCGTAAGCCCATACCCTTTGTAACGCATTTTTACACGCCCGATCACCTTTTGAGCCAGTATGATAAATTCGGCATCGAAGCGGGATTTCTCCTGCCGGTAGTCAATTCTGAAATTTATTTTCCGCAAGCTAACGAAGATATTCTGGATATGGCAGCAGCTCATCCCGGCAGGTTTTTCCCGTTCTGCAATGTCGACCCCCGGGCGCTGATCAACCGTGCCGATGCCCGCCTTGATGAAGTTCTGCAATATTACAAAGATTCGGGGTGTATAGGCGTGGGCGAGATCATGCCCAATATGGCGTTTGATGATGAACGCGTGCAGAACCTCTTTGGCTGTGCCGAAAAGGTTGGCTTGCCGGTCACTACCGACGGATCTGACCGCATCGGCGGAGATTTCGGGTTGTACGATGCACCCGGCTTGCCCTATTTGGAACACACTTTGCAGCGGTTCGGGAATTTGAAATTTATTGCCCACGGTCCGGTTTTCTGGGCAGAGCTGGCTTTGCGCAAACGCCCGGCGGCATGTAAGCCCATATTCCGCAACGATGGTTTGCAATATGGTACTCCCGGCAAGGGAAATTTTGATTTCAGCACACCGGGAGCGGCATATGAACTTTTGGAAACATTCCCCAATCTTTACGGCGAACTTTCTGATGCGTGGCGGATTTTGAGCAAAAATGAAGATTTTGCCGTTGACTTTATGATCAAATTTCAGGATCGTCTTTTCTACGGCTCCGATGCCTGTTACAGCTTGAGCGATGTCAATTTTTCCGGCAAGCTCTGGCTGGATGAACTCCATGGATCGGGCAAATTGCCTGAAAGCGTCTGGAAAAAGATCTGCCGCAACAACGCCATTGACTTTTTTGCTCTCCCGCTGGACAAAGCATAAGATTTGAGGTGGTTATGACCGAAGTAACTCAACAAGATATTTGCAATGCCTTTAAGAATATCGGTACTGTACCGGGCGATGTGGTGATTTTTCACAGTTCGCTCAAAAGCATGGGGCATGTTGTTGGTGGTGCCGAAGCGGTTATAAATGGTATACTCGATGCCGTGGGTTCCACTGGAACAGTGGCAGCCGCCACTTTGTGGTGGGATGGCGCTAAAGAGAAAACTCCTGACCGCTTCGATATAAAAAATTCCCCCGCTTATAATGGAGCAACGGCAGAAGCCATGCGCAAAGATGTACGGGCGTTGCGCAGCAATCATTACAGCCACTCGGTCAGTGCCATCGGGGCAAAAGCCGCTGATTTGACTGGTGAACACGGCACCGGCAAAGCATATCCTGACCCGTGGAACGAAACGGCTTTTTCTGAAAAAAGCCCATGGTCAAAACTTATTGAGTATAATGCCCTTTACTGCTTTATCGGCTGCACATTGAATGTCTGCACCTTAAAGCACCGCATAGAGGGCGAATTTGTGCAGGATCTGCTGGATAAACTCCCCGCTGAACTGCGTATGCTTTACCGGCAGAAACTCCACTACAAACGCCACTACACCTTCTGGACAAATTTTGATATCGAAAAAATGCAGCTTCAGCTTGCCGCTGAAGGTTTGATCGCCGAAACCACTCTGGGCGATGCCAAACTTATCGGCATAAGAAGTCAAACTCTGGTCAGGCGGATCAAAGAGCTGTTGAACAGCGAACCGGAAAAATGGTTTATCGACAAAAGAGTTGTGGAGTTTATTGAAGAAATCAGCTCAATATCAGAGTAAAAGTCCTGACTGCTCAACCATTTTTTATGCTTCAGAGAGTGCCTTGAACTTGAAAAATACTTTTGCGGTGTTACATTATTCAGAAATATAAAATACAACAGCGTAAAAGGAAGGTGCTCTTATGGCAAAATATGCTGAATTCGACTTTCATTTACACACTCTCTGGAGCTATGATGCAACTGCTCCGGTGGAAGAGTATTTCCGGCTTGCCCGAGAACGCAATATCAAAACCATCGCCATAACCGACCATCATATTTTTGATGCCTGGGAAGAGGTAAAAACCGCCGGAGAAAAGTACCCGGATATAGCCTATATTGCCGGTGCTGAACTGACTGTCCGCACTCCCTACGGCAGTATGGATATGGTCTGCTTGAACATGCCCGAAAAACCGGAAGGCGATCTGGCAGCAGTGCTGGATATGTACCACACCTGGCAGCGGGAATACGGCGCAGCACAGTCCCGTTATCTGACTACAGGCGGCTACCCCTTTACCGATAAAGACCGCTATGATCTGCTTGCCCGCTACCGGGAAGAGCGCTGTATGGATTTGCAGGGCGCTACGCATGTGCAGAACCATCTGTTGTGGGATTACCTTGTTGACGAAAAGAAATACTTTGCCGATAAAGATGCTTACCTGGCATTTATCGGACAGCATAATATGCCCCCTTACCCGGATCACTCAATAGTGATCCCGGCAGTAAAAGCCGCCGGAGCATTGGTCTTTATCGCTCACCCCACCAGGTACTTCAAGCGAAACGATCTGGAACGCATGGATACCTTGCGTGATATATTGCAGCTCGACGGCATCGAATGTGCACACAACAGCGTACCCGATGAACTGACTCCTTTCTACCGGGAGTATTGTCTTAAGCACAAACTGCTCTCCACGGCGGGTTCTGACTGCCACTCGCTGAAGGGGCAAACTTACCACTTCTGCCCGGAGCATGAGATCGGAGTACACAACGGCATAACTGCGTGGCGTGACGAAATTGCCGAACGGGTAAAAGTTTACAATAAATAAATATTCTCCTGCCCGCACTCTGTGCCACCGGACAGCGGCAGCATTTTTTACACACAGGCTCTCGGATTTTTATGAATGTCAGCAAAATCTCTGTTTTTTGGGATATAACTTTTGCCGGGTACGGCGATTCCGCCCTTATCACCGGCAGTCCCAACCGTACAGCAAGCCGTTTTCTTTTCCAGGATAACAACGGCAGTCTTTACATTGCCGAAGGCTACAGTTTGCATAAAAAAAACTCCCAGATTCGCCAGAATCTCCTGTTGGAGTTTCTGCAAAATAACCAACTGGTCGGCATCCACCCCTTTTACCGCACCAGAAACAGTGAACATGGCGTGCAGTACAACGATCTTTTCTGGCAGATAAGGCCCTACATTCCGGCAGGCAATATACCGCGAACAACCTTGGGGGATCATGCCGATCACGGCGCTTTGTGGGGCGAGTTCCTTTTGCAGTTTAAAAAGCTCTGCGACATAAGATCCGCACTGCCGCCCCTGCCCAATGCGCCTTTTTATATGATAAATTTTTTGCCGCAGCTCTACAATCTTGCAGCGGTAAAAATGCCGGATATACGCAGTAAGCTGCAAGAGTTTGAAAGGCGCCTTGCTCCGTTTTTCCGCTGGGAACGGACAGCCAACTGCATGGTTGCCCACGGGGATTTTCACCCCGGCAATATTTTAATGGAGCCGGATCGGATAAAAGCAGTGATCGACTGGGAGTTTGCCGGCACCAAATTTCCCGGCTATGATATGGCACTTTTGCTCGGTTGTCTGGGGATGGATCACCCGAAAAATCTCTCTTCCCCGGCAGTGGTAGCATTGCAGAATAAACTTTACGCAGCAGATTACCTGCCGCCTGAAGCATGGGAACTTTTGCCGCAGCTGATAGCGGCGACCCGCCTGGGCTGGCTGGGCGAATGGCTGGATCTGAACGAAAAAGCACTAATTGAGCAGGAAATAGAATTTATCTCGTTCCTGCTGTCGTAATATCTGCATTGCCTTTTGCAATACCCGACACAAGATCACCAACCGAACAGCGCCAGTTCTCCGGCGGTCAATTCCCTTACTTTGCCGGGCTCAAGGGTTTCATCCAGCAGCAGCTCGCCAATGGCAATGCGTTTCAAAAAAACCACATTTTTTCCGCACCGTTCGCACATCCGCTTGACCTGATGGTATTTGCCTTCGGCGATCTGCACATAAACCTTCCGCGGGTCTTCCGGATCTATTTCCAGCCGGGCAGGCTTGGCAGTAAAATCCTTAAATTCCATACCGGCAGCAAAGAGCTCAATATCCCCGGGCTCTGCCGGAAGATCAAGTTCAGCATAATAGCGTTTATAAAGATTTTTCCGCGGCGACATAAGTTCGTGATCAAACTGCCCGTCATTGGTCAGCAGCAGCAAACCTTCAGTATCTTTATCCAGCCTGCCTACCGGGAACGGAGCAAAGTGTTTCAGCTCTTCCGGCACCAGATCAACTACAACCGGGTCGCGTTTATCTTCGGTGGCGCTCAAATATCCCTGCGGCTTGTTCATCATAAGATAAATAAACTTGCGATACAGGATATTTGTACCATTTACGCAAACGGCATCCATTTTTTCATCGACTTTCATATCGACATTTTTTGCAATGATCCCGTTCACGGTAATTGCTTTGCGATTCACCAGACTCCGCACCTCTCTACGGCTGTATGGAGTCGCTTCAGAAAGATATTTATCCAGCCGCATCATTTCATTGATCCTCCTGATAATTAAAATATTTTCCGACACCGGAAAACCGCCCATACTAAAGGCAAAGTCAATTGGTAATATGCCGTTTATTGCAGGTGTAAAACATTGTCAGTGGCTCCTGTTGAACGGTTGTCGCAATTCGCAAGCCGCACAGCCCGCCGCCGCTCTCTGAGCTATGGTGGGCATCCTTCGCACGCTCCGTTGCACTCCGCTTTTTTTTGCTTGCGCAAAAAAATCTACGGATAGCAAGCCGCACAGCCCTCCGCCGCTCTTTGAGCTATGGTGGGCATCATTCGCACGCTCCGTTGAACTCCGCTTTTTTTTTGCTTGCGCAAAAAAATCTACGGATAGCAAGCCGCACAGCCCTCCGCCGCTCTTTGAGCTATGGAGGGCATCCTTCGCACGCTCCGTTGAACTCCGCTTTTTTTGCTTGCGCAAAAAAATCTACGAATAGCAAGCCGCACAGCCCTCCGCCGCTCTTTGAGCTATGGAGGGCATCCTTCGCACGCTCCGTTGAACTCCGCTTTTTTTGCTTGCGCAAAAAAATCTACGGATGGCATTCCTGACGGCCTGCCATCCGTAGCTTTAGCGAAGGATGGTGGGCGATGGGGGACTCGAACCCTCGACCTCTGCCGTGTGAAAGCAGCGCTCTAGCCAGCTGAGCTAATCGCCCTCTAATTTAGATTGTTTTTAA
>JAZMZK010000080.1:0-13402 GCA_045585955.1 Victivallaceae bacterium
GGCAAGCAGATTGCTGCTGAAATGAAAAACAAAGGGATTCAAGATACAACATTATTGGCTGTTGATTATCTGTTATGGGATGAAATGCCATCTGATAGTGAAACAGTCCCCATTGTTGCCTCGCCACAACCGACAAATGTGGTCAACAATCATCAAATTCAAAAATCCCTCCATGATGAGATAAAACAAAAGCTTGTTGAAATTGGAATTTGGCTTGGTTTTGAAAGCAGAGCTGAAGTAAAAATTGCTGCAGGTGCTGTTGTTGACGCCGTATGGGAAGTTAAGATCGGTAATATGGGAAAGGCTATTTACGTCTTTGAAGTCCAATCCAGCGGCTCTATTGACAGTTTAATTCTGAATCTGCTCAGAGCTCAAAGTAATGCGGCAGTTCAAGCTATTGTAGCTGTTTCATCAGCCGAACAAATTGAGAAAATAAAGAAAGAACTCCCGGAAAACGCCATTGATCGAAAAAAATTAAAGATGTGGGATTTCGATGAAGTTGCAATGGTACACGAATCATTAAGCAAAGCTCATGCCTCAATCAATAAGTTGGCATTGGTGCCGGATGGTTTCAACAGTTAAATATGTATGGGGATATATTCGTTATGATAAGTGTGCTCAATAACTACTGGCTCGAAGTCATTCCGGAAAATCGGTATTGATGATTTTCAGAAAGACAATAGTATGGACAATAGTTCAGAAGAAATTATCATTTATGCAACTGCTGACGGCAAGGCGAATATCTCTTTATTGGCTAAAGACGGCAGCGTTTGGCTGAACCAAAATCAGCTTGCCGAACTTTTTGCCACCTCTAAAGCAAATATATCGACTCATATATCCAACATATTTGCAGATAATGAGTTGCAAGAAAATTCAGTTGTTAAGTTTTATTTAACAACTGCCGCCGATGGCAAAGATTACAATGTTGCCTATTACTCGCTTGATATGATCCTTGCCATTGGGTTTCGGGTGCGGAGCAAGCGGGGCGTGCAATTCCGGCAATGGGCGAACCGCAATCTTGTTGAGTTCATGCGAAAAGGTTTTATCATCGACGATGATCGTTTGAAAAATCCTGACGGTCGTCCGGATTATTTTGATGAATTGCTGGAACGCATCCGGGAGATCCGTGCTTCGGAAAAACGCTTTTATCAGAAGGTTCGTGAACTTTTCAGCTTGAGCAGTGATTACGATGCTACTGACAAATCGACCCAGATGTTCTTTGCTGAAACGCAGAATAAGTTGCTCTATGCGGTAACTCATCTTACCGCCGCCGAGATTATCGTTCAGCGTGCCAAAGCTGAACTGCCCAATTTCGGAGCTACCAGTTGGGCAGGTTCAATTGTACGCAAGGGAGATATTTTCATCGCCAAAAACTTTTTGAGCAAAGATGAAATAGATTCCTTAAACCGTCTGGTTATGATCTTCTTGGAATCGGCTGAATTACGAATCAAAAATCGTCGTACTCTCACTATGGATTTCTGGCGTAATAATGTCAATCAGTTATTGGAGTTCAACGGTTTTGAAATATTGAACAACGCGGGTTCAATCAGCAATAATGATATGAAAACAATCGTAAGCGAACGCTACGAAGTATTCAACCAAAGGCGTAAAACAGAAGCCGCCAAACAGGTTGATTGGGAAGATTTACAGGAGTTGAAACTGCTTGAAGAATCGCTCCGCAACCGTCCAAAAGATGAATAATGGGGAACTATCTGTTATGACAAGTGTGCCCAACAACTACTGGCTGGAAGTCATTCCAGAAAACCGCTATTGAGCTTGTTTTTTATGGCTTAATATACGATAACAACTTTATGGGGAATAATATATGGCGGTAAAAAATAATACGATCCTGCTGAATAATCAGGCATTTTTACGCTTGCATCTTGCGCATGCAGCGATCGGCTGCTGGCCATGTAACAATAAAGCAGCCAAGCCGGCCAATATATTTTTTACCATATTATCTATCGGCAATGATCGGGATTCTTTTATCAGGGATCTGACCGGTAATGTGCTTTTACCTATCAAAGAAAATTGCAGTTACTTTCTGCCCTGCAACCGGATGTATCACTGGAAACTGTCGCCGGAAGTAAGGTTTGTTTCCATACATTTTAATATGGAATTCTTTTACGGATTTGATATTTTTCAGAACTATCCGCAATCGCTGATGTGGGAGAATTCACGCTGGCAAGATGAACTTATGCCGCTGATCGATCACCCCGACACCATGTTGTCGCTTTTTAAGATCAACCGCATAATCTATGATCTGGCAGATGAACTTTACCGGCGCAATCCATTGTTTTCTGCCCCGGATACCATCCACTGGTCTGCCTACGAAAAAGTCATCAACTATGTGCGGAAATATGGCGATGCCTCCACCAGAGTCGAGGATCTTGCTGATATAATGAAACTGCGGAGCAATGTGTTCAGCCGCAACTTTACCCGGGATCTGGGGGTAACGCCCAAAGAGTTTCTGGTCAATGCGTTACTGCGTAAAGCTATTGATATGCTGCGGCTGCCCAACTCCACTATCCGGCAGGTTGCAGAAAAGCTCAATTTCAGCAGCGAATACTATTTTTCCTATTTTTTCAAAAAAATACCGGTCAATCCCCCAGCGACTTCAAACGCCAGAGCTGCTTTGCCGGCAACTGAAAAATAAAGGGGGGCTGCAACATTTCAACTTTTGCAACACCCCACACTGTTTATAACAGAATTATTTGTGGTATTTAAGGATCAGTTTGACTGCCTGATCTCGTATTTTATCGGGCATGGTTCCGTCGAACCCGGCATCTTCCACTTGTTTGGGGGCAGTTTTCAACAACTCATCCACACCCGGGTTGCCGGCGTATTTTTCCAATGCCTTCAAATAACGCACATCATCCACGCCTCGGCGCATCGCCATATAGCGGATACTGGGTATGCAGCTGTTGCCGGCGCGGTTGACGATCGCTCCGCCGGGGATACGCTTCCAATCCGTAGCTCCACACTTGCCCCAGGTCATTGCACTGAACTGATAAAAACCCAGAATATCGCAGTTCATCCGGTAGGCGCGCCAGGCGTGAAGCCGGAAATAGGTGTGCAGATCTTCCCGTATACCGGTACTGCACTGGTAAATACCGATCAGGGTATTGGGCCGGTTGTCCATACGCTTGATAACGGTTTTGAACGCCGGGTCGGTACGCAGCAGCCAATGGTAGATGTGTTCATCCAGCAGATCATCGAACTTGCCCATCATTTCGGGAGTAAATTCAAAGTTCTGGCAAGCCCAGGTGACGCTCAGCACCGCATCGGGCAGCGTTTCGCGCATAATCTGAGTAACACGCAGCAGAACTTCAAATTCTTTGCCCCGGGGTTCATCCCAGATTTCAAAGACCACGTCATCCATAGATACACCGGCTGCCAGAATCGCTTTTTTGATGGCTTTCAGGTGGTTGCTCCAACACTTTTCCCATTCCGGAGTCAGGGGCTTCATACCTTTGGGCATAGATGTACGGGTAAAGCAGTTATAAGCACTGTAACCGTACAGGAATTTGCGTTTGGTATCAGATGCATTGAGCGCGCGGTACTGTTCCAGACCTTCTTTTAATGCTTCCACCAGACGGTCGTGAGAGCCGTTGTCATCCACCAGATCGCCCTTGCGGTTGAATTTGTGCTTGATGTAGAAAGGCGTAATGTGGATGCGGCCCGTGCCGATCATACGCATATAGCGCAGGTGGTCAACGGTTCCGGTGGAGCTGCACAGCCACGCCTGACCGGGAGCTGGCAGATCAAAGGGCAGAACTTCCAGACTCAAAGGATAATCGCGCATTTCGCCTTTGTAACTGTTGTAAGTATGAACAGCCGCTTCCGCCAGCGGAATGATCCGCACCGAACCATTGTATTTGCCCGGTTTGACATTGGCGGTATTGATTTCCACCCACACCAGCGCGCCTTCGTTGGGGGCGACCGAAACAGTCTGCGCTTCATTCATACGGGGCAGAGAGTCAAAAACGGTTCCGGGATTTTTGGCATCAGAATCTTTAACCGCCACCCCTTCGCGCAGAGTGATATTTTCGGCAGGGAAACCGCCGGCAAGGGTGTGATTTTCGTGCAGACGGATGTTGGCGGCATCGTCGTGGATGATCACGCGGTAAGCGGCGGTTTTGGCAGTGCGGTTGACGATCACCAGCGGCAGCATAGCAATTTCGTTACCGGCGGCTTGGAGTTTGATTTCACTTTTCACCACATTTTCCACGCCGATTTCCAGCGGAGCAGAGAAGTTGCCGTTCAGCGGCAGCTGCGCCAGAATAAAGGGAGCTTTACCCATCCGGGCGGAAACGATTTGAGCTTTCAGCGTTTCAGATGCCTGGATCGCCAGAGCCAGATTGGCGAAATTTTTCCCGGCAAAATCATCAATCAGTTTTTTCACCGCTTCGGGAGCATCTTTCTGCAAATCTGCCGCTACGCGTTTCTGATAGTCTTTTACCCCGCCGAATCCCAGCAGCACAAAGTTTGCCACATCGCGGAAATTGGTATGAATGGGGGCAAAGCTGTAAGAGATGCCGTTGTGCTTGATTCCCACATTGAATTTGATGATCTCTCCGGCTTTCGGCGCACTTTTATAACCAAGCAAAGTGTAGGGAATGGCAAAAGTATATTCAGTTTTTCCGTTGCGGGAAACCGCCTTTGCCGACCATTTGTCCAGCTCCATAACTTCTTTGTGGCTGACAATGCGGCAGCGGCCGCCGTTGCGGGAACAGGCAAACTGGATGTATTCTTTGTTATTGGCATCCTGCGAAAAGAAAAGCTCCATAACATCATCATCCCAAATGCCTTTGCCGTCAGCTTTGACCGGCTTGGGCTGTTTGAAATATTTGTGTTTGGCGGTATCGGGGTTATCGTAAACCACTTTGCAGGTCAGAGCCTTTTTTCCACTCTGCCAAGTGAATTTTACCGGCACATCCCGGGTACCGTTGAGCCACGGAGCAGGCACCACAGTAAAATTGCCGCCAAATGAGCTGTTGGAAGAATAAACCTGTTTCAGCGGGGCACTGGCAGATTTTTTGACAGCCGGCGCCGCATCATCCAGCGAGCGGCGTTTTTCGATTTTAACATTGTCGATCAAAACATAATCGCCGATCTTGACCGGAAAAACACTCTGTTGCTTGCTGTCAGCCCATATCATCATACGCAAGCGCGCAAATTTGGTATCGGCCTGAGTTTTGAATGTACCCTTGACCGTGCTCCACTTTTCCGGGTCGGGTTTGGCGACCAACGGTTTGGGGCGGATGTTGACTTTGCCGCGCTTCCAATCAATCTTATTGTCCCCATCCAGCGCAATGTGCAGAGAAAGCCGCGGAGTACCTTTGAAGTCAAAACTGAAATTGTATACCGTATCGGGTTCCACCGCAAAACCGGGCTTGCCGTTGGTCTTACCGAACACCAGTTCGGCGGCGATACTCTTGCCGCCGTTGCGTTCAAGGAACGAAGCGATTTCCATTTTCAGGCACTTGTTCCAGGTCATATTTTCGACAATGCGGGAAACATTGATCGCACCGACCCCATTGGACTGAGTGTAATACACTTCGTTAAATTTATCGCTATCAAAGCCGGAATCTTTGATCAGATTGGCACTCAGCGGCATAATTCCGCAGAGAGCCGCCGCCGTTATGGCAGTAAGTTTTTTATACATCGTTGATCACCTTTATATTTCGTTTTTAGCAAACTTCAAAAGATCACTCAAATCAGCGGTCGCTACGCACTCCACGGTGTCAGCGGCGCCGTAATAGATTTTCACTTCGCCGGAATCTTCAAGGATCATACCGCCGGGAAAGATCACACTGCCGATCATACCTTCTTTTTCGTACAGAGTTTCAGGAACCAGCAACGGTTTTTCCGAAACCGAAAGCACTTTGTTGGGGTCTTCCAAATCCAGCAGCATAAGTCCTGCGTAATAGATCTTGTGCCAATAGGGGTGCCACGCATAGAGAGTTTCTTCAACTTTTTCCACCGCGTGAATGGCGCAGAGCCAGCCTTCTTTGGTTTTAATGGGCGGCGCACCGGGACCGATTTTGCTGTTGCAGTAAGGAAGTTTCTCTGCACCAAGCACCAGTTTGTGCCGTCCCCAGTCCCGGCAATCGGCGGAAGATGCGCTCCAAATATCAAATTTTTCGCTGCCCTGCCCCCGGGAATAGACCGGGAAAGGCCGTTCCAGACGCATAAATCTGCCGTTGATCTTTTCAGGAAACAACACCATATTGCGGTTGTCAGGTGCTGAAATACTCAGCACTTCAAATTTGCTGAAATCTTCCGTCACTGCCACCCCGCCGCAAACACCGTGAAAGGTATCCACCGCAAAGCAGAGATAACACTTGCCGTCAATCACCGTCAGACGGGGATCATATAAGCGGCGGATCTCAGGATCATTGAAGATGGTTTCGTCCAGACAGGGCTTGGGGGCAACTTCCCAGTTGAAGCCGTCATCGCTGAATGCCAGTCCCAGATTGATCTTGGCGGGGGTGGTCATAAAGTTTTCTTTGTTGCGGACGTGGTCGTTGCGGAAGACCATCACATATTTGCCGTTGTATCTGGTAATACCGGCATTGTAGGTGCAAACCGCTTCGTAAGGCACCATCCCGGCGTGCACTACCGGGTTGCCTGCGTAACGTTTGATAAAATCAGGAGTTTTCCAATCCATAATTCAACTTCGTTTAAATTTCGTTTTTCACAAATTTCAAAAGATCGTTCACATCACAAGTCGCCAGACACTCCACGGTATCAGCGGCTCCGTAATAAATTTTCACTTCGCCGGAATCTTCCAGAAGCATGCCGCCGGGAAAGATCACGCTGCCGCGGAAGCCATCCAGCTCGTAATCACGATCGGGCATCAGCAGCGGTTTTTCGGCAATAGAGATGATTTTACTGGGGTCTTCCAGATCCAGCAGCATAAGTCCGCCATAATAGGCTTTACGCCAGCTGCGTTCCCACGCATACAAATCAACATCCATATTTTTTACTGCATGGTAAGTGCAAAGCCAGCCCTCTTGGGTTTTGACCGGCGGCGCACCGGGGCCGATCTTGCTCCCGGCAAAAGGTACTTGTTCTTTACCCAGCACCAGCTTGGTTCTGCCCCAGAATTCCAGATCGGGCGATACAGAACTCCACAGATCGAACGCCTCTTTATCCCGTCCACGGCTGTAAACCGGCATGGGACGCTCAAGGCGCATGAACAAGCCATTGATTTTTTCGGGGAACAACACCATATTGCGGTTATCGGGAGCAGTGAGCGAGATAATATCAAACTGGTCAAAATCTTCAGTTACCGCAATACCTCCCCGCAAGCCGTGGCGGGTATTCATAGCAAAGCAGACATAACATTTGCCTTCGATCACCGTCATACGGGGGTCATAAATACGGAGGATCTCCGGATCGGCTGCTTGCAGCGGCTCCACATTCCAGCAGGGTGTTGGCTCCACGCTCCAGTTTATGCCGTCATCGCTGAACGCCAAACCGATATTGGTCTGGGGGCTGGTGTTATCGGAAATACCGGCGTAAAAATCCGCAAAATCCTGACGGCAGAAACCGTAATCGTTGCGGAAAATCATCACATATTTATTGTTGTACTTGGTGATACCGGCATTGAATACCAGTTCTGCCGGATAAGGCACATCATCTTTGGTCACCACCGGACCGTATTTTTTGACAAAATCCGGGGTGCGGTATTCGTGGGGATTATCGAAAGCCATTTTTTCTTTCCTGCTTATTATTTATTTGGTAACTTTAACGAGTTTTACATTATCAATCATAATTACATCGCCCACTTTGAAGGGGCAAGTACCCTGCTGTTTGCTGTCGCCCCACAAGATGAGGTGAATACGCATAAATTTGGTATTGCTCTGAGTCTTGAAAACGCATTTGTGCGTTACCCACTTATCGGCAGAACCTCTTGCCACGCGGGGCGTGGGGCGGATGCGTTTTTCGCTCAAATAAGTTTTGGTAATTACCTTGGAATCCAGACTGACCCACATCGAAAGCTGATGATTGCCCAGCATATCAAAGGTAAATTCATACTCAGTATCAGCTTCCGCAGGAAAACCGAGCATATCGCCGGCCTTGCCGAAAGTAATTTCGCTTGCCAGTTCGACCCGGCCATCGGCAGAGGTTTTAAGCGCGGCAACTTCCACGCGCAAACAGCGGTCATTTTCAGTACCGGGCTTGATGACATTGGCAAGTTTGCTGCCGCCCACACCGCCGCCGCCGTAAATTTCGTGCCCCATACGGATGGTATTGAATTCACCGTTTTTCAGGATATTATCACCCATTACCGCAGCGGCAGCCAAGGCGCACAATATAAGCAGAATATTTTTCATATTTCACCACAATAATATATTCAGCGCAGGAAGAAGTTGTTGTATTTTTCAGTTTTATTGCTGTCAAACCAGGCGGCGGTCTGGTAAGCACTTCTGCCGTGAGCTTCTTCGTGCGCCACCATTTCCTGTGCCCAGGAGTTCATAAATGCTTCACCTTTTTTGGCATCGGCGTGACCGTCAAGGTAGGATCCATTGATATAACCATTGTGAGCTTCGTAGAAGTGACTGGTTGAGCTTTTAGTAAAAGCCACTGTGGCAACCTGCTTATTATAATTGGTACTCCAACTGTCCGCATAAAGAGTAAAATCATCGGGATTGGTACGGATGCCGTTCATATCAAAAGAAGTAAGGGTCTGACCGAAGCAATCAGTATCGACCATAATACTGTTGGGATTGACTGAACTGCGGGCAGCCGGGAAACGGCCGCGGGTGGCGTAGGTGTAATAGTGACGGCTGTCGTTGCTCTGGTCGTAGCCGAAGGGTTCCAGACTCGGACAGGCATAGGGAGCTGCTTCCGTATCCTGAATATAGTCAAAACGGATCATCCATTGAGTCCACTGGGCACCGCTGGAACTCTTGCGCTGGGTAAAGATCCAGCCGTTGTTGTCCTGACCGTAAAGCTGGGAAGCCAGGGCGCACTGTTTGAGGTTGCTCAAACATTTGGCACTGCGGGCGCGTTCACGGGCGGCGGATAGTGCCGGCAGCAGCATGGCTGCCAGAATAGCAATTATTGCAATTACCACCAGAAGTTCGATGAGGGTGAATTTCCAAACTTTCTTCATACCAAAAACCTTTCCTTTTTTAATTTTCTGAAACCTTTATATTATGTTCTGTAAAAAACTTTTTTACCATAAAAGCTGTTTCATCGCTGCACGGCTCCAATCCGGCAAGGGGTTCTGTTATATCCAAAGCCTGATACTTGAAACGGGCGTGATGAAAGGGCAATATCGTGACTGCCGTCAGATTTTTCAAACTGCCAAGAATTGCGGCAAATCCCGCCAATGCCTCCGGCGTGCTGTTGTAATCCGGGAGCAGCGGAATGCGTACTTCGATGGGTTTGCCGGTTTGATCGAGTTTTTGCAGATTTTCCAGCAACAAAACATTATCCATACCGGTAAGTCGTTTGTGTTCTGCCGGATCGGGGTGTTTCAGATCAAACAAAAATAGATCAGTTACCGGCAGAATTTTTTCAAAACTGCTCCACGGGACTGCGCCGCAAGTATCGACTGCTGTATGGATATGGTGTTTTTTCAGTTCGCTCAACAATGCTTCCGCAAAATCGCTTTGCAGCAAGGGTTCACCGCCGGAGAGGGTACAGCCGCCATTGTTGTCGGCAAAAAATGCTTTATCAGCCAGACCGGCTTTTAATGCGTCATCCAGCGTTATATCTCTGCCGTAAAGCTCCAATGCGTTGACCGGACACGCTGCCACGCATTTGCCGCAATTGGTACATGCAGTCCGGTCGATATGGTGTTGAGAGTTTTCAAAAATATGGTTCGGGCATATTCCGGCACACATCCGGCAGTTTATGCAGCGATTTTGCAGTAACCCCAGCTCCGGTTTGGCAGATTGGCTTTCCGGATTATGACACCAGGCACAATGCAGCGGACAACCTTTGAAAAAGAATGTTGTCCGGATGCCGGGGCCGTCGTGGACAGCCATGTGTTTTATATCAATGATATTGCCCTTCAGCATAAGTCGCCTCCATTGGCACGGTCGATGAAAATTTGCTGTTCTTCGGGGGCAAGATCAACAAAACGCAGATTCCAACCGCAGACCCGTACTTGCAAATTGGCATATTTTTCCGGATCTTTCCGGGCTTCAAGCAGCGTTTCTTTGCCGAAAATATTGAACTGCAATGCAGCTCCGCCCTGTTCAAAGTATTTACGGATCAAGGTCATCAGCGTGCGGATGCCTTTATTATGCGCAACTGCGCTGGGGTGCAGAGTCAAATCCAGCGTTGTACCGTTGGGGAAGCGGTGCATCGGCAGTTTGGCATTGCTGTTGAGTATGGCAGTAGCTCCATTGAAATCATGGGCATTTTCGCAGTTGGTGTTCAAGGTCAACACGGTTCCGGCAAGTCTGCCGTTGGGCAAAGCTCCAAGCTGGCTGCCGAAATTTTGCGCCGTGTTCAAGATAACATAAAGTGCCATCTGAAAGACCCCGTTGCGGGCATTGGGTACAGTATTGATCCGGTCAGCAGCAAAGTTGGCAATGCGTACAGCCAGTTCATCGACTTCATCGTTATTGTTGCCCCAGGCAGGAAATTTGTGCATAACGGTTTTTCGCAGCAGCTCATTACCCTGCCAATTTTGCTCCATGATCAGGGCAATATCGGTTATGTTGTTTACCAGCTTGCGTGCCAGAAGTTCCCGTACCGCAACCAATGAATCCACCGCATCGGCAAGACCGCCGCAGCAGACGCCGGTGGTATTGTATTTGGCTCCGGCAGCAGATACATCACGATCGTTTTCATAACAGCAAGTCATCGCGCCGGATAAGAGCGGAGCGGGGTGAGCTTCGGGCCACAACCGTTCCCAGCGTTTAAGATCATCTATGCAAAGAGCCAGATTTTTTTCCAGCTGATCAAAGTAAGCGGCTTCAAAATCTTCATAGCTCCAATCGGCAGAGGCTTTTTGCAACACCTGTTCAACGGGTTTTACCAGCGATAAATGTCCCGCTCCCGAACAGTTCAACTCCTTGCCCTGAACTGCCGGTTCGTAGCAGCCGATAAGAATATAATCGGCGGCATCTTCCGGAGTTTTGCCGTTTTCGACAAGCATTTTTTCCTGAAGATCGCTATTGATCAATACCACTGCGTTGCTGCCGCTGCGGATAACTTTACAGGCAAGTTCCAGCAATTTTTCCGGAGTTTTTTCCGACAGTTTCAAATGGAATTTGGGGTCATGGATCTTCATTTCGCCATAGGCTTCAAATGCCAGATAAGTCAACTCATTGGCTTCGGGGCCGAAAGTGAAAGGTTTGCCGAATTTTTTGCCTTCGGTTTTGGCAAAAAACTTGATCCAGTAATATTTGAGTATTTCCGCAGCCTGCTCTCTGGTCAGAGTTTTATTGGCAATATCCTGCAAATAAAAACGGTTGTAAAGGCGGTCAAACAACCCCATTGAACGCACCTGGATACCGTCAAGCTCGATCAATTCGTGGTAAATAAAACTCAACTGCAATGCTTCAATAAAAGTTTGAGGCGGCCGTTCTGCAAGTTGAGCCAGGTTGTGAGCGGGGTGGATGGCATCAAAACGGCGGCATAAGATCATTACGCCGGCAAATGCGATTTTTACAGCCCGGTGGAAATCACTGGTATCCGTCAGCGCCGCCGACCGGTCATGGATACCCTTCAAACCCAGCTCCAGCAAAGTTACCCAGTCCGGGCAGATATGGCTGTTGCAGTCAAGCTGGGCGGTGTAGTCGCCGATAAAATATTCCAAACGCTCTTTGCCGAACTCTTTGATCGCCTCTGCCAAACGCCATTTGCTGCGTAAATTCAAAAGCAGATTGTAATGCTTGACTTTACCCGCAAAGTAATCATTTTCTTCCCGGGCGATCGGGGCATATTGACAGATCAAATAGAGCAGCTGGGCTTTTTGGATAATGTGTGGTTCATTGGGATTTTTCCGGCAGAAATCCTGAAAAGCTGCCTGCAGCTCTTCTTCGCTCCAACCGGGAGTATAGTCAGCATCTGCATACTGTTTTTCCAAATTCCGGCGTACAGTATCAAATGGAGCCGGAGTGGAACATTTAGCAGGCATAGATCACTCCTTATATTTTTGATTTTTTTATGAATTTTTGTTTGCTTTTCATAAAATATACATGATAACCCAGGAGTTGTGAATAGGATTTTTTGCAAATAATTTATGATTTTATGCCTTTGGTAGAGTCTGTAAACATTTTTAAAAGCAAAAAAACTGCCGGTTTGGGAGTTTTTCCAAAAACCGGCAGTTTTCTTGAATATACGATCAAAGTTTGATTTTAATATTTTCAACAGTTTACTGAACGCTGCGCTGTAAAAGTGGTCAGCAGCAAAAATCCGGCAGCCTCCGGATGAAAGAGATTTTTATTATCAGTTCAGCAAAGCTGTTTTTTATTGAAAATCATCTATTCGGTACCTGGGCGTTTAACGGAACATTCCAGCCGCCGGGCAGCTTCGGCAATAAAACCCCGAAATGGGAATCTATTTCGTGACCGACCCAAATAACTATTGGTTAGAAGTTGTGCCTGAAAAGCGGTAATGGGGAACTATCCGTTATGACCATAGCCCCCAACGCTTACTGGCTGGAGGTCATTTCCGAAAATCGGTATTGAGGATTTTTTGAAGTTCGGGAAAGTGCTGCTTTGGTCAAAAATCTTTCACGGTTTATTGGGCACCTGGGCGTTTACCGGAACTGTCCAGCCACTGCTGCCGCATTTGACCGCTACGCCTTCAAATACCGAGCCGCCCACGGTCGCATAGTTGACAGTGCCGGAGTGGCGGGTGTTGTTGTCGGTATTGCCCCGCATTTTTTGGTGTATATTGGTTTTAGCTCCGCCATTCATATTGGTTTCGTCAGAATCGTAATTATTGTCGGAAAACAAAGCCGCTTCATCAATGCTGGAAGCTCTGCCGTTGGCACTGGTGGCGTAACTGCAGCGTTGGGCAAGACCATTGCGGGTGCGGATATCAAAGTTGGTTTCTTCGCTGCTTGAGTAATCGTTGTTGATGCAATACGCCATACCCGAATAGGTTTCAAAGTCCACCGACGATGCCGGACACATAAACATCTTGGCCTGTTCTGGGTATGCCTTGATGGTATTAAGTCCGCTGTTGCCCATGCCGGTATTTATGCCCATTATATCCCAAACCAGATAGGGCCATAAACTGTCGGTCGCCTGCTTGCCGTCGTTGCCGTAATCATTCCGCCAGGGCAGAATGTAATCATTATTTTCATCGGCATACATATTGGATGCCAACGCCAGAGTTTTCAAGTTCCCTTTGCAGTTGGAGCTTTTTGCCCGGGCCCGGGCTGCCGACAATGCCGGCAGCAGCATTGCCGCTAAAATGG
>JAZMZK010000081.1:0-3474 GCA_045585955.1 Victivallaceae bacterium
ATGGCTTCGCTCGACTCCGTTCGACCTCGCAGCATGCTGCCTCGGGTTTGCAGGAATTTATCCTGCAAACTACTCTCACATCCGCTCGCGGGGCTGACCGCCCTTGTTGCTGTTGGCAAACGACATCAACAGTTTTGCAACTACATTTTCAATAATTTTACTGCGTTTCCGGCTTGGATCATTGCTTCGGCGGCACTTCCCAGCTTCAGGTCGTGCAGCAGCTCCAATGCGTGAGCTTGATCGCACCACGGGCTGTCGGTGCCGAACAGACAATTTTCCACCCCCAGAATATCCACCAGTTTGCGGTATTCACCTATGGGCATATTTTCGCCTACAAAAGAGAGGTCAAAGTAGATATTTTCTGCCCCGGCAAGATGTTTTTTTACCTCGTTCCACATCTTCCATGATCCGCCGTGGGCACAGACAAACTTTAGATTTTTATGCCGGTCGTGCATCCGCCGCAAACTTGCCGGATCGCTGTGAAACGGCGGGGAAAATCCCGCATCTTCTCCGGCGTGAGTCAGCAGAAACAAATCAAGTTCGGCAATCATCTGCCAGACTTTGTCCAGCTCCATTTCGTCAAAAGAAAAACTCTGGTATTCGGGGTGGACTTTGACTCCGGGAAAGTTTTGTGCTTTGACAAATTCCAGAGTTTCGGCAAATTCTTCATCCCGGGGGTGTACCGAACCGAGCATAATGATGGGCTTTACATCATTTTCTTTTGCCCAACTGTTCAAACTTATCCCTCGCCCCGGCTGGGTCACCAGCGGCAACCCCACGGCGTAATCGATATTCGCCCGCTCCAGAGAGCGGATCAAATCAGCCCGGGTACCATTCAAAGCCGGTTCCAGATTGGCTTTTTCCCGGGCGGTGGCAAGAGCCCGCTCCACGATTTTTTCGGGATAAAAATGTGTATGAAAATCTATAATCATTATTAAATCATTTTTTCCGGAAATATTCGGCGTACATTATCCGCTTATAGCGGGTATAGCCCTGATTGGGGTCGCCGGATATATCCTCTTGCATTTGCGTTTCAAACTGCGTTTGATCCGGGTCGTCGGTCGCTTCAATAAAGTTGTACTCCGCATTGTTTACCACATGACCTTCCGGAACCAATCTTACTCCGGCTATCCTCATAGCGTTGGCTCCATGTTCCAAACCAAGCTCGTAGAGTTTGCTTTGCAATTCACCATTGGTAGTGCCGGAGTATTCGCCGGAAGCGTGGCCCAAGCCAATCAGCTCAAACTCCGACTTGTCGGGTGTTTTCTGCAAAAGTTCCAACGAGCTTGTGGGGGCAAAGCTTTTGCCATTATATTCAGTTGAAACACAGGAAACCAGTCCCAGAGCTGCAATAGCCAATACAGCGACCCGAATCAGATTTTTCATGGCACTACCTTTCGCTTGAAGTTAAAAAAACGGAGATGCGTTCCGTATAAAACCGACCGCGATCTCCGTATAAATGTTCTTTACTTCAAGCGGGCATTGCCGCTGAAGATCGATCCGGGAGCATTGGGGAAGCGGGAAAAACCTTTTCAGGAAAGGTTCTTTCCCGCTTCCCCAAACCCCATCACCCTTTTCCAAACATTTTATTGGCATTTATCTATTTGCTCTGCAAATAGATAAATGCCCTTTAAGTTTTGAAAAAATCTGATTCAACATCTTTTCTGTTAACCAGAAAAGATTGGGAACAGAACAGACTTCAAGCGGGCATTGCCGCTTAAATATCAGTACGCCCGCTGCTTGCTCTTGGCACGCACCCGCAGACGCAAAGCGTTCAGGCGGATGAACCCGGCAGCATCTTTGTGGTCGTAATTATCGGCACCTTCAAAGCTGGCGATGTCGTCATCGTACAGGCTGTATTCGCTGCGGCGGCCGGTCACATAGCAGTTGCCCTTGTAGAGCTTGACCCGGACATCACCGGTAACAAACTTCTGGCTTTCGGTGATCATCACCTGCAAAAGTTCCCGTTCGGGAGCGAACCAGAAACCGTTGTAGATCATATCCGCATAGCGGGGGATCAAGCTGTCACGCAAGTGCATGACTTCACGGTCAAGGGTGATTTCTTCCAAACCGCGGTGGGCCTTGGAAAGAATAGTTCCGGCGGGAGTTTCGTACACACCGCGGCTCTTCATACCCACAAAACGGTTTTCCACAATGTCAACTCTGCCAACGGCGTGTTTCTTACCCATTTCGTTGAGTTTACGCATGATGTTGGCGGGGCTGTATTCCACGCCATCGATCTTGACGGGGATACCCTTTTCAAAGGTAATGACTACATCGTCAGCAGTATCGGCTGCCTTGGAAAGGGGTTCGGTCATCACGGCGATCTCTTCGGGGAATTCTTCCCACGGATCTTCCAGAATACCGCCTTCAAAGCTGATGTGCAGCAAGTTGCGGTCCATGCTGTAAGGCTTCTTGGCAGAAACGCTTACGGGAATGTTCTGCTGTTTGGCGTATTCGATCATATCCAGACGGCCGGTGAACTTCCAGTTGGGGTCACGCCATGCTGCAATGATCTTAATGGAGGGATCAATGGCGTTGGCGTTGAGCTCAAAACCCACCTGATCGTTGCCTTTGCCGGTGGCACCGTGGCATATGGCATCGGCACCTTCGGCCTTGGCAACTTCCACCAGACGCTTGGCGATCAACGGGCGGGCAATGGAGGTACCCAAAAGATAGTTGTTTTCGTAGATAGCTTCGCCCTGGAGCATCGGGAAGATGAAATCCTTGGCAAACTCTTCGTTCAGGTCGTCAATGATGCACTTGCTGGCACCGGTGGCGATAGCTTTGGCTTCCAAGCCTTCCAATTCTTCCTGTTGACCGACGTCGGCACAGTAGCAGATGACTTCTGCATTATAGGTTTCCTTGACCCACTTCACGATCACTGAAGTATCAAGACCGCCGGAATAGGCAACTACGACTTTCATAATAAGATCTCCTGTTATAATTTTCGCTCTGTTCCCAATAGGGGCAGGTACTTGAGGAGGGGAAAAAGACCTTTTAAGGAAAGGTCCTTTTTCCCCTGACTCAACTTGTCCCGCCATAGCCTTGGCGACGGCGGAACTCCACCCCTTTTTCCCAAACCTTTTATTGGCATTTATCATTTTGCCTGGCAAAAAGATAAATGCCCTTAAAATTTTGAAAACACTCCCATACTTCGGTATGTATGAATTTTTCATTCACCTGCCTGTATTGGGAACAGAGCTTTTTTTTAGTGTTTATATACCATATTCACTACATACAATATATAAGATACCACCATTATAGCTTTTTAGCAAGTATTTTTTTGCTTATTACGCTTGCAGAGTGGTAAAAAAATGTTATATTACCTCTGATAGTGTAAAAAATATTATGAAAAAATGAAAAAAACGAGTGCGGACGGAGTAATACATCCGAACCCTTCCGCAGTCAAGCTAAAATCCGGCATAACCGGTCGCGTTTTACGCTCCCTTTTATTCCGTTTTTAGCTGTGAC
>JAZMZK010000082.1:0-2045 GCA_045585955.1 Victivallaceae bacterium
TTCAGCAAAAAGCCCGATGTGCATGGGCAAGGCGGTTTTCGGGGTGCTTTGCTGCACATAACGCAACGCTTCATTGGAATTCATATTATTCAATTTGCCATTTATGCAAATCAGCAGCAAATCGGCATTTTTGATAACAGGCACCAGCAGACTTTCATCGTAGCGGGTATCGCCGGTAAGCACGATTTTTCTGTTTTCAGCTTCAATGCAGTAACCGCCCCTTTTGTTGTGGAGTCTTCGCTGGAGCCGCACATATACACCGTTGCCCTTTCCCGATAGAATTTTTCCACAATATCCAGCCCGGTATTGCGACTGCCGCCGCCCAAACTGGCTATGGATGAAATGGAAATCGAACGCCGTTTGCAGCAGCTGGGGGTAAATGTGCATTGCTCCTACCATTTTACCGTTGCCCGGACGCCGTACAGTTTTATGCGGCTGGCGATCTCGTCGCCGGAGGATGAAGATCAGCTGGAAAAGGGCTGCCGCATAATCCGGGATTTTCTCCAAAACAGCCAGTCCGCAGAACCGGTAATGACCACAAAAAAATCTGAATAAAGTTAGATTTTTTCTTGCAAATTATATCAGATGTGCTATATTCATTATATTGTTGGATGATAGCAAAATCTGTTATTCAGCAGAGTTATTTGACAACCGTTATATTTCAGCAAAACCCGTATAGAATCCGCCAAGATAAAAATTAAGGTTTGCTTCAATGTTAGGTGAAATGTATCCGGTAAGATTGTGTTTACACATCTTGCTGGATGCTCCAGCATCATTGAAGCAGGTTCTTGGCGGAACCCTATACGGGGTGTTTGGTAGCATTCGGCTTTTTCGAAACTTCCAAACAAGCTGGATTTCGCAACATAAGTTGTAAAATCTGTAGGCTCGTTTTTTTGCAGGGGAAACAAGCTTTTCAATATAGCGAAGCTTGTTTCGCCCTATTAAATCTCCGTTTTTATCCTACAATTTATATTCATCAATTACAGTCGCGAAATCCCGCAATGGATTTGGCGGCTGTATTTTTTTATAAAAAACATATAAAAAAAGGAGGGGCTGGAAATACGAATTTTAAATGCAATCAAAAATTATTCCTTATAAAGTCAAATAGTTATTTCAATATTTTAATGTCGTGATATAAATAGGAGGTTGTTATGTTTTTTTTACTTGCAGATGCGTATAGTAAGGCAGGAGGGGCCGCTGTAAAGCTTCTTAACTCAAGGAATGATACGCTAGTGGTAATAGGGATCGTGATAATCATAGTTGTGGCTATTGTCGCATTGGCCAAAGGGGAATAAGGCGAGCACTCAATAGGTTAAAACAAGTTTTGGAGGAGAACGCAATATGGAAAAATCACAACCCTTTATTGAAAAAGATAAATCTGTATCAGACAAATGCTGTGCCAACCAACACTTGTCATTAGAAAGACTACAAGCCTACTTACAATTTCTGCGCCGCTCTTATGCCCCTGTAGACGCAGCTAAGTTTGTTAGGATATTTGATTGTGTTTATTTAGTGATGGTGTGTGAGATGGGGAGATGCGTCCTCCCTGAAATTCTTTTAGACGATGCAGAAGAGGATCTGAAACAAGGACGCTACGAGGAGGCAGAAAGAAAATTAAAAGAAGTTGATAATCTTTTGCGCAAAGCAAAAAAATTTGGGATGACTATTGTCGTCCTCATTGTGATCATCTTTGTTGGCAGTTTTGTTGTCGCAAAATACGGTAAATAGCATTTTTAGTAATTACTCAAAAAATGGGGGAAATATGAAAAAATCATAAGACTTTACTGAAAAAAATAAATCCAAACAGGCAACAAAGTAATCCACAAACAGCAAATCAGTGAAGAATAAAAAATTTTTTTCAAGCATTTTTCTTTGGCCACTCACCTATCTGATCGGCGGGGTTACCGGAGATTTACCCGGCTTCGGTCAGCTCTGGTGGGATTCCCACGAAAGCAGCAAAGTGAACTTTGAAAATTCCACCCCCCTGTTGGATAAGATCGTAGAGTTTTCCCGCCAGCTGCCCGGAGCGTTGGGTGCCAGACTTT
>JAZMZK010000083.1:0-23345 GCA_045585955.1 Victivallaceae bacterium
TCGCGTAAGCGAGCAACTTCACGCTTGCTTTGTCAAAAGCAAGCTCTTCACATCTTCACCCGCCGCAGGCGGACTTCACGCAGTCAGCGGAACGCTGACTGCACTAATAGATGGCGGCTTTTTGTGGGAAAATATGGGAGAGTATGGGAAAGTATGAGATAGTATGAGAGTATTGCCGCCTTACTGTTGCGATATTGTGCGTGGGCGGCTGGCTTGTCCTCCGTAGCCTCCGGCGTAGGAGGATGCCGCCTCCCATACACTCCCATACATTCTCATATATGTTGCCCGTTCCCCCGGCGTCCGAAGCAAACTTTTTTAAAATCTGCACAATAAACTGCTTGTGATTTGCATTTTATTTATATACATGCTATTATAAAAATGCTTCCTGAAAAAAATCACACCAAGGAGAAAAAAATGTGCGACCTTTCCCCAAATGCTTCCATGCGTTGCAAATCGTTTATTTTCGGTAATTTGGCTTTAGTTGGCAGCTGGGTATTGTTTACTCTGGCACTGCTGGCGGCGGCGTGGCTCCCGGCAAAGGTGGTTGAGTCCAATACTATACTTGTGGGGTATTGCCTGCTTGCCACTGTGTTGTGGGCATTTTACTTTATAACCTATCTGGGCAGCTGGGTGCAGAGCCGCTATGCGGATAAACCACTGCGGCAGTGGATCTGTCTGATTGGAGCAGTGGCGATCATGGCGTTGTCGCTGATTTGTTGTGTTTGGGTGCTGCCCGTTTTGCTGATAGTTATGCCGCTTTTGCTTTGCGGCAAGCGTGATGGCAAAACCGCTTTGCTGGGCGTGGTTGCCGGTATCGGCGAATTTGCCGCACTTTGCAGCACAGTCCTGCTGGGACTTCTGCTGAAAGCATTGCTGTTGGGCGAATGGGAGTTTGAAGGATCAAGTTTCCGCTGCGACATGGTCTTGCTGATTTGCGGCGTGCTGGCGATCGCCGGTTTGCTGGCACGGGGCAAGATGCTTGCCAACGGCGAGTGGACTCTGAAAAGCGTTTTACGCAAACCGGTAACGATAATTATCTGGTGTATAGCGGTTATTTCGGTGGTTGCCACCATTGCTGCTGACAAAATGCAAGGCAAAATTCTGGAAAACACTAAAGCCGAAGCCGAAAAGGTTTTTGGCGGCGAACTCTCCGCAAGCGGCATGAAAAAACTTTATGTGGATGGTCGAATGATCAATGCCGTATTCTACAACGAACTCAATACTCTGGCAAACAAAGTCAATAAAGCTATGCGTTTCAAACGCTTCAAAGGCAAAGGCGAAGGCAAAAAGTTTGTCAAGCCTACTGCTGAAGATATGAAAAAGCGTGCGGCTGCTTTTGCCGCCAATGCCAAAGATTATGCGGCGTTGAATAAACTTATTGCTGGCGACATCCCCGCATATCCCATAGCTTTTGTTGACGGCAATTTGCTGGAACTCAAACAGCCCCAGGCACGGATCATCCGCAGTGCCGCTTTTGCTTTGATGACCCAGATGCGGTACGACAGCAAAAATATTCTGGAATATTCCAAACTCTATTTCAAGCTTATTGATTCGCTCAACGGCACGGCAAGCGTAACATTGCTGCAAACCAAACAGATCAAATTCTGGTGCAAAACTGTTGAAATGCTCAAAGCCGACAAGAAGATCTCCGATGAGCAGTTCAAAGCTCTGCAAGCTCTGGCAAAAGCCGAAGCAAAGAAATTCAACAGCGATAATCTGCTGAAAAAACTTGCTTACACCGAAGCGATTTTTGCTTACGACCTTTACCGGGCACACAGCCTGACCACCATTTCGGCAACCGGTGCATATTTCAAATACGACCGCACCGAAGCCTTGCGCAGCTTGATCGACTACGCTCAAACCGGCAAACTCACCGCCCCCCAGCGGGGCGTGGCAAAAATGCTGACTGTGCCATTTGAAGTATACGCAAATCAATTCAGCGAAATAAGCTCCATGCTCAACGAGCTTTGAACATTTTTAAAAACTTAAAGGGGGCTGTTGCAAAACTCAAAATTTTGCAACACTCCCGTATTATATTGTTTAAGCTCAAATTTCACCACAGAACGAGTTGTGATTGGCTACCCTCATTCTGCTTTTTGCTCAAAACAAATCTTTGAGCAATGCAAAAAGCAAGTGTTGTGCGGCATACTTTTACCGGCAGCAATATTGTATCTGCCGCACATCCCAAGGGGAGATTAGCATTCTCCCCTTGGATCCCCTTTGCTCATTGAGCAGCTATATCCAGCGTAGTTCTTCACGGTCTTTAATTAAAGCGGGGGCTACGCCCCCTTAGAGCGATTTTTGCGGAACGCAAAAATCGTCCTCAAACGCCGGATCCCTAGCGCTCGACTCCGTTCGACCTCGCAGCATGCTGCCTCGGGTTTGCAGGAATTTATCCTGCAAACTACTCTCACATCCGCTCGCGGCCCTGACCGGGCTTGTTGCTGTTGGCAAACGACATCAACAAGTTTTGCAACAGCCCCAATAAAAGGTTTTCCTCCTTCGCCAAGGCTACGGCAGACAAGGGAGGGTGATGGGGGTTGTTTTACATTGCAGATTTTATGCTTTTTGCTGAACCCCGTTTGTAGCGGGGTGTTTGTGCCGGGGCAAGTTTATGGGGCACTGCATCGTAAAAGCATTGCCCGACCACCAGCAGTTCGGTGTGTTTGACTGATTTGCTTTCGCTGCTGAATAAATAGCCTAAATAGGGTATATCCATCAACCACGGGATCCCGGAGCGGCTGGTGACTTCGGCTTGCTTTTTAAGTCCGCCGATGGCAAATTCTCTTGCTCCATAGGGCAGACTTACATCCTGAACTATGGTGGTTCCGGGGGCGATACGGGGGGCTCCGTTGGATTGAAACCCCAGCAAACTGGTATTGGTAAGCGTTACCGAAAACCGGGTTTCATCCAAACCTATGGCAGCATTGCTTATCTGCATGGAAAAGCCGAAGTTGGCAGAGATTTTTGTCAGCTGCTGATTGCCTTTGCCCACCCGTATGGGTTCGTTTTCGGTAAGGCTTTTGCCGGTTACTGAACCAATGATATTGTTCAAAAGCTCATAAGCCCCCACGCCGGTATTGGGGAACAATGCTTCGCCGGTACTTTGAGGAACCGGCTGAGAGGTATCCACAAAAAATATGTGGGTCAAACGCTCCAAAGAAGCATTGCAGCTGTTGCGGAGAGCTATTTCGCCTGAAAGCATGACTTTGGCTTTGCCTTTGCTGGTGAGAAAGTCAATGTAGCGGCTGTTCCACTTGGGGTTGAAGTTGTAAAAGCTGGAGTGTTCGCTGCCTGCCGCCTGACTTAACCCGGTGGCATCGTAAAGAGCGTTCCAGTTGTTGCGGTAGCGGCCGCCGCCGGAAAAGAAATCAGTCCCCTGATTATTCTTCCACGACTGAAAATCTATCCCCAGTTTGTCATCGTTTTCGCTGTCGATTTCGTAAACAGTTATTTTTATACGCACCTGGGGTATGGGCACATCGTACTTTGCCAGCATTTGGGCGATATTGGCGGCGGAATAATTTTCCACATCAAAAATCAGCCAGTTCAAGTCCGGATCGTATGCCACCAGATCCTGACCTTGCCACAATTCGGTAACATCACTGATATTCATACCCACATTCTGGATCAGCGGCTGAAGGTTCCGTGCCGGAACAAATTTGGGCATGTAGATAAAAAACGGATTGCCGTAACTGATGGCCCCCAGTGCCGGGTCATCCAGCGTTTTTATCAATGTATCAATACCCATGCCGTTGGCGTGATCTTTAAAGCGGTACTCTTCGGCACTGACCATCAACAGCCCGCTGCCGTCGGCAAATTTCAGACACTCCACAGCCGTATTGCTGCCCAGTTGAGCAGCAGGGGCAAACCCCGGCTGGGCACTGGTCGTGTTGAGTACCGGACTGGTGACTGTGCTGACAACCGGCTGATTGATGGTGCCCAGATCGTTTTGGATGGTGTTTTGCTGATTGGTGGGGTATTGCTGGATAAGGGCAGTGTTGCCCACGCGTTTGCTTTGCACCATCTGCCGGAGAAAATCCCGGAAGTTGTAGGCATCCACATGTTTGACCAGATAAGTTTTGGTGATCACCCGTGGGTCGTTGTTATCTCTGATAAAGTGGATGGCTTCGGCATTTTCCTTTAACGGAACTACGATTTTTGCCTCGATACGGGTGGCATCGTAACTGGAAGTATTGCCGGTGTTGCTGTCCCGGGGTATACCGGGGATGTTGGCGGCGCTTGCCAGAGTGCATGTCAGCCAGGCGGCAGCGGCAAGAGTATATTTTATATCAATATTTTTCCACATAAAAACACCTCATTTTTCTAAAGTGAAAAGTTTGCCGCTGGCAAATTGATGCTCTTCGGCGGTGTTGAGCAAGCGGGGTTTGATCGAAAGGTAAAGCCGACAGCTTTCCCGCTGCAGCGTGGTGGTGCTGAAAAGATATTTCAAGATGGGTATATCGGAGAGAAACGGTACTCCAATAACCTGCTCCACCTCCTGCTGACTGTCCCATTGTCCCAGAATAAATTCTTCGTTCAGATCCAGCAGCACACTGGAACTCATGCTGTTGGTGTTGACCAGTTCTTCGCCGGTGTTGCTGCGTTCAAGCACGGTGGCACTCTGGATGCTGTATTTAAAAAATACAGTGCCGGGATATTGATTGTAACTGCCGGGCTTGTAAGGCTTTACCGTAAATGCTTCGCTTTCCGAGTACCCGGCTTGACTGGTTCCGTAATGGATGTTTACAATGGGTTGATCGATCCTTAAATAAAGCTGATTGAACCCTTCCGGCAAATTGAGATTGCTGACCGTGACCGAGGTTATATCGTTGTTGCTTTTAACGATGTTCTGCAACTGGGGATTGAAGAATATTTCGTAGCTTTTGCTGTCGGAGTTGGAAACCGAAAGCATGGCACTGTTGACCACATCGGCTTTGCCCTTTTGTGCCAGCATCCTGATAAAACTGGCATCGAATTGAGGTGCCACCAGAAAACCGCCCACCGGCCCGGAGATGGCTGTCAACGCCGCCGAACCGCCCGAACTCAAATCAAAAGAATCAAATGCCGCCTGAAAAATATTCAAGCCGGGACCGTTTTTCCACGCCAGATATTCGATCCCCAGATCCCGCAGCAAGCTCTCTCTTACTTCGTAAAGTTTAAGCTCAAAAACGATCTGCGGCGCCGGGCGGTCGATAAAGGTGAGGAACTCAAAAACAAAAGGCGTGTTGGAGCTGTTGTCTTTCCAGTAAATTTGATTGGAGTTTTGATCGTAAGCGTAAACCGCACTTCCCGGGCCGTTGCCGATGACCGAATTTACCAAAACATTTATCAAGCCCTGACCGGAACGGTATTTAGGCTGATAAACTGCCCGGGTGATACCGGTACCCCGGATGATATCGCCGGGAGTTTTGCCGTCGATCTCTATATTGCGGTCGACTTTGGCAATAAAATCATCCACATAAGGCATCATTTCCACCGGACAGGTCACAGATAAAATCTGCTCGTTGTTGGCTCCCAGAATGGGGTCGGCAGCAGAGTTTATATTGTAACGCATGATCATACCCATAACAAAAGGCGTTATATCATTGGCTTGCACATATTTGAGCTTGTAGAGTTTGGAAACCATGTAATCCTGGGCATCGTCCTGAATAAAGTGGACTTTCTGGACAGCGGCAGGATCGGTTTTTGCCGGTGCGGCGCAAAGGTTGTATGCGGCAGCTATACCGCACAAAATCAGCAATGATCTCTTCATATATATTTTCCGTTTCTTGAATTTCTGGCAAAAAAAACTGCTGTTGCCAAAGGAAAAACAACAGCAGCTGCGTTACGCCTTATTTGATTCTATCAAATAAAGCCGAAACTCACGACTTGTGCCTTCTTATCCACTTCGCCGATGGTCACCTGGAAAAGTGCCTGCTGGGTAAGCTCTCCGGCATCTTTGCTGATCTTCTTGAAGCCGATCTTCCAGAGCCGGATGCTCAAAACCGGGTGTTTCAGATCGGTCACAAAGTCGGCACTGACCACTTCGCCCATGGCATCGGTCATCATTTTATGCGCTTCAAGGAACTTCTTTTCGTTGAAGTCTTTGCGCAAGTTGGCGGGCAGAGCGTTCACAAAGGCTTTGGCATCGCCATTCTTGAAGGCGTGAGCAAGAGTTGATGCCAGTTTGGATGATTCTTTTTCAAACTGTTCCAGCGGACACTTGTGTTTGCGGGCCACTTCCACGGTGGATGACTTTTTAGCTTTGTCATCGCATTTATCGTCTTTGCAGGCAGCAGCGGGCTGCATGGCCTTTTTGGCTTTTTGCGCTGCCGGGCAGTTGGCGGTTACGGCACACTCCTCAACGATAACTGCTGACCCGCCGGGGGCGGCGGCAACTTCCACGGTTTCAGCGGTCTGGCATCCGGCAAATACGGTTCCGGCGGTGAGAATTGCTCCAAAACCGGCGGCGAGTTTCCACGAGAGTTCTTTCATTTTTCTTCCTCCTGTTGAAAGTTTGTGGTTCTGCAATAAGTTTGCAGCTTCACTTTTTTTGGAGCAACAGAAAAGAAAAAAAGTTCAAAGCAAGAGAAAAAAAATTCTCTCCATAATCAGACAGAATGTTGATTACGGAGAGTTTGTTAAATATATCAGCTGTTTTGCCGCAGCAAATTCAATCTGTTTCGTACCGTACCCGCTGAACTCTTTTTATCATAAGAGTCTGTTCCGGATGCGGCGGCGGATCTTCACGGTGATACCGTTCCGGATGCGGCGGACGCGGTGGACGCGGTGGCGGAGCAAAGCGGCTTCGGTCAAGATTAAGTGTTACATTACCGCCGCCGGAGGAGCGGTTTCGGGAAGAGCGCCCGGACGAATGACCATTTGAAAAGTAACTGCCGGAGGAATAACTGCCGGAGGAATAACTGCCGGAGTTTGAACTGCTGCTGTTGGAATCCGTCAGGTCATCTTCAAGCGAATAAGCTTCTGAAGCCATACGGAACTGCTCTTCGAGGGTCATCTCTTCCGGGCGTTTTTTAAAGAGAGTTTTCGCCCGGGAACAGAGTTTCTGCACTTGGAAGCTTATCGGCCGTGCGGCTTTTTTGCCCCAGCCAACTGCAATAGATATATCCCGGGATATTATACCAATATCAAACAGCATACTGCGGCGCATATTGTATTGAGCAAGATCCCAGAACCGGTTCGGATAATTCCGCCACCGGTTGATCAGCTCTGAAACGCTTGAAATTTCTCTCATTTCATTGAATATATCCCGAAAGGCATGCTTTGACTTCGGCAGTTCAGCGTAACAGGCGATCCCCAGCAGCCCCGTCAGATAACAGCAGACAAACACTCTGCTCCAGCGTGAACGACTGACTCTGTAACGCGGCTGGATAAGGCGTGCCGGAATAGTGCTGAACAGCTTTTCTGCATTATTCTGTTTGGGTGACAACTCTCTTTGCGGCTTTATTGTTATTCTGCGGCAATAGGGGCAGCGCATAATACCATGGTTTTCAGAATCGTTTTTATGAAAAATATTTTCTGGCAATGCGAACACAGCTGGGCAACTTCATTGCAGACCGGCAATATTTCTTTACCGCATTCCGGACAAATACAATTTTGCTCAAGCTCTGTATCAGCCACCTGGATCTTTCCGTTGCATGCAGGACATGTGCAATCGCAGTAATAAATCTGATATTTCTGACAATGCTGACAAATAAGTTCATCAATTTTTATGACATTGCCGCAGAACTGGCACAACTTTTCGTCTGACCCCAGCTGCGGATGTTCATCTTCCGTTTCCACCCGGAAGGTTGCATTGCAGTCCGGACATTGAAAAATCTTTTTTCCGCACAGCGCATCGTCATACTCTAACTCCGCATTGCATTGCGGACAGTAACAGCGTGATTGCATTGTTTAACCCCTACCCAGCAAAGTTTACAACAGCGTTTCCAATTTAGTTTCCAATATTCTGACTATATCAGAATATCCGGGTCTGGCGGACGGTGTATTTGATAACATTGCCTGTATCATCGCCATTATTTCCGGCGAGGCTGCCGGATTGCGTTTTATTGCACTGCAATCCGGCGTGTGCGAGTGCAAATCAATGAGCAGCCCAGGACTGTTGATATCGCCATAAGCATATTTACCAACCAAAAGTTCGTAAAGCACCAATCCGAAACTGAAAATATCATCGTCGATCGATGGAGTGCCGCCGGTAAGAATCTCGCTGCTGAAGTAGCGCCAGTTATCAAACCGCTGCATACTTTCCTGATCTTCTGTGAAATCTTCGTATTCATCAATTCTGCGAAAATTGGTTATATACCCCATCCACTCCTGATTTATCATTATGTTGGCAGGACAAATATCGTAGTGGCCGAAGCCCCGTTGTTCTGCCGTATAAAGAGCTTGCGCTATACGCACCATAAGCAGCACGGTCTGGCGGACGGTAAGGCCGTCATCTTTGGAGAGTTTCAGAACATCTTTCAAAGTTCCGCGTTCCATCCACGGCATCACATAATAAGCATAGTTGTTCCAAACTCCGCCGTCAAGCACCGGCATCACTCCCGGGTGATCCACGATCACCAGAGTCCGGGCGCTGTCGAGCAATCTTACGCCGCTTAAAGTTTCGGCGGCAGCTTTGCTGATCTTCAGCGCCACATCGCGATTGAGCACCGGGGAATAAGCTTTAGCGGCAAAATTATCCAGCGCTCCGGGCAGAAAACGCTCAATAAGCAAATCGGCAAAAAACTGGGGCACTGCCAAATGCTGATGACATTCCGGACAGATTATCCTGGTCAAAGGCGGAATATTCCCCACTTGCAGATGCGCTCCACAATGGCGGCAGTATATTCTGAAATCTACCGCATTGCCGTCTGCATCCTTTACCGGCGGGATCAATCCGGATAATCTTTGTAAACTTTCCTTATCAAATGTCATAACTTTTCCTGTTATGGTTGTTTTATTGTGCATAACATCCGGCATCGGGCGTATCCTGCATCAAGAGCCGCCACTCTACATCGGAGCGTTCTATTTCATCAAGCCGTTGGGCTATGACCTGTTCCAGCAAAGAGTGATCGTTGCACTCTCCGCTGATATGAGCCAGTAGCAGTGACCGGGTCCGGGGACCCAGCAGTTCGGCAAGGCTCTCGGCGCATGTTTTATTGTCCAAATGTCCGGAACGGCCCATGATCCGGTGCTTCAAAGAATTTTTCCGGTCGGACTCCAAAAGCATTTTCAAATCGTAATTGGCTTCCAGCACCAATATATCGGCATTGTAGAGTTCGTTGACTATCTGCTTTTCCAGGCACCCCAAGTCGGTGGCAAAGGCTATGCGGCTTTCGCTGACCAGAAAGTTGAACCCCACCGGGTCCAGTGCATCGTGGGGAACTCTGAAGGGTTTGACCGCTACTCCGGGCAGCTCAAAAGCGCTGTCAGAAATAAACTCCACGACCTTTTTGGGCAACAGATTTTTTTTATCCAGATAAGCCGTTGCTTCGCTGGAAACATATGCCGGTATATCAAACTCATCGGCAAAGACCCGGCACCCTTTTACATGATCGGTGTGTTCATGCGATATAAGCACTGCCCGGATCGACTCCGGAGCAATATCGCAAAGTTCCATGCGTTTGCATAGTTCCTTGCGGGAAAAACCGGCATCGACAAGGTAATTGCCGTACCTGGAATGTAAAACAAAAGCGTTGCCGCTGGAGCCGCTGCCCAAGGCGGTGATCCCGGCTGAAAAAGTATTCAAAACAAAAATTCTCCTTTTAATAAAAAAAATTTGCAAATATCATATTGAAATTTATATTATCTTTAAAATATTACAAGTCTTACAGCATAAATAATTGTTTTTTTTCTCAACAGAATCATGGAAAACACATTTTCTGCGCAACATTCACAACAACAGAGCCAGCAGCAAGTTCAGCAGCTCTCCGGCGCACAATTTCAGGGCTTGGAGCTTTTGAGCAAGCCGATTCTGGATATACGCAGTTTGCTGGAAAAACAACTGTCAGAGAATCCGTTGCTGGAGATCGCCCCGCCGGAGGCTGTGGAGTTTGCCGGAGATACCTATGGCAAAGCAGCTATGGCAGGCAACGAGATCGACCGCAGCGAGCTTGAAGGTTCACAGGAAGAATACCCTTTGCTGAAAGCCGGTGATGAAGAGGATTATTTTCCCGGGGATTACCCGAATAACGACAGTGATTACGATGAATACCGCCAACATAAGTTTGATATAGCATCGGCAGCCATGCAATCAGCTGATACACTGGAAGAACTGCTTGGGGAACAGCTGCAAGCACTTGACCTGCCGCCCAATGAACTTGAAGCTGTGGAAGCTGTACTGGAAAACATAGATCAGAACGGTTTTTTGAAAGTCCATCTGGCAGATATTGCCATGGTCAATGATCTGACAATGGATGACTTGAACAAAGCTTTGCAGACGGTTCAAAGTTTTGATCCCCCCGGCATCGGCGCAAGGGATGCCGTGGAATCGCTGGTTTTGCAGCTCAAACGCCGCAATTACCCCGACAAACGCATCTACACTTTGCTGATCGATCATCGGGAAGAGCTTGAACGCAATAAACTGCCCCAAATCGCCAAAACCATGAAAATCACCATTGATGAGCTGTATGGTTTTCTGGCAGATTTGAAAAGGCTCAACAGCATCCCCGCTGCCGGTATGACAGATGACCGTAACAACACGGTAATAGTTCCGGAAATGAGTGTGGAGCTGGAAAATGGAGAAGTAAAAATTTCCGGCAGAGAAGATTACTCCCCCCGTTTGAGGATTTCAAATTACTACGAAAAAATGCTTGAGGACCCCACCTTGCCGGAAGATGACCGCAAATACCTTAAAGAGAAACTTTTGTCGGCTCAAACCCTGATCGCATCGCTGGCAAAAAGACAGGATACCTTGCGGGCAGTTACCGGAGTAATCGCCGAAAAACAATCAGACTATTTCCGCAACGGCGAAGAATATCTCAAGCCGATGACTATGGCAGAAGTTGCCGATGCATTAGAGTTGCACGAAACCACCATCAGCCGGGCGGTCAACGGCAAATATATAGCCACTCCGTATGGGCTCAAAGAACTGCGTTTCTTCTTTTCATCCGGTGTAAAAACCGACGGTGGGGGCAATCTCTCAAGCCACGCCGTCAAGGCAAGGATAAAAGAACTTATCGAAGAAGAAGATTCCGCCAAACCTTATTCGGACGAAACCATATCAAAAATGCTCGCCGCCGAAGGGGTGAAAGTAGCCCGGGAAACGGTAAAAAAATACCGGAAGAGTATGAATATACCCGCCACTCATTTAAGGCGCCGCCACTGAACGGCAGATGGCTGTACAGCAAACAACCGTATGGCAGCTTCCGGGCAAGCCTGCTCAATGATTCTGATATTGCCGGGGAGTCATTCCGGCGTGACGGCGGAAAAATCTACAGAAATACCCTACATCGCAAAAGCCCAGCTGATTGGAGATCTTTTCCAACGGCAGACTGGTTTCTTTAAGCAGTCTTTTGGCTTCCAGCATCTTCAAACGGCTTACATATTCACCGGGTGTAATGTGGAACTTGTTTGCCCAGTGCCGCAGAAAATTCCGGCGGCTGAATCCGTGTTTGGCTGCCAACAGATCCATATCGCACTTTTCGGCGTAATGGGTTTGCAAATAGCTTGCTATATTCAGGATCTTTTTATCTGTTTCGCTTAAAAACGATTCTTTTTCCGCCCACAAAAGCATGGCTTCGTGAATTAATGTATAACACCCCAGATCCAGCTTATCGGCAAAACCCGGTTCGCTCAAGTGTTCACGGCTGCTTTCCAACAGCTCCATAACTTTTCCCAAACTTTCCGGCAATGGCAATTCTGCCACGCAAAAATCATCCGGCAACCCGCTGCAAAGGAAAAATGCCGCCGCCTCCGGCTGATACGAAAAGTAAAATACATCGGCAGTATCGGCATTGAGAAACTCTACATCCACCCCCGGATACTTGACCATCAAATGAGGAAAGCCCACTTCGTAAAGTTTGCCGTTCACCTTGAATTGCAAAGCATGCAAATCATTGCCCGCCAGACGGAAACAGAATTGCAGCGAGTCACATCTGCCATCGACCAGCTGAAAATCCCTCCGGTATTCCATAGTCCGCAAATGGGGCAGCATGTTGAGTTTGCGGGGCAAACTCTCAAGCCAGAGTACAGGTGAAGCCATAACGATTTACTTTGCCGTTTGAGTTGTCTTGACTGTTCTTGCCGGATAAGCAACTTTGCCCTTTTCAAATACGCTGAAATCCGCAAAAGCCGCATAGATCAAGCCAATGATTATCAATAAGATAACTGCTGCTGCTTTAGCATATTTCCACGGGGTCATATCAATAACTTTGGCATCAAATTCTTCGTAAGGTGTTTTCCGGGGGGCGATTTTTCCCCACACGATCATTGCCAGCAGCATCAAAACAAACACGATAGCTACAAAGTGGAACTGCCCTATGGCGTTCGCCCAGGTGCTGAAAGGTTTGACAAAGTACCCCAAAGCGTTGAGAGTGATCCCGCCGATCAGTACCGTGTTAGCCGCTTTGGCAGGCACATAGCAGGTAGTCATTGCCGCCACCACCACCGCCAGCAGCGGAATAAAGGTCAAGCCGTTCATGCTCTGCAAATAGCCGAAAATGCTCCCGGCATTCATCAGCATGGGAGCTATGATGATCGAAGCAATCGTGGCAATAAATCCGAAGATCTGCCCCATCTTGACCACCCGGCGGTCGTCGGCAGTTTTATTGATCCAGCGTTTGTAAATATCCAAACTGAAAAGGGTGCAGGTACTGTTGAGTACCGAGTTGTAACTGGAGAGGATCGCCCCCAGCAGCACCGCCGCAAAAAATCCTTTTAATGGTGCGGGCAGAACCATGTTGACCAACGCCCCGTAGGCTTTGTCGGAAACCGCCACCCCGGCAGAGTTCAAGGGTATATTCAGCGAACCTTTCATAAAAAGCATTGCCGCAATGATCCCCGGCGTTACCAGATAGATGGGGCCCAAAAGTTTAAATGCCCCGGTCAGCAGCACCCCTTTCTGACCTTCGGCAAGGCTTTTGGCACCCAGTGTACGCTGAATGATCTGCTGATTGGTGCACCAGTAAAAGGTGTGGATCAGCAATATACCTGTAAAAATTCCGAAAAACGGTGCTTCGCTGTCGTTGGCACCAATGCTGTTGAGCCGGTCGCCGCCTTCGGTAAAAAAGGTTTGCACGCCCTTGGTAAATTCGCCGTCGCCCAAAGCAGAAAAAGCGTAAAAGCTGATAAGAAATCCGCCGATAAACAGCCCGATACCGTTCAAAGTATCCGATACAGCACAGGAGTTCAAGCCGCCGAAAAGTGCGTAAGCCGCCCCGATAAGTGCCACCGCAACCACGATGATATAGAGCTGGGTTACTTCGTTCTGCACTCCGATAAGCTGCCCCAGATCCAATATGTCGATCATGCCCCGGGCACCGGTGTAAAGAATAATAGGCAATAAAATCACTGCGTAAGAGAGCAGAAAAACCCCGTTGCAGATGGAGGCAGTCACTTCATTGAATCTGCGGCGCAGAAATTCCGGCACCGTGGTAATGCCGCCTTTGAGGAACTTGGGCAGAAACCACAACGCCATCAAGACCAGCGCCACCACAGCCACAACTTCCCACGCCATAACTGCCATACCTTCTTTGAAAGCCGACCCGTTCAGCCCCACCATCTGTTCGGTGGAGAGATTGGTCAGCAAAAGCGAACCGGCAATGACCGGAAAGGTCAGACTGCGGCCCGCAAGGAAAAATCCATCTTGCGACGAACTTTCCCGCTTACGGCAGATAAGGTAAGTACCCAACGCCACCAGCCCGGTAAAGAGCACAAACGAAACGATTGAGATCCAGAACATGTTTTTCTCCTGCTGAAAGTTTTTGATTATGCAATGTTGTTGAAGAATATAACATATTTGGCAAAAAAAGTCAAGTCTTGTTGCAAAAATTGCTCTTGGGTGTATATTATTTGCGTATATATAGATATTAAAGCAATATAAAGGATCCATTCATGTCGAATTACGAAGCTGTTATCGGTTTGGAAGTGCATTGTCAGGTACGCACTGCCAGCAAGATGTTCTGTTCCTGCGCCAACACTTTCGGTGCCGAACCCAACACCCATACCTGTCCGGTCTGTCTGGGTTATCCCGGCACGCTGCCGGTGCCCAACAAAGAAGCTATCCGCAAAGCGGTCATCGCCGGACTGCTGACCAACTGCGAGATCGCCCGGTTCAGCAAATTTGACCGCAAAAGCTATTTTTACCCGGATCTGCCGAAAAACTATCAGATCAGCCAGTACGATATGCCGTTCTGCACCGAAGGTTTTATTGATGTGGGCGGCGAAGGGGTCAAAGGTTTTTCCGGCGATGAACTCCCTGCCAAGCGTATCGGCATAACCCGTATCCATCTGGAAGAAGACCCCGCCAAGTTGAGCCACACTCACGGTGCCAGCGGTGCGGACTACAACCGTGCGGGCGTACCGTTGATCGAAATCGTTTCCGAGCCGGATATGCGTACTGCCGACGAAGCGTATGCTTACCTGACCAGCCTTAAAGAGATCATGCAGTACGGCAATATCAGCGATTGCGATATGGAAAAAGGTCAGATGCGCTGCGATGTGAACATCTCTTTGCGTAAAAGCTCCAGCGACCCCTTCGGCACCAAGATCGAGCTGAAAAACCTCAACAGTTTCCGAGCCGTCCATCGTGCCATCGAGTACGAAATGTGGCGGCAGGCTCAAGAGCTGGATGCCGGTCACACCCTGCGGCAGGAAACGAGAGGCTGGAACGATGATGCCGGCGAAAGCTACCTGATGCGTACCAAGGAGCAGGCTCACGACTACCGGTATTTCCCTGATCCGGACTTGCTGCCGGTAACTTTTACCGAAGCAGAGATCGACGAATTCAAAGCCAATTTGCCGGAGCTGCCCGCAGCTATGCGTGCCAGACTGGTTGCCAGCGGTCTTACTGATTACGACGCCAGCGTGGTAACTGCCGACCGCCATCTGGCTGGTTACTTTGATCTTGCCGCCAAGTCGGTGAAAAATCCCAAGATCCTTGCCAACTGGATCATCTCCGAACTTTTGCGGGAGCTCTCTGCTGCAAGCATGGATATAACCGAAAGCCCGGTAACGCCTGAAAATATGGCGGAGCTGGTGAACGCCGTAGATGGCGGAACCATTTCCGGCAAGATCGGCAAAGATGTGCTTGCTGAAATGTTCACCACCGGCAAGGGTGCCAACGATATCATCAAAGAAAAAGGTCTGGCACAGGTCAGCGATGCCGGAGCAGTGGAAGGCTTTGTGGATCAGGCGATCGCCGCCAACCCGGCACAGGTCGAACAGTACAAGGCGGGCAACCCCAAAGTATTGCAGTTCCTGGTGGGACAGGTCATGAAGCTCTCCAGGGGCAAAGCCAACCCCAAACTGGTGAGCGATATTTTGGCTGAAAAACTTAAATAAAACGGAATTTTTCAATGAGTACAGAGCTTTTGACCGCAAGACTGGAAAAGGATCTGCTGATCTTTGACGGCGCTATGGGTACAGAATTGTACCGCAAAAACTTTTTTGTCAATGTATGCTTTGAAAATCTGGTAGTAACAGCTGCCGATACGGTGCAAGGTATCCATCAAAGTTACATCGACAGCGGCTGTGATGTGCTTACGACCAATACTTTCAGTGCCAATGTAAACAAGCTCTCCCGATTCGGCTTGGCAGACCAGCTGGAAAATATCTGCACAAGCGCAGTCAAACTGGCAAGAAAGTGTGCCCACGGCGATACTCTCATTGCCGGTTCGGTGGGCCCCGCCGGAGAGTTGACCGAAGCGTACAAAAATTGCGACCGGGCAACAATCATTGCAGAACCGGCAAAGTATATGGCTCTTGCCGGAGCTGACTTTATAATTTTTGAATCGCTGGAAAATCTGAACGATGTAAAAGCCGCAGCAAAGATTTCCAGCGAGCTTGAAATACCCTACATAGCCAGTTTTGCGCTGGACGAAAACGCTTGCGGCATCAACAGCAAAACCCCTTTCGCCGAACTTTTGAGTGCCTTGCTGGATACAGCCAATCCCCCGGCAGCACTGGGGTTGAATTGCGGCAATGGCCCTGAAGCCACCCTCAAATGCTTTGAAACAGTGCGGAGTGCCAGCTCGTTACCATGGGTAGTTCAGCCCAACGCCGGAGAGCCCCGGAAGATCGACAACCGCACTATGTATATGAACAGCCCCGAATACTTCACAACTTACACCATGCGGTTTGCCAATCTGGGAGCCAGAGGCATCGGCGGCTGCTGCGGTATCGGTCCGGCGGAGATCAAGGAGATGGCTCGCTCCATAAGACCGCTGGCAAAAGGCAATGCGGCAAGTGCCAAGCCGGTGATTGAAATAGCTTCCGGCGTGGAAGTCATGCCGGAAATACCTTTGGCAGAGCGTTCAAGATTGGGCAGAAAACTTGCTAACAAAGAGTGGATAACCTGTGTGGAAGTGACTCCCCCTTGCGGATTTGACTTGACCAATGTTATAGAAAAAGCCCGCACATGTGCCGCCGCCGGAGTGGATGTAATAAATCTGCCCGACGGCCCTCGTGCCAGCAGCCGTATTTCCAGTATGGTAACGGCGTTGGAGATCCAGCGGAATGTGGATATAGAAGCAACCTTGCATGTTTGTGCCCGTGACCGCAGTCTGATCGGTTTGCAGAGCGAACTTCTGGGCTGTGCCTGCGAAAAGATCCACAATTTGCTTTTCATCACCGGCGACCCGCCCAAACTGGGGAATTTTCCTGCCAGCAGCGGAGTATTTGATGTGGATGCTATCGGCATGACCGAAATGCAGAAAAAGCTCAATATGGGTATTGATTTAGGGGGCGGTTCGCTGAAAATGCAGACTTCTGCCGTTATCGGCGTAGGTCTTGACCCCAACGCTATCGATCAGGAGCGGGAGTACCGGAGGATTTGTCAGAAAGCCGAAGCTGGAGCTGATTTTATCGTGACCCAGCCGGTCTTTGACCCGGAAAAACTCTTGGGTTTCCTTAAACGCATCGAACACTTGCATTTGCCCGCCATCGCCGGAGTCTGGCCGCTGGCAAGTTTGCGTAATGCTGAATTCATGCGTACGGAAGTACCCGGCGTGGTAGTGCCCGACAGCATCATGCAGCGGATGGGTTCAAAGATAGATAAAGAGTCCCAGAAAGCCGAAGGTATCGCCATAGCAAGAGAGTGCATCGAAGCGATCCGCCACGCCGTAGCCGGGGTGCAGGTAAGTGCCCCCTTCGGTAATGTAAATACAGCTTTGGCAGTGCTGAAGTAAAACTGCACAGCAGGCGTTTTCTGACAAAAAATTTTATAAGTTTTTACCGGTTGAATTTGCATTGTTTGCATAACAGGTGTATACTATGAATAGTTGTAAATACTTGTTATTCAAATGAGAATAAAAATTCAACCGGAGATTTTTTTATGCGTATATCATTATTGTTGGCAGTACTGCTTGCAGCTGGTGCCGTATCCGCTTATGGTCAGAAACTTAACGGCAAAGTTTTGTGGCGCAAGTCCGTGCAGGACAAGACCAATCTGGCGGCAGGCAAAGTTTTCAGCTTTTCGCCTGCTCCCAGTTACCGTTTGACTACTGATAAAAAAGATAATAAAGATTTGACCGACGGCAAGCTGGTCAAGCGTGCTGATGACCGTATCTGGTTCGACCGCAATGCGGTGGGCTGGCGTACCAACGAAATATATCTGACGCTGGACTTGGAAAAAAAAGCCGATCTGGATAAAATCGTTATCCGCACACTGGGCGGAGCTCCGAGATTTTCTTTTCCCGACAAGATGGAGGCGTTTGTTTCCAACGACGGCAAACTCTGGCACCGTACCGGTTCTTTGAGCCGTCTGCAACCGGGGGAAATGGCACAGCACGACAATATCAACTTCTTTTATTACGACGAAAGCAAGCCCTCAACCGTGCCGCTTTATTTGAATTTGCAAGCATCTGCCCGGTATGTACTTATCAAAGTTTCCGCCCGGGGATTTTTCTTTACTGATGAAGTGGCGGTGCTTAAAGCCGATAAAAAAAGCAGCACCTTCAACGATGCGTTCAGCCGCCCCGGCGAAGAACTGCCCCTGACCGGGCTTATAGCGAAAGTGCGTACCGGCAAACTCTCTGTCAGCAAAGAGTTTTTCATGCCGCAGTTTTTCAATTTCTCCGATTTGCGGGCAAAGAAAAACCCCAAGAGCAAAGCTGAACTTATTCTGGAACTGCCAAAAGATATTGAAGTATACAACCCCGCCGGAGTTTGGAGTTCCCAACCCAACGGCGATTTGATCCGCTGGAGCCGCAAGCTGGATTTGAGCGATAAATACTATTCTTCCAGCTCCGTCCGGCTGCGGAGCAAAAGCAATAAGCTTTCCGGCAAAGGCTATATATCTACAACCGTCAACGGCAAGTTACAGTTTAAAAGTCCGCTGGCGATGGAAGTGCTGGATTTCCCCAAATTTGAACCCTTTGAAAAACTTCATATAAGTCTGGCATGGATCGGCGAAGATATCCAACGCTTCTGGCCGGATTTCTTCAATGTGTGGAAGCGTTTGGGCTTCAACACCGTAAGTTCATTTCCGCTGCACCGCAAAGGTAAATACACAGCAGAAGTGTTGAGCTTTTTTGAAGAGGCAAAGAAAAACGATATGAAGTTGATCCTGAATTTGTCGCCCATGATAGAGTTGCAGCGTACCACACCGAAAAAGGCGTTGGCATCGGTAAAGTGTACTCCCCAAGGGTTCATCACTTGCCCCTCCTACTTTGGCGAATATTGGGTCAAAGAGTGCGATAGATTAACAAGTTATGTAAAATTGCTCAAGCCGGATTATGTCTTTTTTGATATTGAATCGTGGGCGGAAGCCTTTGATCGTACCAAAAATTGTCAGCGCTGCAACGATGGTGCCGCTCAAGCCGGAGTTGATCGTCAAAAATTTTTACTGCAATGCGGTGTACGCCATGCGGCAGATTTGAAAAATGCTGTGGCAAAAGGTGCCCAAGCAGCCAATATACCAATGCCCCTGATCGGCAATTATGACCGCTCCCCGGCTAAACCGACCTACCAGATCACCCGTTTTACCGACGAATATCCCAAGTATACCGATATGGCACAGCCCAGTTTGTATGTGGCGGGCAATGCGGAAAAAGTCCATAATGTTGTGCGGCGTTGTGCCGAAGCAATGCAGTTCAACAAAAAACTCATCCCCTTTCTGACCGCCGGGACTTACGGCGAATATGATCCGGAAAAACTGGAAGCCATGATCCTTGAGTGTTTCCTCAATGGTGCCGGGGGCATAACTTACTTCAAGTATAACAACTTCGATACTCCAGAAGATTTCTACTACCACGCCCGGGCGTTGGCTCTTTTGCGGCCTTATGAAAATCTGATCGTTGAAGGTAAACAACTTAAACTGGCAAGCACGCCAGCCAATGCCATGATTTCGGCATTGCAGAGCAATAATGAAATATTGCTGCTGGCAGGTAATTACAGTAAAACCACCCCCAAAGTTACGGTCACGCTCCCCGGCAAAACAGTTAAAGTTGTAGATGCTGTTACCGGCAAAGCTGTGGAAGTATCCGGCAGCAAACTTGCTTTGGATATACCTGCGGGCAAATATCGTTTGATCTACATCAAACTTTAAGCTGTAACTGACAAAAAAAGCTCCGGAACTTGATTGCTCCGGAGTTTTTTTTATTCAGTCAAGAATAGTTATTGCTGCATCGTCGACTGTGGCAAAAGATTCTTTGCCGCCCTTTATGGCAAAACGCAGTGCCATCCACTCGTTGGCTTTGATGGTGTAGCGACAGGTGTAAAATCTGGGCTTGCCGGTAAGTTTTGCCTGATAAAATATGTTGGTGGGATGGTTTTTCCGGCGGTAGCCATGTTTGGCTTTGCCGTCTTTGGTATCAGTGTAGCGGTGAGCGGCAACCAGCAGCGTGCCTTTGCCGGAGGCTTTGAAAGTTACCTGTATGTTCCGGGGTTGCGGCTTTTGAGCAAGCACTCCACTTGCCAGCAGTTGATAAGCAAAGCCGCGATGGGTGATTTTCAGGGCGTGATTTTTGCCGTTGACCGCAGTTGAACAGTTGTTCTTTATCCAGAATACAGGGGCGTTTTGTTTATCCAATTCCTCAAATGTGCCGTTTTTGATTATGTTCCTGGCAATGTTGAATCCCCGGTAAGCGGCAGCATCGTGCTTGTTTATGCCGGATAAATTCAATTTGCCGGAGTTGGCAGGCAATAGTGCCACATGGATTTTCCACAAAGAGCCGGTTCGGGCTTGGGCAAGCTTTTTCAAAGGGAGTTTTATTTCCCAAATCAGCTTGCCGGAAATGCTTTGAGCTTGGGCAAGTGTACCGGCGGTTTCGGGACTTTGGCTGATGACTTTGCCAGCTTCGTCAACTGTCAGGTGATATGGTTTTTGACGGGTTCCGGGTGGCAGAATATAAAATTCAGCACGGCATTTTCCGGCGGTACTGCCGATGAGTCTTAAATAGAGATGATTTTTATCGGCAAGCACCGAAAAAACTGTTTCCGCAGTTTTGCCTTTTTTATTGCCGAAATCAACTGTGTGCCATGCTCCGAGCCACTGGCCGTCGTCCGGATCGCCGTCGATTTTCAGTTCTCCGGTTTTCAGCGGAATGACCGGAGTTTTTTCCGGCTGGAGGCGGATTTTTTCGTTGGGTCCTATCCAGTACCGCATCAGCCATGTGCGGTCATCTTTTAACCTGCCTTGCAAAATTTTATCGTTTCCGGCAAGCCGTTGGGCTTCATCCAGCAGTGCCAGCAACCTTTCTCTGGCTCCGGGTACAGAAAGCAGCCGGGGCCGCCGCTGGTCGCCGGTGGGATAGCCCAGACAGTGCGGCGAATTGTTCCAGAGTTCCCGCCGGAAATCGTGATACTTTTTCATTGCCGCATAGGCTTTGCCGTAATATTTACTTTCCACATCGGCTAAAATTTTTTCCGGATCAAGGTTGGGGTTCCAGAGCATTTTGCCCATAACGCAATACCACTGCCAGTTGGAATTGGTGCGGTCGGCACGGTAGTCAGGCTCGCCTTTTTTCCGCCGGGGCCAGAAGTCAGCATCGGCAAAAAGCATCTCTTCTTTCCAGCCCATCCAGCCCATTTTGCGGAAGAGTTGCAGATCCCCAACTTGAATTTTCTCCGGACAGCCATACATTATAGGAGTACAATTTGCGTAATCATAGAGCCGCATGCGGTCAGCAGCTTTGCTCCACGCTTGCATATTGGCAAACTGTTTGACATTCCGCTCGCAGGCGGGATCATCCAACTTGTGCCCGTAGCATCTGCCGTGAGTGCAGTAGTAGATCATTGCCCGGGGATCGTACTTTACATTATCCGGCACATTGCGGTAGGTGTGGTACGCCCATGATTCCAGCCGGGCTTGGGGGTGTTTTTTGTAGATTTCCGCCATAAGTTTGACCGCCACTTTGTGGAAGCGGTTGGTTATATTTATATAGTCAAATGTGCTGCTGCCATCCAACTTGCAGCAGAGCTTGCACTCGCACCAGCCGGTGGTGGTATCGGGCATGCCGAAGAGAAATCTAACTTCGTTTGCCGGATATTTTTTGTAGAGCTCATCCACATATTGCAAAACGAGTTTTTGAACCGCCGGATTGGCAATGCAAATCTGATTGCCTTTGATGCGTTTGCCATTTATCAGGGCAAAATATTCCGGGTGTTTGGCAAAAAGTTTCTGGGGAACAGCCTTGCTGAAGGTGGTGTGGCCGCCTTCACCGATATTCAAAAGCGAAGTCCTTGCCTGATAGAACTTTTCTGTATAGGCCCGCTTGAAGCTCCAGGGCGGACTGATTTGAAAACCCTGCCGCACCGCCAGCGTCTGCCCGTTGACCGGAGCTTTGCCGGTGGCACTTACATGGGATAACTGCCGGTAGCGGAATACGGGATCTCTGATTATGGTAAAATCCGCAAATTTGAGCGTGGGTTTTGTCGGGATATATTCATAGTTATCAAATTTGGTTGCCGTCCGGAACCAGCGTATACCCAGCTTTTCATCCAGCAATGCATACACGCCATAAAGTTCGCCCACCCGATCTTTGCCCACTATGTAAAGCGTATTATTTTTGCAAACGATAGCAAAGGCATCCGGAGAAGCGGCTTGGGCAAGTCGGGCTGCCGCATCCTCCGGCAGCCGGGGCGTATGATCAAGTGTGCCGATAAAGATCCGGGATACGGCACTGCTTCTGCCGCGTTTGACCGGCAGACTTTTTCCGCAAAGTTTTTTTACATAACAAGCTAATTCGTCAGCGGCAAGGCGGGTCGATTCCGGAGCTTTTTTATCAATAACGATGTGAGTTCGTTCAGTGATTTCAAAAGCATGGATCGTACCGGCACCCCCCAAAGCAAACAGCAGGTAAAGCAGTAACAGTATTTTCATATTTTTACCTTGCTTAAAAAATAAGTGTTTACGGAATATATAATTTGGGGGACAAAAGTCAATTATTTTTTCACAGCTATCCCACAACTTTTTATAAAGTAGCAACAAAAACGAATTTTTCAAGTAGTTTGCATATTTTTTTGTTGACAAGCGAGCAGTTTTATCTGCCCCCTGTCATTTTTTCATTTTCTCATCATATCGGAACGAAGTGGAGATGCTTCATAGCGGAATGAAATGGCTTGCCGCGGCGTAATGAAAAGAAGACGGGAGCTGCTTCATATTTGCGAAAGCAAATGCTTCAGCCGTCTTCGCCCTGCGGGCTACGCCGTGCCAAGTCTGGCAAGGCGGTTTATGAAGCACGGCTTCGCCGTATGAAGCAATCCTGCGGATTATGAAGCACGCCTGTCGGCGTATGAAGCGAAGCCCTGACAGGCTTCATGTTTTTTTGCCCGAAATTCGGGCAATAAATTTTTATCTTTTTGCTCTTGATTTGATATTAAATATATTGATTATAAATAAGTTGCAAGTGGCTTGGTTATTGTTTTTCATCGTGATTGAAAAAATATTGTTTTGAGGGGGATTGGCTTGGTTTTGTGTGGTTATTCAACAAAATTGGCAAATAATTGCAAATAAGATTTTTGAGCATAAAACTGGAGTTTTTCGGTATAATGTAACGAGTTGAGTTATCGTTCTCTTTCAAAAAAAGTTCTCTCTTGGTTTTTCGGGACGGATGGCGTATGTTCCCGAAAAACCTTTTTATTTTCAACGAACCAAGAGAGGATTTCTGCCTATGCCAAGAACAAAAGGTACTAAACGACGAGCCAACGGAACCGGGAGAGTTTACAAGCAAAATGGAGTTTATTATCTCCAGTATCGCTTG
>JAZMZK010000084.1:0-18636 GCA_045585955.1 Victivallaceae bacterium
CCTTGTCCGCCGTAGCCTAGGCGAAGGTGGAAAACCTTTTCCCGGCATTTATCTATTTGCTCTGCAAATAGATAAATGCCATTCAAGTTTTAAAAAAGTTCCAATACAAAAGTTGATCATAAAGATTTTTACTGACCTACCCGTATTGGGAACAGAGCCTTAAGTTTAGAAAATATATCCCGGCAACTCTTCCAGCAGTATTCCGGTAGTTACAGCATCTTCTTATGTTAGACAGGTCGGACGGGTCAGACTTATCCGACATTATGGATTACTTACAGTTTTTTGCTGTAATAGTAGTGTATGTTTTCCGGCACTAATGGTTGCGGAGATGGCAATTCTTTTATTATTTTATAGCCTATTTTCAAGTAGAACTCCGGAGCTTGGAATGTGTTGGTCGATACTCCGGCACTTTCGGCTCCTTCGCTTTTTATTTGCTTTTCAAATTCAGCAAAGAGTTTTCTGCCCCAACCCTGCCCCCGCAATTTGTCGCTTACAAACATGTAATCCACAAAAACTTCCCGGTCATCCAGCCAATGCCAGACGATCCCGCCAAGGAACTCATTGTCATCGCCCCGCAGGATAAATGCTCCGGCATTATCGAGCTTTTTGGCTTTAACGCTTTCATCAAACCTGTTCCCGGTCAGTTTAGTGTTGTATAAGTAGAGATTATCGTGAACCAGTTCGATCTGGCTGTATGATGTGGTGTATTCTATACGGCAATTCATTGCGTACTCCTTTTCTTCCGCCGGGCTTTAAGTTGGAGTTTTTCCTGCTTGTAAATATTTTTGCCGTAAGTTTCCGGCAGCATCAAACCCGCCAGCAGTGCGGATACACCAATTATGAGCGACAGAGTCAGCACCGCGGCATAACTGCTTGCCGGATAGATCACTACCCCGGCTTTGACCACCTTGCCGTCGGAAAACGCATCCATCAATATCCCCGCCAGATTGCCGCACACTGCCACTGCCAGATAGGCTACAAAGTTCAGCACGCTGGCTCCAGAACCGGTGTATTGAGCGGGGGTGTATTCCCGCATCAACGAATTGCTTACCGGCGAAAAACCTGCCGATGCCGCAAAAAGCTGCATAACGATCACAAAATACCATGTCCCGGCGTGGAGTTTCAATCCGATAAGCCCCATAACCGCCCCCACTACGCTGGAAGCCAGTGTTGCATACAAAAAGGGTTTGCGTAAATTACCGAATCTGGTACTCAAATAGCCCACCAGAAAGTTCATTCCCGCCGCCACGATCACCATTAAGGATACACAGAATCCTGCCGTGGAAGCCGGAGTCTGGCAAATATCTTCCAAAAGTTTTTTACCCATTACCGCCAGCATCAGATAATAGACGGCATAGCCCACCCCGCCGGCAATCAGCAGCCAGCGGCAATTGCGGCTTTTCAATACCACAATAAAGGGCAAAAGCGACAATTTTTCCCGCCGGACTTTGGGTATGGCGACTTGTTTTTTGCAATAAATAAATCCCAGATACCCGATCAAAGTCAGCACCGCTGCCGCCGCAAACGCCCAGCGCCATGAAACATACTGCACCGCCTTGCTCAAAGGCCAGCCGCCGATAATGCTCCCGGCATAGCCCAGCAGGATAACTGTCCCCAATACCGAAGTGAATTTTTCCGGGTAGATCCGGTCGATCTCTTTAACGATCGCCAAATAAATCGCTCCGCAGCCCAAACCGACCAGCACCCGCCCCAGCAAAAGCAGCCCCATATTGCTGCATAAAGGGAAAATCAGCGAACCGACGCACAACAGCAACGCACCCCAGAAAATCGTCCGCACGCCGCCGAATTTATCAGCCGCCAAACCTGCCACCAGCTGGGTTGCTGCATACACATACATAAATACCGCACTGATATTGGTAACCTGCGCCGCCGTTGCCTGAAAATCGCTTTGCAGCTCGTTGAAGATCGTTCCCGGAATACTCGACCGCTGGAAATTGACGAAAAAGTAGATAACTACCGAAGTTGCCAGCAGCCACCAGTTCCACTTTTTCTGCATCAAACTGCTGTTTTCAGCAGCATTATCTTGCAGCATTTTACTCACCATAATAACAAATAAACACTAAAACTCCGGCAAAAATATGAATTTTGCCGGAGTTTGATATCCGCTTACTTTTTCAAACAGCCTGCCACCAGGAAAAGTACCGCCATACGCACTGCCAAACCGTTGGTCACCTGCTCAAGGATCACCGAACGACTGCCGTCTGCCAATTCGCTGGAAAGCTCCACATCCCGGTTGATGGGGCCGGGGTGCATGATAAGTGCATCTTTCTTGAGGAACCGGGCAGTCTGGCTGTTAAGCCCGAAAAATCTGGCATATTCACCAGTGCTGGGGAAGAAGCCCGACTCCTGCCGCTCCCGCTGGATACGCAGCATATTCACTACATCAGCGTCGCAAATCGCCTCTTCCAGATTGTGGCAAACTCTTACGCCGACTGTTTCAAACTCTTTAGGTACCAGCGTAGAGGGACCTGCCAGCGTCACTTCCGCACCCAGTTTGAGCAACCCCCACACATTGCTGCGGGCGACCCGGCTGTGCATAATATCGCCAACAATGGCAACTTTCAAACCCTTGATCCTGCCTTTATGTTCCCGGATGGTGAACAAATCCAGCAATGCCTGCGTGGGATGACTGTGGGCTCCGTCACCGGCGTTGACCACCCCTGCTCCGACCCGCTGGGCGACAAAATTTGCCGCACCGGGCACCGGATGACGCATTACCAGCAAATCCACATTCAGTGCCTCAATATTCCGCACAGTATCCAACAAACTTTCGCCTTTGGTCAAACTGCTGGTGCTGGCGGTCACATTGACTATATCGGCACTCAACCGCTGTTCGGCAAGCTCAAAAGATACCCTTGTGCGGGTGCTGGGTTCAAAGAAAAAGTTTACCACGGTTTTGCCCCGCAATGCCGGAACTTTCTTCACTTTCCGGGCTGAAACCTTTTTGAATTCCGCTGCGGTATCAAGAATAAACTCGATTTCCTGTGCTTCAAGATCGTACAAGCTCAACAAATCTTTGCGTGTCCACTGAAAAGAACTCATAACCCAAACTGCTCCTTATTCTGCCCGGTGCTTTTTCCAGGCTACTTCGTAGACCCCGTCCGCACCATCTTCATCACTGAATTCCACTAAAATCTTGCGATCCATCTGGCACTGCATCGTCCAGCCGATGTAATCTGCCCGGATGGGATACTCCACCCCGCCCCGGTCGATCAATACCGCCAGCCGGATCAAAGCGGGTCTGCCGTAATCAGTTACCGCATCCAATGCAGCCCGGATGGTTCTGCCGGTGGAGAGTACATCGTCCACTAAAATCAAGCGGGCGTTATCCACATCGAAGGGAATCTCCGTTTCCCGGATCAGGGGCAATGCGGTACGCTGCCCGAAATCATCCCGGTACATGGAAATATCCAACGTGCCGAATTCAAGCACTGCCCCTGTCCGCTGCCGGATCACTTCGGCAAGGCGTTTTGCCAGCGGCACACCCGCTTTATAAAGCCCGACTAAAGCTACATTATCCAAACCATCTTTGCCGAATTCGCTGATAATGCTGTCGGCAACCTTATTGATCGCCTGAAGCATCTCTTCAGCATTCCGCAACAATACACGATTATCCAAAATAAAACCTCCTTACGGAAAAATTCACTAAAAAATCATCAACATAAAAGATAACTCCAAAAGTGAGATAATTCCAATAAACAAGCGTATTTTTCACTGATTATTTTCGTCTTCGGAGTTTATTTCTATAACTTCAGCACTGTTTCCGGCAAAATCATCGCTTTGGAACCGCTTGGGCACTGTCAGGCGTTTTTTCAATTTTACGCCCAAATCTGCCAGTTCCTGACCTTTTTTAACTATGCTGTGTTTGCCGTTATCGCCACGCAAAACTCCGGCTGAATCAGCAAAACTCTTGTTGGCTTTTTCCAAAAGATCGCCCACTTTATCGAAGCTGTCGTAAAACTTCTGGAGCCGTTCCAGGAGCTGGGCGGCACCGTCAAGGATCTTAAGCTGATTGCGGTCTTGCTCGTAACGCTTCCAGCCTATGTGGATAAGCTGAAGCAGCGCCATAAGATTTACCGGACTTACCAACAGGACTTTTTTCTCAAAACCCGTTCGCCACAAGTTTATATCGCTGTGCATGGCAAGTTCGTAAGCTCCGGCGTTGGGCATAAACATTATGACAAACTCCACAGCTTCCTGATTTTCTTTATTGATATAAGCTGAATAATTCTTTTTTGCCAAGCCTTCCATGTGGGTTTTAACGCTTTTAAGGTGTTTGGCGGCAGCGGCTTGCCGGGTATCGGCATCTTCGGCATTTACATAATCAATGTAATCATTCAAACTTACTTTGCTGTCCACGATCACCACTTTGCCGTCGGGGTAATTTACCACCACATCCGGCCGCATGACTTTGTTGGTTTCGTCGTTATGCAGAGCGTTATCGTTATCATCTTTCAGCGTAAGCTGTTTATGATAATGGACTTTTTCGATCAATCCGGAAGAAGCCAGTATCTCATCAAGGATCATTTCGCCCCAGTTGCCCAGCATTTTATTATCGCTGCGCAATGCCTGGGCAAGCCGGGTGGCATCTTCGCCCAACGCCCGGGAACTTTTCATCAAAGCATTGATCTGCTCGGCAAGGCGGGCGTGATTTTCCAACGCCTCCTTACGGGTAAGATCGGTACTGTTTTTGAACTCTTCCAACTTGGTTTTAAATGGAGCAAGCAGCACATCCAGCCGGGTCGAGCCCTGTTTCTCAAAATCAGCACTCTTTTCGGCAAGGATCTTTTCGGCAAGAGTTTTGAATTCCTCTTTAAGCATATCGTACTGCTTTTGAGTATTTTCTTTCTGCAAATCAGATTGATTCTGCATCTGCTTTTCCAACAGAAGTTTCTGCTCGGCAAGCTGCTGCTCGTAGAGCGATTTCTGCTTATCAAGCGCTTCATCATGCTGCTTTTTCTGTTCCTCAAGCTGTTGAAGAAAGAAATTTTTCTCAACTTCCCGCAGATTTTCTAAAAATTTTACCCGCATGCGACCGATGAAGAAACCGGCAAACCATCCGGCAAATGTACCGATAAAAACTGCGGTCAATATATCCCAATTCATCAGAAACAGCCTTCATTTTTGTTTGGCAAGCACCGCCTTGACCGCACAGTAAAGGGTGTCAGCCATCTGGTTATAACCGGCAATGCTGGGGTGTACGCCGTTGTTCTGGCGGGTTATCAGCTGCGGGTTATCCAGATTTACCGGACTTGTGATCACCGGATAGTTGTTTTCGGTATCAAAATTCATATAGACCGGTACTGTGTGCAGCCCCAGCTTTTTGGCTTGTTTTGCCAAAGCCCGGTTGTAGTAATCCAGATTTTTCCGGTACTGCCAGGAGCTTTGCTGACAACCGTAACTTGCACCGAAACCATCCTGATTGGAGCCGGGTATGTGCTGGAAAATAAAGATTTCCGGAGCCGGTTTGAGCTTGCGGAACTCGGCAATGAGTTTTTCCATATCCTTCATGGATTTAGCGGTGATTTCGACGATATTTTCGTCGGTGCAGAGGAAGAAATCGTTCAAGCCCAGCTGGAAACTCACCGCATCAGGAATTCGACCGTTATTGTTGATAGCAAAGTACTTATTCAAATCAAACTTATATTCGCCTTTTTCGTTCTGAAAAATAAACGGACTGTTGAAGCCCACCGGGCGATCCGGGTGCATGCCATCCATCTTGCGGCTGCCGGTGTATCCGTAACGGGTCATGAATACATGCCAGCGCCAGCCGCCGTACCCCTCATGTTTAGCCCCGTCTTTGCCCCGGCTGCGGGTGCCGATAGTTTTGAAAACCGGGTTGCCGGGGCGTTTCATCAAAGCCGCCATGCGGTTGGGGTAATGCCCGGCATTGGTCTGGCTGGCTCCCACAAAAAGCATGTGGAACTCTTTGCCGGCACCGGCATCAGCAGGCAGCACCACCAACTCCACATCGGCTTTGGCTACAATGCCCTGCATGGAAATCACCCGCAGCTGGAGTTTGTAGGAGCCAACCTCGTCAGCTTTTGGGGTATAACGCCACCGCTTGAGGTCGTTGCGGCCTTTCTCGCATTTGACTTCAAAAACATAATTGGCAGGATTTATCACAGTTACGATATTATTGAAATATATGTTGCATTCCACGCCCGGAACAGCGTAGATTTTTTCCGGCAGCAGCAATTTGACATCTTCCGCCGCAGTGCCGAAACCTGCAATACAACTGAACGCCAGCAACAATTTTTTCCAACTTGATTTAGCCATAAAAATCTCCATTTGTTTATAAATTGTGTCAATTCAAAGATATTATAGCACAATATGCCGTTTTTTCAATAATGATTTACCAGAAATAAATAAAAAGCTCAAACACTTTTTTCATGTTCGAGCTTTTTATTATCAAAGTTTATCAGATGTTTCCGGCAGCCACGTTGAAGTGGGTTTCGCTGCCTTCGCGTATCTTCAAGGGCATATCGTGAGATTTGAACGGTATCAGCAGGATCGTCCAGTTGGTGTAGCTGGTGGAGGCTTCGATACCTTTGATGACTTTGACCGGGGTGCGGTCTTTGGCGTTAAGTATATTGAAAGCAAATCTGCCGTAACCGGAGCGGGTCAGCTTCTTGAAAAGCGGGATTTCCGGAATGGCTACACTTATGGATGTATCCGGTATTGGTATGGGCAAAGTTGGTGTACCGATCATAATGCTGTGAGCATCGGTTGCCAGTACACCGCAAAGAATTTGCACGATGTAATCAGCCGCTTTAGCGTCGCGGCAAACCTGCAATCCCTGCTGGGCAAGGTGCATTTCAAAAGAGCCCTGCACATAGGGTTTATCCACTTGAGGAGCCAGATAATCGTACTCAATAAAGATTTTTTTGCCTTTGTAAGGAGTAAAATCCGCATAACCGATGCCATTTTCCACCACAGTTGAAATCAAAAACTGTTCCACTGCAGTCCGCCCGGTGTCGCTGGTGCGGGGGCTGGAGCAGCCCAGAATAAACAAAGTGCCGAGAGCCAGCAAAAGAGCTGCCGATTTAGAGAAAAATCCCATTATAAAATTCCCTTTCCATAAATTTTAAACTCATATTTCCCGTAAATATGAATGGGTAATATACAGTGGAAAATCAAACTTTGCCAATATTCAGCAAGTTTTTGTCAGGAAATACATTTTTTTCATTAAAAATCAACAGCGGCAAAAGGTATATAGTAAAAAAATCACATAAGAAGCACTCCCCAGTCCTGCGAAGTACCATCATCCGACCCATCATCATCGCAATTCATTTATTTGCAAATATTTAATTATATACTGTACCAAATAAAAACAATACAGTTGCATTTTTTTAGAGGATTTAACACTTGAGTACCGCTGCATATATATTGACTTGCACAAACTTCTATTGTATATTTTTTGCGGACAGTTGTATTGGCTTTGTAAAAACAAGGATATTTTTATGACAAATAAAAAACAAATCCTTTTGGAAAAATACCGTCAGGAATTGCTTCAGCGCAATATGCCGGAAAAACACCGTTTGGAATCGATACGCCAACTGGCGGCTCATCTGGCATGTTCTCCGGGGACTGCCGCAGCTGTTATGCAGAGTTTATCAGCAGAAGGTCTGATCTATCCGGTACCGGGCAAAGGATATTTTTTTAATAAAAAACATTCCAAACTCAAAAATATAGGTTATCTCGGGCACACTCCGACTCCGCTTATCGACCCCATACTCAATGATGCGTCAGGTGCTCTGCTGGATCATTTGAACTGCCGCAAAGAAGATGCGAAAATATTGCTGCTGCAATTCTATGCCATGCAAGATCCTGCGGTTGGAAAAAAACTGCTGCGTAAACTGGATGGTCTGCTGCTTAATTCCAACTTTGTTGACAAAAAAACTCTGCCGGCATTGCGTGCGTTCAACAAACCTATTGTTCTGGTCGGAGCGGTATATCTGGAAGACCGTTTGATATGCAATCAGGTAATAGCCGATTTTTCCACGGCTTTGAGAGATTTCTGTCAGCACTGCGATCTTGACCGGTACAAAAATATCGTTGTACTGCAAACAAGCACCCGCAACTGTATTGCTACCGCCCGGCAGATAGTCAACTACCTGAATATGACCGGCACGACCGCCCGGATAACTGTACAGGAAACCGGTCATCAGGTCAGTAACAACAATATCACCTACGGATACGATCTTGCCCAATCGCTTACCGCAGATGACATTGAAAATACGCTCTATATTTCGCTGGGGTGGGCCATCAGTTACGGGATGTATTCGTATATGCAGATCAATGGACTCTCTACGGATGTACTGCCGGATATATTGTGCGTGGATAATTTTGAAAACTACGATCACGAGTTGAAACGGCCGCCATTTTTCACTGCCATAGACCGCAGCTTCAAAGAATGTTTTATTCAGGGAGCTGAACTTTTGTTCAAGCAGATCAACCAATCATCTGCCAACCGGGTCATTGTGCAAGTTCCGACTAAACTGGTAATACGCAAAAGTGTAAGAAATATTGTAATAAAAGATAAAGAGGTATGATTATGATGAAAAAACTGTTTGTTTATCTGCTGCTGATCGCAGCGGCAATGGTTCCCGCTCAGAATATCGTTAAAAACAGCGATTTCAATGCTGATGAAAAGAAGTATGGACCGGAATTCCGAACCAATGGCGGCAAACTTACGGTCTTTACTGAAGATCTGACCTGGAACCGCTGCGGCAAATTGGAATTTGATAAATTAAGAACTGCGGGAAAATACCGCACACTGCAAGCAGCCGTGTGGATCGGCGGCAAATATGCAGACAAAAATGCTCCCGGCGGTTTTGCGTGCAAGCCCAACACCACCTACGATTTTTCTATTGATATAAAAAGCAATATAAAAAGCGGTGGGCAGCTCCGGGCAACTTTGTGGAACGCCAAACAGACTCTCTGGCACGGCAAAAGCGCCAAGACCACCGCCGCACCGATCAAAGCCAACGGGGAATGGGTCACTTATAAAGGTTCTTTCCGCACCAAAGAAGACACCGTGAATGCAGCATTGAATCTTTCCATAAGCAACTATGAGCGTTATTCGCCTTTTGTGCACAAAGTCGGCGATTATATACTATTCGACAATATCGTGATCAAAGAACGCAAACGCCCTGCCTTGAACGACCAGTCAGCTCCCGCCAAAGTCGAGCTGGATATTAAGAAGATCATCCCGGCTGACGGCACCAGTTACAGCGATTTTCACCGTTTCAAAAGCCCCAAAGATTTGACTGCCAAAACTTCTTTTAATATCAAGATGACCGACAACGCTTTTGTCATAACTTTTGATTGCGAAGAACCCAAGCAAGTTACTCCGGCAAAAGCCCCCGGCAATCTGTGGAGCGGCGATGTGGTGGAGTTTTTCTTTACGCCCAAAAAGTCTGACCGTGAATACTCCCAATTTGCAGTTTCTGCCAACAATTACACCTCAACCAGCATCGTCAACGGCAAACCTCTTGAGTGGACGGTCAAAACCAATGTTACTAAACATGGCTGGGGCGGTATTGCCACCATACCATTTGCCAGTTTGGGCTGGAATAACCCGAAAAAAGGCGATTTTATCGGCTTTAACATAGCTCGCCAGCGTAAAGAAGCTAAAGAGTTGAGTTCGTGGGCAAAAGTTGCCAGCGGTTTTTCTGATTTAAAATATTTCGGCAAGATCTATTGCGGGAGTTTCCCCGAAAACACCACCCGCGAAGCCTTTGAAAAAATTCAGGCCGAAGCCGAAGCTAAAGCTGTGCAGGAAAAAATTGACTCTTTCCGCAAGCAGAAAATACTCTGTGCTCCGGTAAATATTACCGATGACTTTTCGCTGCCGTTCCTGCCGGATGCCCTGTTTGAGCCGGTGGAAAAAATCGCACTGCGTGCCGCCGTCAACGAAATCAAACCGCTGCCGCTGGCGATTTACAACAACAGCAAAAAAACTGCTTTTTATCAAATCACCGCCGAAATACCCAAAGATAAATCCCTTGAATGGCACAACGGCAAACTATTCCCCGGCGTAACCTACCGGGAAGCTGTCGCCCACCGGGACAACTCCAGTGGCAACAGTGCCATTTTTGACCCGCTGCCCAAGATGAACGAAGCCCGCACCGTAACGGTGCCTGCCGGAGAGTGTGCGTTGGTCTGGCTGGATTTCAGCACATACGATCTCAAACCCGGCGAATACAAAGGCCGCATCCGGATTCTGGAAGTCAACGGCAAAGGTATATTCACCACCCGGGGCAAAGGCAGAGGCAACTACAATTACTCCGGCGACATGAAAGATATCCCCCTGACTTTGACTGTAAATGATATTGAACTGGATAAAAGCCCCCGCCGTCCCTGCAACTATTTTTCGGCATACACCACCGACAAAGCCCGGGTATTGCAGGATGATATTGCAATGAAAATTTACCGGATCAATCCGTGGTCGCTTAAATTTCCGCTCAAAGATGGCAAGTTCACCCCTGTCACCGCTAACGGTTTTGCCGAAGACCGGGCAGCAAAAATCAAAAGTATCGGTTGCCAGACAATACTTGTCTGTTACAGCTGTGTTTACACATTTACCAATCTGTACGGCAAAAAGAATCTGCATTTGTTTGTGGATTGGGTCAAAACTGTGGAACTGTTTCTGAAAAAGAATGGCTTTGATCCCGCCAAGTGTTATATAGAAATTTACGACGAACCACCGTTCGACTCCTTTAACGATGTAGAAAAATATTTGAAAGCTCTCCATGCCGCCGGTCTACAGATCAAATTGTGTATAACCCTCGGCGCCGGATGTATGAATTTGGAAAACATGAAAAAAATCGCCCCCTATGTTGATCACTGGATATTGTGGCGGCACGGTTATTTCAAAACCAAAGAGCAAGTGGATTTTATTAGGGAACAGCAGGCCAAAGGCGTAACTTTCGGTCATTACACATGTTCTACGGATATAAGAGCTTCTCTATACAAAAACTTCCGGCATAATGCGTGGTTCGGCGAATATCAGAATATGGATTCCAACGACATGTTTCAGTCTGTCAAAGGCTTGCCCAACATGACCTGGAAAGGTAATGGCGGCAATTCACTGCTTTACAACTCCGAAGAAGTCGTAGTACCTTCCATCCGTTATATGGCACTCCGGCAAGGTATAACCGATGTAAAATATCTGGATAAACTTCGCGAAATCGGCAAGGACTCCCCCGAAGCACAGGCTTTTTTGATGACCGCCGCCAAACGGGTAGTGGTCGATAAAGCCCACGACCCGGCGGAAGCTGACAAAGTACGGGAAGAAGCTGCTCAACTTATACTTAAACTCAAAAAATAACCATAAAAAAAGGAGTACTGTTATGAAGAATGAATTGTATTTCTGCCAGTGTGCTGGCAGGAAGCCCATGGGTTTGGCTTTTACTTTGATCGAACTATTGGTTGTGATCGCCATTATCGCCATTCTTGCAGCAATGCTTTTGCCTGCACTTTCTGCTGCACGGGCAAGAGCCCAGACCACGAACTGTACGGGCAATCTAAAACAACTGGGACTGATTCAGTTTTCGTATGTTGATATAAGTAACGGCTATCTGACCGGTGCCACCGGACACGATAAAGATCTTACTTACATACAAAAAATGGCACAGGCAGGTTTACTGCCCAATACTACCGGTAATAAAATAAATAAACAGGATGCCGTCTGGTTCACTTGTCCCGGAAGCAGTGAACTGGTGCGTTTTCAAGGTGAAAAAGGACAAATGTCCAACCAAATTTATGGATTTGTTTCAGCCCCCGGCTATCACGGTAACGGTCCATGGAAAAACTACTTGCTGGAAGGTTATGTGCAAGGAGCAAAAAACAGCCAAACCGGAGGCGATCCATCAAGAGCACCAATGATGGGAGATTCCTGTTTTAAATCCGACAAATCAATGACTAACACAGCTCAGTGTACCTGCAATGGCAAAGGAACCAAAGGTTTTTACCTTGCCCACAACGGATATGCCAATGTACTTTGGTGCGACGGCCATGTGGAAGGAATGAACAAAGAAGGTTTTGAAACTCTGCCCTGGCACTCGCTTACAGTAATAGATAAACTGTAAAACCAGCCATCTGCTGAAAAACTTACGGAGTGCAGCCTTTTTTTGAAAAAAAGCCTGCACTCCGTATTGTTTTTTACTATTTGTTGATATGGAAAATAAAGGCAAACTTTATTACCGTTTTACAAACTGTGAGCAAATGCCAGACCCGCTTCCAGCTCGTCTTCGGTACATTTCTGTTCAAAGAGTTTACTGGCGGGGTGTTCCCAGATAGCTTTGTGGAAATCCCTCGGCAGATCCCCCTGCCCCGGCACCAGATGGATGTCGGCATATTGGCAATCGTCGGTTTCCAACCGGGCATCTGACCAGTGAAAGTGTCCGATAAGTTCCGGGTGTGCCATAAATTCCCAGAGTTTTTCGTGGCGTTTTTCCAGAGTTTCTTCGTGTGCCGAAGCACTGGCGGCGTGGCTGGTATCCAAAGTCAGATTTACATTTTGGCGATCCACATCTTTATAAAGCTGGAACCACTCATCGCTGGAGCAACCGGCAATGATCCGCAGATCCGGGTGGCGCAGCACCTGATTTTCCAGGCTCAATGTCACACCTTTTGCTGCCATAAAATCGGCGATCTCCCGCAGGGAGTCGATCATAGGGCCGTAAGTACCCACATCTTCGCCCTGACTGGAAAAAACGCCGCAAGGGTGCAGGATCATGGTCTTGATGTTGAATTTGACTCCCGCTTCAACACCGTACTTTATATCGTTGATGCTCTGGCGGCGAACGGATTCATCGGTTGCAGCCAGATTGATGCCGCTGTACTGCAAATGCAAAGTTCTGGCGTAATCCCGAACCGGCTCCAACTTTGCCAAATCGGTTTGAGTAGTAATATAAAGCTCCACGCCCAAATCATGTTTCTTCAGAAACTCCACCGGAAAAATATTGTTCACCAATACCATAATCAATAACCTGCTTTCTTTTTTATTAAGATAAAAATTTTGTAAGCTTTCCTAAAAATACAGTCATATACATATTTTTCAACTTTTTTTGCCTATAAAAATTGATTTTATGTGGAAGCAAGTTTATATTAACACATAAACAAATACTTATATGATTATATTTAAAGGTGTTTTATGACAGAAGAAATCATTCAATGCGGCGGCGACCATGCTCATTGCGTAGAAAAAGTCGCCAAAAATTTGACCAATGATCTTACGCTGGCATATATGGCGGAGCGTTTCCAGTGCTTTGCCGACCCCACGAGGCTGAAAATCATCAACGCACTTTTGTTGAGCGAACTTTGCGTTTGCGATATAACCCGGATAATGCAAATGACCCAGCCCGCAGTATCCCACCACCTTAAACAGCTGCGGCAGATGCGATTGGTAAAGTCCCGCCGGGTAGGTAAAAGCATCTTTTACAGTCTGGATGATTACCATATACCCATGTTGTTTGATTTATGCAAGACCCACATCAGCGAACAAAGCGAACACTCGAAAGATCAATAAGGTACTTTTTTGTTATGGAACACGCTCATTGCCACTGCCATCACCACGGACATGGCGGACATCATCACCATCATCATCACGGGTTTGACCCGGCACTTGCCCAACGGTTTATCTGGGCCATAACCATAAATATACTTTTTGTTGCCGGAGAGTTTTATTTGGGTTGGCACTATAATTCGGCAGGGTTGCTTGCCGATGCGGGGCACAATCTGGGGGATGTGGGCGGGTTGGTGATCTCGCTGGCAGCTTTTCTGCTCTTGAAAAAATCCCCCAATCAACGCTTTACCTATGCCTTCAAACGGGCGACCATACTGGCAGCATTTGTCAACGCTCTGGTGCTGGCAGCCGCTATCGTAATGATCGTGTGGGAGTGCATAAGCCGCTTCCGCACCGGTGCGGCGGTTTCCGGCTGTGCAGTTATGGCAACTGGCGCTGCGGGGATTGTGGTCAACGGCTTTACCGTACTGCTTTTAAGCAAAGGCAAAAATGAAGATTTGAATGTAAAAAGTGCTTACTTGCACATGCTTGCTGATACTCTTGTATCGCTGGGAGTGGTGGTTTCCGGCGGCTTGATCGCCCTTACCGGATGGAATATCATTGACCCCATAACCGGCTTGATCATCGCCGGATTGATCGCCATGGGCAGCCGGGAGCTTTTCTTTGAAAGCACCAACCTTTTGCTGGACGGTGTGCCCCGCAATATAAATACCGCCCAACTCCTTGCCGAACTGCACAACCATCAGAACATTACCGATATATTCCACACTCATATCAGAGCATTGAGCACCACCGAAAACAGCTTTACAGCTCAAATAATGCTCCATGATCCACAACAACAGGAAATCACCCGGCTGGAACTGAAAAAGATCCTGAATGCATACAACATAACCCATTCAACTCTGGAATTTGTCGGCTCCAAGCCGGAAAACACTTCCGACTACGGCTGTTTTTAACACTCGCAAAAATTTCTTGCGATCTTACAGCTCATCCGGCAGAGATAACTCTGACAGCACTGGGAATTTCCGCTTTTATTGCGTTTAAAGTTGGTTTTGAGCTTGAAAAATCCGTAAACTGTGCTATGTTGCTTTGTTTACGAAAATTTGCATCGGTAAGGTGCTTTAACTGTATTTATATAAAAGGAAAAATAAAATGTCCCGATTATCCGGTTTGGCGAAATGCCTGACAGCTGCGGCTGCGGCGTTCTCTTTCTTCAGCAATACAACAGATTGTTTTGCCAACGATTCAGTAAACTCCTTTCTGGCCTCGGAGCCTGTTCCCAAGACTCCGGAATATCTGGAACAGGGCAAAAAGAATGTTGAAAGCGTAGCCGCCCAGCTCCGCAGCTTGCTGGAACCGGTTCCGGAAAATGCCAAACGCATCATCACACCGCTGCCCAAACCGGATTTCACCATCATTCCCGGCAGCAATGGCAGATCGACCCTTATTTACCGCTGCCGTTACATCCAAGCCAACCGTGCCAGCGTGACCGCGATTGAAAATATGCTGCGCAACGGCTCGGTGGAATTCCATGCCGAACAGAATCTGCTGACCGTTTACGACAGCTCCGACAATATCGAAAATCTGAAAAACGCCCTGCTTGCCATCGATAAACCCATGCCGCAGGTGGTCGTGGAAGTAAAAGTAGTGGAAGTGCTTTTTTCTGATGGAATGAACCGTAACCTTTCTGTCCAATTCAGCGATAGCGATGCCGGTACCAACGCCCTGGGCGATTCGGTATTGTATAAATCAACTGCCGGGATGGCAAATAACTCTTTAAGCGGTTCGGCAGAAACCGCCGGAATGAATTTGAGCTGGTTTCCCTATGTATCCGGCACCCAGAGTTTGCAAACTTCGTTCCAGTGGGTACTCAACGGTCAGGATGCCAAGGTTTTGACCTCGCCTAATCTGGTGATAAGCCGCAACGAAGAAGCCAGTCTTTCCACCGGTCAGGATATACCTATTCAGGAAATGAGCACAACTTCCAGCGGTACTAATATTGCAACAACCTTCCGCCGGGTGGGTGCTACACTTACTCTGACCCCGCTGATCATCAACGACAATCTCGTTACGCTGAAAGTCGCTCCGGAAGTATCGACCGTGCAGCAGTACCAGCGTATCAATCAGGGTTACGATGCAGCTACCGGCGAAGCGATCTCTTTCCAGGTGCCGGTGATTTCCATCCGCAATCTGGAAACCACCCTTACTTTGCGCGATGGCGAAGTTATTATGATGGGCGGACTTTACAGCAACCGCAGCAGTATGCAGGAAGACCGGACCCCTCTGTTGAGCGATCTGCCCTACCTCGGGGAGCTTTTTACATCCAAAAACCGGGAACAGGAAATCGTACATCTGGTATTCTTTATGCGGGTACATATCCTGCGTCCGGCGGAAAATCCCTCCGGTATAGGCTTTGACCCGGATGAAGTTGCCGATGTCAGCGGTAAAATTGGCGAAATATTGCAGAATTCACCCTCGCTGCCCAAACTCAAGTCGACTCTCCAGCAGCTCAAGGAAGAGTTTATAGACGAGCCGGAACGCCGCCGCAAAGCAAATGATCCGGAAAAGGACCGCGATGATGAAAAAGAAAATAACGGTGAAAAAGCTGACAAAAAACCGGAAAAAAACAATCCTCCGGCAAACACCGGCAAAACAAAACCTGCAAAAGCAGAAAAGTAAGGCTGCACAATGAAAATCGACCGCAAAAAATTACGGCTGATACTGCTGGCTGTGGCAATAACAGCTGTCGGAATGGTGTTTTATCTGGCATGGAATTACACTCATGCTGAAGATAAAGCCGCCAAGGCCGAAGAGAACGCCGCCGAAGATATTGACCGGACTTTTACTTTGAAGAAAGGTGATCTGGTCTTGGGGATAACCCAGCCGGGGACTGTCAGTGCCAAAAAGAAGCACCGGGTAGTGCCCCAAGCCAATGTCCGTTCCACTATTGTTTGGATCATTGAAGAAAACGCCCGGGTCAAAAAGGGCGATGTGGTGGTCAAACTTGACCCCACCGATCTGGAAAACCGTATTCTGGATGGCAAGATCGAGCTGGAAAACCTGGAAAAAGAACAGGAGCTGGCTCTGGAAACCCAAAAATTGGAAGAAAGTACCCAGGCAGCGAATATGAAAGCCGCCGAAGACCGGGTATCCAAAGCCGATGATGCGTTGAGAAAGTATCTCCGGTTTGAGCGGCGGCAGAAGCGTGATTCGCTGGATTTGAACATTTCCAACAGCCAGAGCAAGCTCGATGATGCCAAAGAAACCTACCGCAACTACAAAGCCAATCCGGAAACCGATACTGACGAAGATAAGCAAAAGGCATACAAGAAAAACCTTGCCAATGCTCAATCCAGTATTGATTCGGCAGAAAACGAGCTGGAAAACAACGAAAGTTCCCGCCGGTTGTGGAAGATGTACGACGATCCCAGCAAACTGAAAGCCCTCTACAACGAAGTGGATCAGGCGGATTTGAATATGGAAAAGGTCAAAGTCGCCATCCAGTCCAGCCGTGCCAGAACCAACCGCAGTCTGCACAACTACACCCGCCGGATCCGCCGGGTGCGGGAAAACCTTGCCCAGAACGAAAAGTTTTTGCGGATGATGACCTTGTACGCTCCGGCGGACGGCATCGTGATCTACGGCAACCCCGACCGGCCTCACAGCAACCCGGATATCAAACCGGGTATGGAAGTTTGGCGGGGCATGATCCTGATGACCATTCCGGAAATGTCGGATATGGTGGTGAATCTGGACTTGCCCGAACAGTACCGCAGCAAAGTCAAAGTGGGCGACCGGGTGATCGTTACGCCGGACAGCATGCCGTCAGTAAAATTCCACGGTACGGTGGATGTGATACCCACGCTGCCGGTAAACATCATTTTCTGGGATTCCACCTCGCCGAAGGTCTACAAATCCCGCATCCGCTTCGACAAACAGTCGGAGCTGCTGGTCAACGGTATGAGTGTGCAGATCGAAGTGATAACCAACACTATCAAAGATACGCTCTTTATCCCCGTGGAAGCGATTTTTGAAGATAAAGAACGCTTCTATGTATACAAGCAAACGCCCGGCGGCGGCAATACGGAAGTTGATGTAAAGATCGGCGAATCCAACGACCGCTTTGTCCAGATACTTGACGGGCTGAAAGAGGACGATGTGATTTACCTCTACCGCCCCCATCAGGGCCGTACCGAAACAAAATAATCCGACCTGATTGAGGATCGAGTTGTGAGTTCAAGCGATAAAATTGTCAGTCTGGAGCATATTTTCAAGACCTACTATGCCGGAGGCAATCCGGTGCCGGTACTCAAAGATGTCAATTTGAGTGTAGGCAGGGGAGAATTTCTCGGCATATTGGGTACTTCCGGTTCCGGTAAATCCACCATGCTCAATATTCTGGGGATGCTGGATGTGCCGACTTCCGGGATATATCAGCTGGAGGAAGTTCAGGTGGATTTGCTGACCGACTCGGAACTGGCGACTATCCGCAACCGGAAAATCGGATTTATCTTTCAGGGATTCAACTTGTTTCCGCATCTGACCATTGAGCAGAATGTGGAAATACCTATGCTCTACGGCAGGGTAGACCGCAAAGTCCGCCGCCAGCGGGCCCATGAACTTATTGAACGGGTAGGCTTGGGGCACCGGTTCGGGCACCGGCCCAATCAGCTCTCCGGCGGGGAGTGTCAGCGGGTAGCCATTGCCCGAGCTTTGAGCAATCACCCCTCGTTTCTGCTGGCGGACGAACCAACCGGGAATCTGGACGAAAAAACCGGTTTGGAAATCATGAAGCTTTTCCATGAGCTCAACGACAGCGGCGTAACGATCATTATGGTAACGCACAACCCGGATCTTGACGAACACTTTGACCAAATCGTGCATTTGCGTGACGGCAGGATCGTACATCAGGAGTACCGTAAAAAATGATGCTGGCAACTGACGCTTTGCGGCTTTCGATGCACAATATATTGCTACACAAAATACACTCCATCTTAACCTCGCTGGGGATCATCTTCGGGGTGGGGAGCGTTATTACCATACTAACAGTTTCCAAAAACACCAAACAGACAAGTCGGAGG
>JAZMZK010000085.1:0-88541 GCA_045585955.1 Victivallaceae bacterium
GATTTGAACTTGCACCATTACACGACTCATATAAATTTTGCAGTTCTGCCGGAATTGTACAGCGATATGCCTTCCAATATTCTTTCTGAAATTGTTTCAGCATTGGCGGATGCTCTGCCGCCGCGTTGCCGAATTCCGGCGGTAAAGGAAGAATGTTTTCAGCCAGCATTTTTTTCGCCGGAGTATTGAAAAGTAATGGATAAAACCGGATTTCTTCAATAATGCAATTCGTTATATCGATCTGGTGTGCGGGAGTCTCGTAGAAAACCCAGGACAGGTTGTTGTCAAGAATATCAAAGTCAATCCAGCCAAAGTTTGTTTTGATAGAGCAGAATGGACTGTCATCATTACGGCAATCAAGAGGCGGTACATCATCAAGATAGGAGATCATCAATTCTGTATAACCACCCCTGACAATCTTTTTGATTTTCTTAAATGCGGCAGTAAGCACATCTTTATACTCGCCGCTTGCGTCAGCAAGAGTGTGTAGAAAGAAGCGGTCAACTTCTTTTTGCTTTCGCTTGTTTGGTGAGAATAAATCAAAAAAGTTCATAAAAACTGTATTCGTTTACGCTTTGCCGGAGCGTTTTTGCAGCTGTTTTTTCAGTTCGGAAAGTATGGTTTCCGGTGCTTTCAGCGGCTCTTGGGTGCTTTGGCAATAGTGCTTTATATATTTAAGCAATTCTTCATTGCTGAACTCAAAAAAGCGAAACAGTTGTTCAAAGTCTACTACCATTGAGTTTTTGAGCCGCTCCTTGGAGAGCTTGCGGCAGCTTGCTATATCTATCCACATCAAATCCAGATGGTTGCCCTGTTCGTCCGGCGTTTGCCGCACTTTGTATAGCAAATTGGCGGGGGTAAATCCCCGGTGCAGAATGTGGTTGTCGTGCAGTTTTGCCAGAAGTTCCATATTGCGTAAAATAAACTCGTCCCGCAATGCCGGATCTTTAACAACATTTTTCAAACTGGTGAAATCTCTGCCGTCGGAGTAGCCTTCGGCAAATTCGGTGATGAGAAAAGCTGTTTTCAGCAAGCCGCCTTTCCGGATATCGCCTACTGCCAGCAGGCGGGGCAGGGCGATGCCGCAAGCGCTGATAAGCTGAAAGTTTTCCGCTTCCATGCCGCAGGGCGAAAGCCGGAAAAGATACTTGATCGCACCTTTGAGTTTGTAATAAGATTTATAAGCAAATGTTTTGCCGGAAGGGGCAGTGCCTTTTAGCACAAACTTTTGACCGGTTTTCCAAATTCTGGGGAATGGCCCATCCATTTTCAAAGAATCGGCAGCTTGCAATGCTTGGAAATCATCGGCAAACTCTTCATTTATATAAGTCCAAGAACGCCAACAGCTGGTAAACTCCGGCTGTAAGGCAGCGGCAATAAATTTTTTCATAAATATAATCTCCTAAAAATTTTTACTGAATACAATAGCACAAAAGCCTGTTTTAAGCAAATAAATGGGCTGCTATATTCAGCGAAATTCTTCACAGCTTTTAATTAACGGCGGAGGCTGACTGCCCTTGTTGTTGTTGGCAAACAACATCAATAGTTTTGCAACATCTCCGTTTTTTATCTGACAAGATCCGTTTTCTTCCGTTTATTGCCGTTAAAATCCCGTGGGATGTGATTTGCAAAAAGTATTCTCATATAGTATATTATTGAGATGTAGAAAAACTAAACAACGGATTTTATTTATACAATGGCAGAACAAGTTATCTGGTCGGCGAAAGCTATGGATTTTTCCATTGGCACGCAAGATATTTTCAAGGCTGCGGAGTTTTCCATAGCCGAGGGGGAAAAAGTCGCTCTGGTCGGGCGCAACGGCTGCGGCAAATCCACTCTTTTGAGCGTGATCAAAGGCGAATTGCTGCTGCATGATGCCGAAATAAATAAAATGCGCAATCTGCGGATAGCCTCATTGGATCAGGAGTTTACCCTGCCCGGTGACATGACCGTGCACCAAAGCGTAAAAAGCGGTCAGGATTTTATCTACCAACTGCTTGCGGAATACGAAAGCAGCACCACCACTCAATCCCGTCACGAAGAGTTGGAGCATTATTTGAATTTGCACGACGCATGGCACCCGGAAGTTTTGCTGGACGAAGTCATGGGCAAATTGCAGCTGAATTTTCCGGAGAAAAAGCTCGCCGACCTCTCCGGCGGGGAAAAGCGCCGGGTCGCTCTTGCGAGGGCGATCGTTTCCCAACCGGACTTGCTGCTGCTGGATGAACCGACCAATCATTTGGATATTGAAACAGTGGGTTGGATCGAAGACTTTCTTGCCGCTTATAACGGCACGACTTTATTGGTGACGCACGACCGCTTTTTCCTTGACCGGGTGGCAAACCGCATTGTGGAGCTGGATCACGGCAAATTTTACAGTGTGGAAGGTTCCTACGCCGATTTTCTTGCTTATAAAGCGGAACGGGAAGCCAACGAAGATGCTCTGGAAGCCAAACGCAAACACTTTTTGCGGTCAGAAATCGAGTGGGTGCGCCGCTCTCCCAAAGCCCGTTTGCGGCGGAATCTGGGGCGTTTGCGCCGTTACAACGAAATTGCCGCCCAATCGGGTCCCGAACGCACCGGCGAAGTGGAGCTGGTGATCCCGCCCGGTCCACGGCTGGGTAATATGTGCCTTGAAATAAAAGATATATCAAAAACGCTGGGCGGCAAAACTCTTTTTGAACCATTTACGCTGGAAATAACTCCCGGCAGAAAAATCGGCATCGTTGGTGCCAATGGCTGCGGTAAAACCACCCTTTTGCGGGTGATAACCGGAGCATTAGCTCCCGATACAGGTTCAATAAAAATGGCTCCCCAAGTGGAGTTCAACTATGTGGATCAAAACCGCATGGCACTGAACGAAGAACACACTGTCTATGAAGAAGTTGCCGAAGGCCGTGACAGCATAAAATTCGGCGGTGCAAGTCTGACCGTCCGCAGTTATTTAAGAAGATTTCTCTTTGAAGACGACCGGATCAATACTCATATAAAGTACCTTTCCGGCGGCGAAAAAGCCCGCATCATGCTGGCAAAAATCCTGAAACGGGGCGGCAATTTCCTGATTCTGGACGAGCCGACCAATGACCTTGACCTTTCCACGCTGCGATTGCTGGAAGAGGCTTTGGCGGAATATGATGGGACTATCTTGCTGGTAAGCCACGACCGCTATTTTCTCAACCGCATTTGCGACGGCATCATCGGGTTGGATGGTACCGGCAAAGTATTCTACACTCCCGGCGACTACGACTATTATTTGCAGAAACGCCCCGCCCCGGCAGCCGAAGAAAAGAAGCCCGCCGCCAAGCCGGTGGAAAGCAAAACTGCGGAATCTTCAGTAAAAGAAAAGCCCAAAAAGCTGACCTTCAAGGAGCAGACCGAATTTAAGAAGTTGGAAGAAGACATGCCCAAACTGGAAGAACGCATAGCCGAAATCGAAGGGATGTTTCAGGATGCAGATTTTTTCAATAAATACGGCAGTCAGACCAACGAACTGAATACAGAATTGGAAGATTTGAAACAAAAGCTCGATGCCGCCACCGAACGCTGGCTGGAACTGGCAGAAAGAGCCTGACTGGAGATAAACTTATGGAAAAGTTCCCTGATACCCTGCCCGCTGATACCTGGTGCAATCCTTTGGTTTTAGCCAATTACCCTATTGGTTTTCTGGCACCATCCCGCCGTGGTTTCTCGCCAGACCGAGCCGGAGATTTTGCCGGGCCTATGCGGGATTTCCGGGAAATGGCTGACCCGGAAGTATTGTACGATAACGGCAAATGGCACATGTTCCCTTCGGTGGGGGAAGCGTATGTATCAAGTGATCTTGCCCATTGGGAATATCACAAGATAGAGTATGCCAACGGCGAAAAGCTGGGCTATGCTCCGACTATTACCAAGTGCAAAAACCAATATCTTCTGACCAGCAGCTGGCCCTTTGCGGGCAAGGCGGAAATTCTGGCAGCTCCTACACCGCTGGGTCCTTACCGCTCGCTGGGAACTCCGGTGGATGGCGACAATATCCCCCTGGGGCCCGAATGGCTCGACCCCATGCTTTTTACCGACGATGACGACCGCTTGTATGCCTATTGGTACTACGGCGGAACCGGCGAAGGGGTTTTCGGTATTGAGCTTGATTCTGACAACCCGGTGCAGGGAATCGGCAAACCGGTGAAGGTGGTGGATTTTTCGCCGGAAAATATCTTTGAGCGTTACGGTGACTTCAACGAACACTCCGATATGGCGTGGATCGAAGGCGAATCCATGTTCAAACACAACAACGAGTATTATCTGCAATTCGCTGCTTGCGGCACCCAGTTCCGGGCGTACACTGTGGGCGTAGTGCGGGGCAAATCGCCGCTGGGCCCTTTTACCAAGCAAAATACCCCGGTCGCCCGGGAAAAATACGGAAGGGTTTGCGGCACCGGTCACGGCGGCTGGGTAAAAGGCCCGGACAACACCGTCTGGCAGTTTTACACCACTTTGATCCGCCGGATACACATGTTTGAACGCCGGGTGGGCATGGATAGAGTTGAGTTTGATGCCAATGGCGATGCTCATGTAAAAATCACCGCCGTACCCCAATCAGTCAGCGGCGGCGATCTGGGGCTGGTGCCGGTTTCGGTATTCAAAAAAGTGACAGGCTCCAGCAGTTACGGCTGCTGCTACCCGGCGTTTGCCTTTGACGACTGCACCCACACCTGGTGGATGCCGGATTCCGAAGATAAAGCTCCGTGGGTGGAAGTAAATTTGCAGCAGGAATTCGATATTTACGCTTTTCAGATAATGTGGGCGGAAGAAGGCATAGATCAGCAGAAAAACATTATGCCCGAACCGGCAAAATACAAGTTGGAGTTTTTCAGCGGCAACGGGAAAAAACCTGTGGCAGTCTGGGATCACAGCAATAACGATCAGGATCTGCTCATAGATTTCCGTTGCGGAGAAAAAGTGCGTGCTCAATATGTGAGATTGAGTTTTGAAATTGCAGAAAATCCGAAACTCCACCGGGGCGTAGGCAACTTTACACTTTTCGGGAGAAGATAAAAATGAATAAAGCTGTTGAACTTTTTACCGCTGTACCCAAACTGCACAACTGCGCCCAAGCCGTGGCTGACGGGGCAGGCGATAGTAAATTGGCTTGCCAGATGGCAATTTGCGGCGGGGGCAAAGCTCCGCTGGGCCGCTGCGGGGCACTCCATGCGGCGTTGTGTCTGGTTCCGGCAGAAAAACACGCCGACTTGATCGCTGAATTTGTTGCCGCAGCCGGTTTTGAAACCTGCCGGGAAATCAAAGGTGCCGAAAAGCCCTTCCCTTGCGTGGAATGTGTAAGAGTCGCTGCCGAACTGGTGGAAAAGTATCAATAAAAAATCCGGCAAAATACATTATGAACAAATATGCCGCAACCCTGTTATTGAGTTTTCTGCCGCATCTGGTATGGGGGCAGAGTTTTTCGATTCCTTACAGCAAAAACAAAACTCTTGAATACACCGGTAAGGAGCTGCCGACTTATCTCTCTTTTGATGCCCGGATCGATACCGCCGGCAAATATACTGGCGGCGGAGCCAATGCTCTTTTGATCAAACTCAATGGCTACGCCCTGCAAGCAGAAGATCTGGCAAACAAAAAGAATGATTTTTTGTACGGCAAATATAAAATGCGGTATGTAACCAGTTCCGGTCAGCTCTTTCTGCCTTACGCTCCCTGGGCGAAAGCCGGTCAAAAGCAGCGGATAATCCAGCGGTATACATTTTATATAAAGCCGTTCGCCAAAAAATCCAACACGCTGGAGCTTGCCAACATCTATTCAGCTGTGAAAAACTCTTCAGTAGAGATCCGCAATCTGGTGTGGCACAATGCCCCGGAGCAAGGCAAATATGTTAATAATGCCCAAAGCATCAAACGCCTCGCTGCCAAAATCAATATACCTTTGGGCAAAAAACACTGCTTGTCTTTTTACGGCAACAAACAGCGGTATCTGGCTTTTGCCGGAAAAATAACCACCAACAAGTGGAAAAGCGGTGCTCAACCGGCATTGGTCATCACTGTCAACGGGGTGCCTTTACGCTCCCGGCATCTGGTAAACAAAGGTGCGTTTTTCCATTTTTCAAGCAAACATGAACTGCCGTGGGTCAACGGTACATCCATTGTTTTGGGCTATTACGATTGGCAGAGTACCCGCCGGACTATTGACAAAGAATTTATCCATAATTTCGTTTTTGACCTTAAAGATCTGCTTTTACCCAATCAAAACAACTGTATAGAATTTAACAATATATTTGCGGCATTTCCCAACAGCTCTCTGGATTTGCAGGATATAAGATTGCTTGCCGGAAAAACTTTCCCGGTTGCCCAAAACATCACCGAAAAACCCGTTGCAAGTTATGGCAATGACGCTGCAAGGCAGCAAGCCGAAGGGCTCCACCGGGGTGTGGGACATAAGTTCCAAGCCATTCCCGAAGCAGAGCTTTGCCGCAAACCGGTCAATTTTATGCCGCAGGAGCCGCAAGTACCGCAATACACTTTTGACAACTGCAACGGCTCTTTTGGGTTGAAATTCAACGATGCTTACTGGCAGCTGAATTCTTCCTACAAAGTTAAAGGTGAATGGTTTTTTCTGGAAAACAACTCGCTTGACTCTAAATACCTGAAAGTCAGGCGGCAAATCAAACCAACGCCGCTGGGGATTGAAATATCCGATACCATGACCAATCTGACTCAAGCTGATTTGCCGGTAGTATACGATCACTCTTTTAACTTGCCGCTGGAAAAAATCAACGAATTCCGCGTTGCCGGAGAAGCGATGAAGAATTTTTCGCTTTCAACCAATAATCTCAATGAGCGTAAATATTCGCAAACACCACTCTTTTATCTGGGTATGAAAGAGTGCGGGCTTGGCATATATATTCTTGACGATGTTTTCCGCAACCACTATTCGGCAATGGCGATCAACCGCACTCTGCATCTGGCAGACGATATATTTTATCTGCCGCCGGGTAAAAGTTACACTGTAACAATCAAACTCTATCCGGTCAAAGGCAATTATTACGATTGTTTGAATACTTTGCGGAAAGATTTGAATTTGTATCAGACGATCCCCGCACTGCACGGCTTTATCTACAAGCACAAAAACAGTGATTTTTATGACCGCTATTACCGCAAAGAGCTCAACACTCCGGATTTGATCAAACGATTTTTCCGGGATAGCGGCATCACCGCCCCCGCTCTTACCGGCGAACCCATGCTCTACGGCAGCGAACCCGACGATGTTTGGCAAAAGGCTTGGGAGATCCCCGGCAAATTCAAAAAAGCGATCCGCTCAACTGATCTTGCAGTCAAAACCATCAATCACTATTGCGATGTGCATCTGGTGGCAACCGACGGCAGCAAAGATAAAAACGCCAAGAGCTTGTGGCAGGAACGCCTTGCCGACAGTGTTTTGAAAAACTTTAAGGGCGAACCCGTACCTTATGTGACAAACAAGCTCTACCATGTGGTGCCAACGCTGGAAAACAGTGCGGGTAAACAGATCATCCGGAATTTGCAAACTATCTGGAACCAACACCCCAATAACGGTATATTCTTTGACGAATTCAACCACTCCCGGGCACGCATTGCCTGGAATTTCAGCGATAACACCAGTGCTTTGCTGGATAAACGAGGCAACATCGTCCGCAAATTCGCCATGGTGCCATTGTATTCGCAGGAGTTTCTGCTGGCAATATCCGATATGGCGATCAAGCACAATCTTCATAACTACGCCAATCAGTTTGACTGCACATTAAAACTTATGCAGCAAAAACTTATACATTTTGCCGAACCGGTGGCTCAAGAGGAGTCGTACCTGATCCGGGCGGCACAAGCTTCGCGCACGCCGCTGACCTTGACTTGCAAACGCAACACGACTGCCTGGAGCGATATAAAATACTTTCTGCAATACGGTGTAGCAGTTTGTTATTATGCCACAAGAAGTTATGGCGATCACCTTTTGCAGAAGCTCTATCCCTTGCAAGTAGAGTCTATTCACCCGGGAATCGTTTACGGCAAGGAAAAAACTTTGACTTTACGCAGTGGCAAATATACTTTTCCGGCAGCCAAAAAACTGACCGTATATATTTACAAAGACCCCGACGGCATGTTGGCTGAAACCAGAAAAATAAAAGGCAACACCGTTGAATTGAAACTTGCTCCGGCAAAAGAAGTTGCTCTGATCACAGTTCAAACCGACTGATTTGAGGTTAAACAGCTTCTCAATACCGCTGCATATATCAGAAAATCTGAAAAAATCGAAAACTTTTCCGTAAACAAACAATATTTTGTATCCGACAGGCGTTAAATAGGTTGTACAGCTTTTAACCCGGGTAAACAATGTAAGTAAATCAAGAAAGGTTACAATATGAAAATCAAATCTTTAATGACAGCTCTTATGCTCTGCGGAGCGTTCTTTTCTACCGCCATTCAAGCCGATGATGCCCCTGCATTTGCCCGCAAGCCCAACGCCCAGGGCAAACGCAATATGCGCCGCGGCGGCGGTCAGATGCGTTTCGATCCCATGATGATGTTGGCTTTTCAGGTAAAAGATGAACTTAAAGCCTACAACGAAAATAAATCCGAAGAAAACTATAAAAAGCTGGAAGCAGCCGTAAAAAAGGCTTCAGCCGAAATGACCGAAAAAATCCGGGAACAACTGAAAAAACAGTTGGAAAATCTGGATAAAAATCAGGAAAAAGCCACCGCAGAATTTTTGCAGAAAGCCAAAGATGGCGAACTGAAGATGCCGCAGAAAAACCAGCGCAGACGCGGCGGCAGAGGCGGTAAAGGCGGCAAACGCCCCGCCAAAAATCAAAACTGACCCCCTCCCAACAAACACCGGATCGCCAAGTTGCAAAACAAAGCGATCCGGTGTTTTCTTTTTGGCTCTGTTCCCAATATCGGTTGATTAACAGTAAAGATGTTGAATAAAATCTTTTCAAAACTTAAAGGGCATTTATCTATTTGTGTACAAATAGATAAATGCCAATAAAAGGTTTGGAAAAGGGTGATGGGGTTCCGTCTTCGCCCTCCGGGCTACGCCGTGACAAGTTGGGGAAGAGGGAAAGAACCTTTCCTCAAAAAGGTTTTTCCCTCTTTCCCAAGGCTCCCATATCAACCTTTATCGGGAACAAAGCATTTTAATAAAAGGATTTTTATTATGAGTAATGACAAAATCGGATTTCTGGGCGCCGGGCGCATGGCAACTGCTATTGCCGGGGGCATGGTCAAAAAAAGTTTTTCCGCAGCGGAAGTTATGGCATATGATTGTTCTGCCGCTGCCGGACAGGCATTTGCGAAAACTGTCGGGGCTGCACTGTGTGCTGACCCGCAGGAGATGGCGCTCCAATGCGATACATTGCTTTTGGCGGTCAAACCGCAGTATTTGACCGAAGCACTCAAACCGCTGAACGGTATGCTCAAAGATAAATTGATCATTTCGATCGTTGCCGGGGTAACACTGGAAAAGCTTGGAGCATTGACTGGAGCATCGCGTATCGTGCGAGTAATGCCCAATACTCCGGCTTTGATCGGCGCCGGGTGCGGTGCTTATGCTGTGTCGCCTTCGGCAAGTGAAAATGACCGGGCGCTGGCTGAAAAAATCCTTGACTCGATCGGCGGATTTTTCCTGCTTGAAGAAAAAATGCTTGATGCCGTAACGGCGGTATCCGGCTGCGGGCCTGCTTATGTTTACGAACTTATTCAGGCGATGGCTGATGGCGGTGTTACTTTAGGTTTGCCACGCGAGTTGGCGAAAAAGCTGGCTGCTGCAACAGTAAAAGGCGCAGCGGCAATGGTGTTGGAAAGCAATACGCACCCGACGGAACTGCGCGATCAGGTCTGTTCGCCGGGCGGTTCTACGATTTGTGCAGTGAATCATCTTGCCAGTAAAGGATTCAACGGTACTGTTGTTGAGGCAGAGCTGGCGGCGTATAAGCGTTCGGTGGAGCTGGGAAAAGCTTAAAAACAGAAAAAACGGGGGACGGAAGCAGAGATAGTTGATGAATGGACTTTTGACCCTCATAACAGAGATTTTTCTGCTGCTTTTACTGTTGGCGGCGTTTTTGGGCTTGTTGAGTATGTATCGGAAGCTCAAGCGTAAAAAGCAGGAGTTTGAGCAGGAAATTGTTGAGCTGGAAGAACACCGGGAGTTTTTGCATGATGCCGGAGAACGATTGTTGGAGCTGAAAAAAGCTTTGGCACTTGAACAGGAGAAAAACAATAAACTTCTGCATAATATATTGCCGGAAAAAGTGGTCAAAGATTTGCAGGACAAAGGCGAAAGTCAGCCAGAACGCTTTGAACATACGGCAGTGTTTTTTGCCGATATAGTCAATTTTACCGGTATTGTTCCGGAGATGGAACCGGAAGAACTGCTGATCGAACTTAACGATATATTTGGTATTTTTGACCGTATTTTTACTGAACACAACTGCGAGCGCATAAAAACTGTTGGCGACGCATATATGGCAGTAGCCGGATTGCATAAAAACAGCGGCAATCCTGAAGTTGATATATTGCAGGCTGCACTGGAAGTGCGGGAGGCTTTGATTGTTCGCAACAATCGAGCCGACAGCAGAAAGTGGCAGATGCGTTTCGGCGTAAATTCAGGCCCGGTAATAGGCGGAATAGTTGGGCGTGAAAAATATATATACGATATTTTTGGCGATACGGTGAATATAGCTTCCAGAATAGAACATCTTTCAGAGGCTATGAAAATAAATGTTCCGGAAAAAGTCTATCGGGCTGTCCAGGATTATTTTGAGTTTGAAAGTCGGGGGAAGATCCAGATCAGAGGCAGGGGCGAAACAGAAATGTATTTTCTCAAAGGTGTAAAAAATCCATGAGTATAGCATTTTTACCACGATATTGCCAGCTTGGCGCATCCAGCCGTTGCCGGTTTTATATGTATTTTTCTGAATGGAAAAATACTGCCCCGCAGGATGATATCGTAATTTATCCGGGCTTCAGCGATGATTATTTGCGTAAACTTTATGCACTCGGACGGGTCGGCAAATTGGCTAAAGCTAAAGAGTTTCTGCATATGTTATATCGTGCATTGCGGCTGCCGGAAAATTTGATCATCGAATATGAACTGGTTCCCGGTTTGCCGTATAAATATGAAAAACTCCTGCTGAAAAACCGCAAATATATATTGAATTTTGACGATAATGTGTGGGTGAAATATTCCAACTCCCCGGCTTTGCAGGATAAATATGATTCTCTGTGCCGTAATGCTTCCGGAGTAATTGTTGCCAATGAATATCTTTACAATAAGGTTGCCGGACTTAATGATAATATCATACTTATTCCCACTGTTGTTGATTTGGCAGAGTACAACGCTGTGACTGTGGAAAAATTTGATGTTTTTACAGTTGCATGGATCGGTACACCGGTAACTTATAAATATCTGGAAGATTTTCAGGATGTTTTGCAGAAAATTTTTAATAAACCCGACCGGCGGCTGCTGGTTATTGCCGATAAAGAATTAGGGAACAGGCGCGCATTGAAAAATGTCAATGCTGAATATGTAAGCTGGTCAGCTGATCGCGAATGTGAATATCTGAAGCGTTCGCATGCCGGAATAATGCCGTTGACTGATGATGAATTTTCGCGCGGTAAATCTGCGTATAAACTTTTGCAATGTCAGGCTGCCGGTCTGCCGCTGGCGGCTTCGCCGGTAGGCGAAAACAAAAATGTGGTCATTCCCGGAAAAAACGGTTTTTTACCCGAAAGCGTTGAAGAGTGGCAAGCTGCATTTGATTTATTGCAGTACAATGAAAAGTTATATGATTCATACAGTAAACAAGCAGCTGCAATGGCGTATGAATATTCTTTGCAGAAGTATTTTTCGATATATAAAGAGTTTGTAAATAAAGTGTTAGCTTGATTACAGAAAGAGGGCCTCTATGAATTGGGAAGAGCTTTTTTGTGTGGAAGTTGCGCCAATGCCGGCTGTGGTTGTCATTTTTGGCGCAACGGGCGATTTGGCACAGCGCAAGTTGTTTCCGGCGTTGAGAAATTTACATGACCGCAGACTTTTCAATGAAAATTCCTGTATTATTGCTTGCGGCAGACGGGAGTTTGATGATCGCAGTTTCTGTAATATGCTGGGGGGGGAGGAAGCTTTTCTGGAACACATAAGTTATTGCCGTGGCGATAATAATGATGATGAACTTTACGAAAAGCTCAAAAGCATGATCAACGATTTCTCCCGGCAATGTGATTTGCCGTGCAATAAACTTTTTTACCTGGCTTTGGCGGCAGATGATATGCTCAATGTGTGCAGAAAACTCTCAGAACACGGCTTGACAGAAGAAGTTGATGCCGGTACATGGGCGCATGTCATTTTTGAAAAGCCTTTTGGTTATGATCTGGAATCAGCAAGGTTTCTCAATGGCGAATTACATAAATATCTTGCAGAAGAACAAATTTACCGGATAGATCATTATTTGGGTAAAGAAACTGTACAGAATATACTTATGCTGCGGTTTGCCAATGTTATTTTTGAGCCATTGTGGCGGGCTGAATTTATTGATCATGTGGAAATTACAGCAGCTGAATCTTTAGGTGTGGAACAGCGGGGCAATTACTATGACCATGCCGGAGCTTTGAGGGATATGTTTCAAAATCACATGTTACAGCTGTTGTGTCTTACTGCAATGGAAGTACCTGTAAGTTTTGCCGCCGATGCTGTCCGCAATGAAAAGACCAAACTTTTGCAGGCGATCCGCCCGTTTGATCTTGCTTCGCTTGATGAAAATTTGATCCGGGGGCAATATACCGGTTACCGGAACGAAAAAAATGTTGATCCGGATTCCTGCACCGAAACCTATGTGGCTGCCAAAATAATGATTGATAACTGGCGGTGGCGCAATGTGCCTTTTTATATGCGGTCGGGTAAAAAATTAAAGACTAAGAAAAGTGAAATTGCTGTAACTTTCAAAAATATTCCTCATAGTATATTTTCAGGTATATCCCCGGAACTGCTGGGCGGAAATTCTTTGGTTTTAAGTATTTATCCTACCGAGGGGATCGAACTTGCTATTCAAGCCAAAAAACCGGGACCAAAGCTTTGTATTGGCCGCATGACTTTGAATGTTGATTATAATTTACTGGGCAAAACACCTGTCGACAATGCTTATGAACGCTTGCTGCTGGATGCTTTGCTGGGGGATCCTACTTTGTTTATCCGCAGTGATTTTATTGAAGAAGCATGGAAATTGCTGACCCCGGTAATCAATATCTGGCAGCAGGGCAGGGGGAGTCTTGAGTATTATCCGGCTGGCAGCGAAGGACCTGCCGGCGCTGAAAAACTCATAGCTCCGGCAAGTTGGCGCAGTTTGGTTTTATAATGCTCTGTCCCCAATAATATCATGCTTTTGAAAGATAAAAAATATTGCTTGATGGAGCTTCCTCAAAAAAAGTTTAATTTTTGAAAAATCCCGCAATTTATCACTCCAGCATGGTGATCTGGGCAAAGTTAAAAGAATTTGGAGAAAAGCTCCTGCAAAGAACCTTTGTATATACCGGTTATCCAATCCAGAACTCCCTGCTGATTGCCGCCGCCCCAATAAGCTTTTAAGCCTTCGGGCGTTTCCAGAAATTCCGCATCCGAAGCGTTGATTTCGTACACATCCGGGTGATTGACCGGGTCGGGCCGGTGGGAATAATCCGGAGAGATCACCGGGCGTTTGCCATATTCCCAGTTGATCAAATCTTTACTGCGGGCAATGCTGGTGTCGTAGTTCAAAGCTCCGGTTTGGGGATTGGTGAACTCTCTGACCCAGCAGACATAATAGAAGCGATCTTCGGGCATATAATAAATGGCAGGGCCCCCGGCGTAATGATCTTTGGCAAAAACGGCATCGGGTATCCGCTCCCAATTTTTCAAATCCTTGGATTTCAAAAAGTAAAAGGTAAAGGGCGGATACTTTGGATCGTTGTGCTCATACAAAAGAATGTACTCGCTGCCGTTGTAAGTTGCAGCAGTATTGTATAAATAAAAATCATGCTTTACCACCAGTTCCGGCGTTGTCCAGTTTACGAGATCGTCGGAACTGGTTACATAAATAGCGTGAGCATCCCACTTGCCCGGAGTCATGGTGGCACCGAAACAGTAACAGCGGTCGTTGGCGGTGTAGGCTTCAATAAAGTAATGGTTGTGCATTACCCGGGTAATTGGTTGATTGGTTTCTACATCAATGATTTCGCCGCAATCCGGTTCACCGGGCTTTAAAGAGCCATTGATAGCTGACCGGTTAAGCAGAATATACTCTTTGCCTTTGAAGTAAAACGGGGTGATTTCTCCGGCATCGCCGAATTTAAGAAAGTGCCGGACATTTTCCCATTCCGGCCCATGTGGAGAGTGATTCATAAACAGCTCCCTGAAAAAATCCGGCATATAATTTTACGCAATATACCGGATTCATAAGGTTATTTTTATTCGGTTTCAGTCAGCACCAGGTCATCCAGCCAGATAGTTCCCGGCTGATTGTAAACATTGATGCGGAAGTTGATATACGCCGGTTTATTTTTGCCGGTATATTTGGCGGCAACTTTGGCAAAATCTTCGGGGGTGAAGATCTTTTCAAATTTGAACCAGTCCCGGCTGCCGGGTTTGATGTCACTTATAGCAAGTCCGGCACTGTTGCCGCCGCTGGCGGTGCATCCCCATAAACCGATAAAGGGCAGGTAATAACGCTTGCCGTCAGCTTTGGTGACCAGATTTTCGTACTTGACCCAGCCGGTAAGTTTCAGCGGGTGTTTGAAATCTTCCACGTTGATTTTGATTTGAATAAAGGATACATAATCTTTATCGCAGCCGGAGATGCACAAACTGGCTTTTCCGCCGTGAAAGACGGTGGTATCCTGTTTGTAATATTTGTGCTTACTTGCCGGATTTCTTGTAAAGCCGGGGATGAGTTTACCCTTGAACACTTCAAAGTCTGCTCCTTTAAGCAGGTTTTCTTCTTCGGCAGCATTAACTGCGGTCAAGGCTGTGCAGGCAACCAGAGCCAACAAAAATTTTTTCAACATAATTTTTCCTTTCTTTATATTATGTATTTAATCTTGGACAACAATTACCCGTTCAACAAAAATACCATCCGGCTTGGTGGAGCCTTTTACATAGGTCGGGCCGGTGAATTTAAGGGAAACCCACACTTCCCGGGGATTATCCAGCAATATGCCGGTGCGGGCTTTGCGGAAATACACACAAATCGTCCATGACCAGTGGATGTGGAACCGCAAATTCTGGGTCAGTACATATTTACCCATATTGTACCAGTGGTATTTTTCATCCTGCGGAATATCTTTGGCTTCAAATTTCGAATCCATCAGGCGGCGTTTTGCCAACGGTGCCGTGGAGTCATACATGCCGTAGGTTACCGGCAGCGAGTGCATGGCTCTCTTGTGGGCAGCGGGATTGAAATTCCGGGCGAGTCCGAAGGCTTTGCCGCTGCTGGCTTCCGGGTCATCGACCACATTATGCGTGTAGGCACCCCATGGATTGAAGTCCATCCAATGGAAATCAGTTATAGTTTTGCCTTTGAACTGTTCAGGGATGGGGAATGGCATGGCACGATAGATCGCTTCGTGCACATCCATTTTTGCTAACGCACCTTTTTTGGTGTATTTGGGATGCCAGCGGACATATTTCTGATCATAAAATTCTGTTTTGTTCTTTCTCCACCGCTTGATCAATGCTTCTTTATCTTTGATCAAATGCCCGAGTTTATCCTGCTGACGCAGCAGCGACGAGTCGATAACTATGCGTTCCCAATGCACATGCTGCAAACTGCGCGGATCGTCGGCAACCAGCTTTTCGGCTTCATCCAGAAGTTGGTTGGCTGTTTTATAGAATTCTTCATCCTGAAAGAACTTCATGTTGGGCAGATCTGCCCATTCCCGTACCATCTGCCGTTTTTCCAGATACTCCAGATAGCGGGTCATGACCGCAGCGGCTTTGCCATAGTAGCCTTTCATAAATATTTCGGTGGTCTTTGCCATATCCAGATCAGGATCAACGGTCAATTTGCTGAAAAGGTAGTATTGGAACATGTAAAAACAGCGTTCCACATTATTTTCGTTTTCTGCAAAGTAGCGGAAAACATTGAGTTTACGGCAGAATTGCATCTCTTTCTGCAATGTACTGCGGCAGCGGATATAAGGCCAGTATTCATCGCCTTCGTAGGTTCGCCAATAGCTCCACAGTGCCAGATTAGAGGTGTGTTCAGCCCACTTTTGCATAACTTTGCCATTGGGTTTATCCGGCAGCAGCGGTGCGGCGATGGTGCTGTTGCAGCTTTGCATGATGATTTTCGGGTGAGCCTTGATGGTCTTGGGGGGCTTCTGGGTATACTGATATGCCAGAGATTGTATGTAAATATCCGGATAATCTTTTTCAATGGCTGCCGCCACCTGATTGAGGAAGTGGAGCAAAAGACCGCTTACACTCTCTTCGGCATCAATGATTTTTTTACAATTTTTGCATGTGCAGTAACCGGAACCGCCATCCTGCTGACTTATGTCGTATACGATAGGGTAAATGCTGCTGGCCTGGCGGTCTTTTTCGATAAACTCCCGCAAAACCTTTACCGTAAGCTCCACCGAACGGGGATTACTCCAGCAGATGTGATCGCGGTTGCCCCGCACAAAAGGTGCATCTTTGGGGAATTTTTCTGCATATTTGGGGATAGAGTGGGTGCGTTGCGGCGAGCCGAACTTGGGGCAGGTTTCGCTGTAACCGTTGCCGTAGTTGATCTTGCGGTGCAAATTGTAAGCTCCGCCGGTGATCTGGGGCCAGCTTATCCACATATCACGCATCCGCATAGCGGGTTTGAAGCGCTCTTTGATCGCCGGAAGTTTCCAGTTTTTATTGGGGACAAAGTAATCGGTATCCTGTGCTATATAGTGGTAATTCAGATATTTTTCGATAAATTCGTAAACACCCCATGCCGTGCCGGATACATCGCCGGTAATGACCAATTCGTTGCCGTTGCTTTCCAGACACCACTCTTCGGGCTTGAGGTCGGAGGGTTTTTTGAACCACTTTGCCCGGCTGGCAGCACTGCCGATGTAGATCTTGTAGGGCGAAGCGGCAAACTTCTGCCCGGTAACTTTTTCGTAAGCAGCTTTAAGGTCGCTTACCGCTTTTTTCTCGACCCGGGTGGCACTCAACTTCATGGAGATCTCTCCGGCATTGAGCAACCCGGCACAACTGCCGGCGATCACGGCGGCAGTCAACACAAACTTATTCATACTATCTCCTTAAATATATTAAGTTTATCAATAATCAAACCATTTGCCGGTGTTGGCGGAATCAAGATCCCAAAGTATCTCTTTGGGGGCAAATGTTTCTACATGTCCATCGACCATTGCGTAATTGGTGCGTCCGCCGTGGCGGGTGCCGTCAAACCGGGCGTTTATATCCGGATCGGTAGCCTTAATGACCTTGCCCGTTGAAGAGTCCGACCCATAGTTGTAGCAGTGGACCAAAACTGTTCCGGAGGGCAGAGCAAAAGAACCCATACGGCGAACCGGGTATTTTGCATCGCCATTGGAACCGCTGATCCAGTAATTCAGACCGCAAAGAGAGTATCCGCCCTGATTGCTGGGGCAGCGCAATGCCGCGATCCTGCCGCCGGTAAGGTCACTCCATGCGGCATTGGGCAATCCGAATTCGTTACGCAGTACCAGCGGGAACGCCATAGTCGTCCAATTTGTAGAAATCTTTTTGGCTTGGGCGGAACACATGGTAATATAGTCCTGATTGTTATCAGCATACATTGATATAAAAAGTGCAAGATTTTTTACCTTGGATACGCAATCTGCCGCCCGTGCCCGTTCCCGGGCTGCCGAAAGTGCGGGCAGCAGCATTGCCGCCAATATAGCGATAATGGCGATAACTACCAATAGTTCGATCAAAGTGAATTTCTCTCCCCCGGAACATACTCTGTGCGAAAACGATTTTTTCATGCCATCTCCTTTTTTTTTTTGATGTGGATTTAGTGGTACAGAGCTAATATACAGTATTTTATTTGGCTTTTCAAGGGGCAAAAATCGTCATTTTTCAGCAAAAATAAATATTTTGTATTACCAAGGTGATACAAAATATTGAGCCGTTGTATCTTGTTTCAGGTAAACTGAAACGGCACGATGGCTCCGGTGATGGAAGGTTTTTCAGTTTTCAGATAATTTTTGTACACAATAAAGTACCGCAGCATGGGAAAGCGGACTGCAAACCACTTTCCCGGCAGTCTGGTATTGTGAATTGCAGTCAGCGATGTCGGAATGAATTTCTGTTACTGCGGTTGTGCCGTGCTCCGGAGCGGCGGTTTTTGAGTGCAGCAGCATATTCTTCAGGAATCGTTACCATCTCTTCGGTGGGTAAAGTTGATTTGAAAGTTTCGCCCACATATTTTTCAATATCCGGCATGTAGTAAGCTCCATATTCACAAATAAAGCTGACCGCTTTGCCCTGCTGACCGGCACGGCCGGTTCTGCCGATACGGTGCACATAATCTTCGGAACGCTCCGGCAGATCGTAGTTGACCACCAGCGATACATTGTCTACATGGATACCCCGTGCTGCAACATCGGTAGCAATAACGATCTTGACTTTGCCGCTGCGGAAATCCTCCAATATCCGCATCCGTTTTTGCTGGGGGATATCGCCGGACATGAGCTCCACAGCAATATTGCACCTTTTCAGGGCTTCAAAAACATCAAGGTTTTTATCTTTGCGGTTGCCGAAAATTATCATGCGTTCAAAGGGTTCGTTTTTGATCAGATAAAGGAGCATGGCAAGTTTTTCGGAGCCCGCTACCGAATAGAAGGTTTGTTCGATAGTGGCACCTACCACCTGTTCCGGCTCGGTTTCCACCATGACCGGGTCTTGGAGGAAACTCTGGGCAAGACGCATGATTTCCGGCTCCAATGTTGCCGAGAAAAGCATGGTTTGGCGGATGCCTTTTTCCGGCAGCTGTGCCACGATCCGGCGTACATCAGGTATAAAGCCCATATCCAGCATCCGGTCAGCTTCGTCGATGACCAGAAGTTCCACTTTGCTTAAATCCAAAGCTCTGCTGCGGACATAATCAATGATACGCCCGGGGGTACCGGCAAGGATATCGATTTTCTGCTGCAAAGTTTTACGCTGTTTATCGTGATCCATGCCGCCAAAGACCACTACATTGGTGTAGTCGGCAAAAACATTGATCGCTTCGGCATCTTTGTGGATTTGTATAGCAAGTTCGCGGGTGGGGGCAAGCACCAGCACCCGGGGGGTGGCATCGGCTTGATCGGGCTGTGGATTGTTGGCGATGCGGGTAAATGCCGCCAGCAGGAATGCCGCTGTTTTGCCGGTGCCGGTTTGAGCTTTGCCGCCCAAGTCCCGCCCTGCAAGCAGTTCCGGCAGCGCCTGTTCCTGAATGGGGGTACAATACTCAAAGTTCATATTTTGTATACCGAACTGGATAGCTTCCGGCAAAGGAAAATCCAAAAAGCGTTTTTTGCCCGCTGCTTCCGGGATCTCTTTCAATACGGCGGGCCGCTCCGGCTTGACTTTCTGGGCAGGGAAGGGGATCACTGCCTGAACATTTTTACTCTTTTCAGCAGGTTTCTTTTTATTTTTGCTGTGTTTGGAAACATTTCCGGTATCAGCAGTTTTCTCTAACCGTTCCCGTGGATTGCTGTTTTTCCGGCGGGAGTTGTTGGCGGATTTTTTGCGTTCCGGACTATTTTTTTTGGCGTTTTCCGCCCGATCTTTGTTACCGGGTTTGGTCAGGAGTTCCCGGATGGTTTTAAGTAAGTTAAACAATTTTCAACATCTTTCCTGTTTTTTGCCGCCGGATTCACTTTTGCGGCAGTTCGTTTAAAAATTTGCGGAAGGCTTCTCCGTATACTTCACTTTGCAAGCCAAACTCAACAGTTGCCTTGAGAAATTCAAGTTTATTACCTATATCGTAGCGTTTGGCATCGGCTATACAGCCCATAAGTCCATTGGCGGCACTCTGCATAAGCAAGGCATCGGTCAAATATATCTCTCCGGCGGCACCGTGGGCCGGGGATTTTTTCAGATATTCAAAAATCTCCGGCGTAAGCAGATACCTGCTGGCGATCGCCAGATCCGAAGGAGCTGCCTCCGGACGGGGTTTTTCCACCAGACCACTTATTTGCATAACACTATTGGCAACCATTTTGCCGGATACAACTCCATAATTGGAGATACGCTCCCGGGGGACCCGTTCCAAGCCGGTGACCGGCAAGCCGTATTGCTCATAGCACTTTATAAGCTGACCGATCGCCGGAATGGCGTTATTGCTTTTGACCACGGTATCGCCCAAAAGCACAGCAAATGGTTCACCGTTTGCAAACTCTTCGGCAAGCATCAATGCTCCGCCCAGACCGTTGAGTACTTTCTGTTCCACAAAAGTAAGGCGGGCAAGGCTTTGGATTTTTTTCAGATCCGCAAGCAATTCAGTTTTGCCGGTGGCAAGCAGACGGCTTTCCAACTCTGCATCCGGTAGAAAGTGGTTTTGCATAGCCTCTTTGCCGGAACTGGTGATTATAAGTATATCTGTAATGCCCGCAGCGGCGGCTTCTTCCACCACATACTGGATCACCGGTTTATCCACCAACGGTATCATCTCTTTGGGCACCGCCCGGGTAAAGGGCAGGAACCGGGTACCGAATCCGGCAGCCGGAATCACCGCTTTAGAGATTTTTTTGATTGATGAATAAACCATGTTTATACCTGTTAAGGTTAAGAAAAATCCTATTATATATATAAATTAACCCGAAAATGCTGTTTTTGCAAGCTAAAAGTGTTATAAAAGTGTGTTTTAGTATTTGCCGAATGGCATATTTGGACTATATTATCAAAAGTATCAAAATTTTATCCGGTTGAAAAACCGTTAAGAAAGGATGTTTTGTCTTATGAGAAGAATGGATGAATGGATCAAGAAAGCCGACACGCTTCTGGAAGCGTTGCCGTATATTCAAAAATTCCGCGGAGCATTGATCGTGGTCAAATTCGGCGGATCTTCCATGGAAGACCCTGAACTGGTGAAAAGCACCATGCGGGATATTGTGCTTATGGAGTGCATCGGTTTCAAGCCGGTGGTGGTGCATGGCGGCGGCAAAGCGATCTCTGCTGAATTGAAAAAGCAGGATATTCCGGTCAAATTCGTCAACGGCCTGCGCCATACTTGCGAACGCACCATCAAAGTTGTGGACGATGTTCTGCACAATCAGGTCAACGCCAATCTGGTCAAACTTGCCAGAGGTTTCGGCGGACCCGCAGTATCCATTTCCGGCAAAAATATCCTGACAGCCGAAAAAGTAATGAGCAAAGACCCCAATACCGGCGTGGAGCAGGATGTGGGCTTTGTTGGCGGCATTACCAATGTGGATGTAGCTCCGGTACAGGCGGCACTGGCTGCCGGTCAGATCCCGGTGATAACCCCGCTCGGTACCGGCAAAGACGGTCAGATTTACAATATCAACGCCGATGTTGCTGCTTGCCAGATAGCGGAAGCATTGCACGCCAGAAAGCTGGTGTTCTTGAGCGATGTACCCGGTGTTATGCGGGATGCCGCTGACGAAAACACGGTCATTCCCACTATCCGCACCGATAAAATTCCGGAACTTATCCACGAAAAGATCCTTTCCGGCGGTATGCTGCCCAAGATCAACAGCTGCGTACACGCTCTGGAAGCGGGGATCAACAAAGTCCACATGATCGACGGTAGGGTCCGGCACACTTTGCTGCTGGAAATCTTTACCGATGAAGGTGTCGGCACCCAGATCGTCCGGCCCGATTCGGAGATGTGATCGTTTTTTCAGAGTGCGGCTATGAGTAAAAATATCGTATTTCTGGGGATCAAGCATTGCGGCAAAAGCACCCACGGCAAACTGTTGGCGGAACGCTTGGACCGCCGTTTTCTGGATACCGATGATATGCTGTCAACGGCTTATCAGAAAGAGTTCGGTTGTCCGGCAGCTGAAGCTGCCCCCCGGGAAATAATGAAAAAGCACGGCGAAGAATTTTTCCGCAAGTTTGAAGCTCAAGTCATCCGGGATTATCTGGCTGAAAATAAGGATAATGGCGATATATTGGCTTTAGGCGGCGGAGTACCCTGCAATGATTTTTTGAGTACAGATGAACTCAAAAGTTTGGGCGTGATGCTCCATTTGGCGATTTCAGCAGATACTGCATTTAAAAGGATCGCCGCAGGTGGCATACCGCCATTTCTGCAAGGCGATGACCCTTATGCAAAATTTCTGGCAATGTACGATAAACGCTTACCCCGCTACAACGAAATAGCCGATATAGTTATAGATCTGCCGGAAGAACCGGTAAAAAGCAAAGTTGCTGAATTGATTTATAACACCTTGAAAGAAAAGAAGTTTTTGGAGAATATATGAGCGGCAACAGTTTTGGCGAAATTTTCAGGATCACCACCTTCGGTGAATCCCACGGCCCCGCATTGGGCGTGATCATTGACGGGGTTCCGGCGGGCTTGAAGATCTCCGCAGAAGATATACAAAAAGAGCTTGACCGCCGCAAGCCCGGTCAGTCCATACTGACCACTCAACGCAGCGAAGCCGATGCTGTGGAGATCCTTTCCGGCGTATTTGAAGGCGTTTCTACCGGCACAGCTCTGGCAATGATGATCCGCAATACCGATCAGCGGAGCCGCGATTACGGTAATTTAAGCGAAATCTTCCGCCCCGGTCACGCTGATTACAGCTACTTTGCCAAATATGGCATCCGGGACTACCGGGGTGGCGGGCGTTCTTCGGGCAGGGAAACTGCCGCCCGGGTCGCTGCCGGAGCGGTGGCAAAACTGCTTTTGAACGAATTGGGCGTAAAAATCAAAGCCTGCACCCGCTCGGTGGGTAAGATCTATGCCGAAAAGTTTGATTGGAGCTTTGTGGAAAAAAATCCGGTGCGTACCGGTGACCCCGATAAAGCCGAAGCTATGGCAGAAGCCATCAACAATGCCCGCATGAACCTTGACAGCATTGGCGGCACCATTGAGTGCGCAGTGGAAAATGTTCCCGCCGGTTGGGGCGAAGCGGTTTTTGATAAACTCGATGCCGTTTTGGCTCACGCCATGCTTTCGCTGGGAGCGGTCAAAGGTATAGAGTTTGGCGACGGTTTTGCTGCCGCCGAAAGTCTGGCAAGCTCAAATAATGACAGCCCGACTGCCGATGGCTGGGCAAGCAATCACGCCGGAGGAGTGCTGGGGGGTATGAGCAATGGAGCAAAGATAGTTTTCCGCATTGCTGTAAAGCCCACACCTTCCATCGCACAAAAACAGCAGACTATGGATAGATCCGGCAACGCTGTGGAGTGCGAGATCCACGGCCGCCACGATCCCTGCTTGTGCCCCCGGATGGTGCCGGTGGTGGAAGCTATGACCGCCATAGTTTTGGCTGATATGATGTTGAGAAATAAATCTGCAAGGATTTGATTATAAAAGGAGAAAAAGTTATGAATTGCATGGAAAAATTTGCCAATATCTGGCGTAAAAATGACTCAATGGTCTGCGTGGGGCTTGACCCTGACTTGGGCAAACTCCCGGAATGTGTCAAAGGTACCGAATACCCGATTTTTGAATTCAACAAAGCTATCATCGACGCTACTGCCCCTTATGTTTGTGCCTACAAACCCCAGGCAGCCTACTATGCCGGACAGGATTGCGACGACGAATTGGCTATGACCATTGATTATATTCTGAAAAACTACCCGGAAATCCCGGTTATTCTGGATGTGAAGCGTGGCGATATCGGCTCCACCGCCGAACAGTACGCCAAAGAAGCCTTCGACCGCTATCACGCTGACGCTGTAACGGTGAATCCCTACATGGGCAGCGATGCCATCAACCCTTTTCTCAAGTATGCTGATAAAGGCGTGGTGGTGCTCTGCCGTACCTCCAATCCCGGCAGCAAAGAATTGCAGGAACTGGTTACCACCGAAGGCAAAAAACTTTACGAACATGTAGCCTTGCTTGCCCGTGATGCCTGGAACAAGGATGGCAATGTTATGATGGTCTTGGGTGCCACATTCCCCGAAGAACTTAAAGCGGTGCGTGAACTCTGCCCCGATATGCCGTTTTTGGTTCCGGGCGTTGGAGCCCAGGGCGGCGATGTGGAAAAGGTGGTTTCTTACGGCCGCCGTGCCGATGGCTACGGGCTTATCGTCAACAGCTCCCGTGGTATCATCTACGCCAGCAAGGGCGACGACTTTGCCGCCGCCGCCGGTGAAGCAGCAAAACTTTTGCGTGACCAGATGCGCGCTGTAAAATAAGGAATACTTATATGGCTAAATATCAGTTGGAAGTTGGTGCCCGTACCGTTGAAGATGCCATGAGTGCATGGCGGGGCGGAGCTGACCGGGTGGAGTTGTATGTAAGCCCGACCGAAGGAGCTTTGACTCCCAGTGCCGGTTTGGTCTATTCGGCAGTGGCGGCAAAAAAAGCCGCGGGCAGCAACTTGGGGTTGTACTGCATGCTGCGTCCCCGCTCCGGCGATTTTCTTTACAGTGATGCGGATTTTGATACTCTGCTGCGGGATGCGGAAATATTGTACGAAGCCGGTGCCGATGGCTACATGGCTGGTATCATCACCGCCGACGGTCAGCTGGATATCAAACGCATGAAGGAAGTTTTGAAGCGGGTCCCCGGCAAGCCCTTTACTCTGCACCGGGCTTTTGAAAGCACCCGTGACCAGTTCCGCACGCTGGAAGAGTGTGTTGATCTGGGGATCGACTACATCCTTACCGGCGGTCTTATCCCCGGCGGCGGTCTGGATACTGCCCGTCTTGCCAAACTCATTGAAAAAGCCGATAACCGCATCAAGATCGTAGTCGCGCTGGGTTCCGGCTTTACCGTGGATCTGCTGGAACCCATCATCAAGCAGTCCGGTGCTACTGAATACCACATCGTCAACGGCTACCGTCAGCGTTTGAGCAATATGAAGTTTGTGCCCGGCGGCGAAGCATTGGACGACGATCACCTGAAGAAAAAACTGGGCAAGATCGACTATCTGGAAGAAAGTGCAGTCCGTGAACTGCGTGACATTTTCAACAAATACGAATAAGGATAAAAAATGACTGATAAAGCAACTCTGGTAAAACAGTTTCAGGCTCTGGGCATCAAGCCGGGAATGACTCTTCTGGTACACAGCTCGCTCCGTCGGGTAGGCAAAGTCGAAGGCGGTGCCGATACCATTATTGACGCACTTTTGGAAGTGCTGGGCGAAAACGGTACCCTTTTGATGTCGGGCGTGTCGGGCAATGTAAATCCCGATCAGCCGGTCTATCATGTTAAATACACCCCCGCAACAGTGGGTACTCTGGTTAATGTATTTATGAAGCGTGATAATGTGGTGCGCAGCTTGCACCCGGTGCACTCTGTTGCCGGTTGCGGCCCCCGTGCCAAATACATCACCGACGGTCATCTGGAAGCCAACACCCCGTGGTCGCCCGACAGCCCCTACGGCAAATTGATGCGTGAAGAAAACGGTTTTATCCTTTTCCTGGGTACCAACTTTACCTGCAACACCTGTATCCATGCTTTGGAGATCGAAGCCAGAGTGCCGGGTCTGCACACCAAAGATACCAGTAAACTCTATATCTTTGACTACAACAACGATCTGCATGTGATCGACCACCACTGGCACTCCCGCAAAAAGGACTACTATGTGGATATGGAACATGTGGTAGCCGCCGCCGGCGGTCTGGTCTACGGCGAAGTCGGTACCGGCATGGCAAGATTGTGCGATGCAAAAATATTGCGGAAGACGGTGCTGCCCATCTTGCAGACCACGCCCGAAAAAGTGATCAAGCGTCTGACCGACAACGATTACATCTGGGAATAACAATCAAGTTATGCAAGCAAAACGGAACTGTCGCCAAGAAAAAGCAGTTCCGTTTTTTTAATATCGGACTTTGGTTTATGAACAGGCAAAAATTTTCGGATGAAATATTAAGATTATTACCCATACTGCTTTATGCTGTTGCACTGCTGGGGTTTCTGCTGCTGATTGGTATTGAATTTGTTCTGGAAATATTGGGGAACCGGTTATGGATCAACAATTTTAACCGGTTTGATGAAAGTATTGGGACATGGTTGGGCTATTTAGCTTTGTTCTCATTTGGCTTGTCGTGGGTATGGTGCTTGGTGATTTATCTTTTTCCGGTGAAAAAGCACTGGGAAATCCGTTGGGTTTGGTCGTTGGCTTATTTTCTTTTTCCTGCATTAGGAATATTTATAATACTCTCGCTGCCGCTTTCCGGCAAACAGAAAGAAGTTACCAAAAAGTTTCAATGTTTGTCCAATACCAAGCAATTAGCCATAGCTATTCAGCTTTACGCAATAGATAACAAAGATTATTTTCCGGAAAAGTTGGATGCTTTGGTACCGGATCATGTGCCGGAAAAAGAACAAAAAAAGTTGTTCCGCTGCCCGGCAGAAAAAGATCCTGAAGTATTGAAGAGCTATGATTATTTCGGGAAGGGCAGGAAAATCACCGATCCGGTTTTTGTTATATTGCAGGAAAAATCAGGAAATCATCCGGATGGATTTTTTCATCAAATCAAATCCGATGGCGAAGTCAGTTATAAAAAGTTTGGGGCGGAAAATAATAATCTGTAAGCTGGAGGTATTTTCAAAACTCCTCAAAAGTCGTCAAAGGCTCAACCTGCGCCCAGTACAAGGAGTGTTTTCGGCGGTTACCTTTCCATTGTCGCATAAAGCTGTGGTGGACAAGTCAGGCAGCCTCCTCAAACTACCTTATTCTGTGCTGTGGTTTTGCTCTTTGCCTTTGTTTTGAATGACTTTTGAATTTACCAGATGTAAAACAAGTTTTTTTATGAATTTTAATTCAGTTATTTTGTCAGGTGTTGTTTGTGCTGATTTGCTGTGCGGCTGCGTTACAGACATCAAGCCGGATGCGGTCATAACTCTTGCTACTTATAATATACGCTGCCCCCGTGATGAGTCCCCCAATACCAGGGAGGAACGCAAAGATCGCTGCCGGGCAGTCATCCGCAAGAACGGCTTGGATATTTCTGGCGTTCAGGAAGCGTTTCGCCACCAGCTGGATGATTTGCTTGCCAACAGCGATTACGCTTTTATCGGCAAGGGGCGTGATGACTTCAAAGATAAGGGCGAATTTGCTGCCATTATCTACAATAAAAACCGTTTTGAAGTAATTGACAGCGGCGTTTTGAGTTTGTCGGAAACACCGGATGTGCCGGGAGTGGTGGCATGGAATGCAGTGTGTCCACGCATGGCTGCAATCCGATGTCTACCGCACCGCTGTAAGTTTGCTCAATGACTCAAAAACGGTTTCCCAAACGCCCCATCAAGGATCAGGCAATACCTTTATTGGTTATGGCAGAAGCAAGTCCACGGAGTTGATTGATTACATTTTTGTTTCTGATGACTTCAGGTTTTATCCCACAAAACCGATAATACCCGGATCAATGGACTGTACGCCTCCGACCACGACCCGGTTGTCGTCAAACTCATCTTGACTGAATAAAAATAATTTTTTTGCTTTTTTAGTTTAAAATAGATATTTTCTGCTTGCGGTATTGCGGGTTTTGAGTTATATTATATTGTTTGTTCTGCCCTTTTTTTGGGGATGAATTCCCGGTAGAAGTTTTTTTGTTGAAAAATGGCGGAGTTTGCTTGAAAGTTCAGGAATATTTTATGGCAGAAATAGTCAAAATAAAAGCTCCGGAAAATGACCTTTTTTATGCAGCATGCAAGGTTGCAGAAAAGGTTCGTAATGCCGGTTTTGAAATATATTTTGTCGGCGGAGTTGTGCGGGATATGGTTATGAACAATAACCCGTCGGATATAGATATGGTGACAACCGCTTTGCCGCAGGATATAAGCAGGCTGTTTCCCGGTGCGGAAATGGTCGGTGCATGCTTCGGAGTTGTGCTGGTAAAGTTTGAAGGCTTTGTTTTTGAAGTTGCCACCTGCCGGGAAGAACGGTTGTACAGCGACGGCCGCCGGCCGGATGAAGTCAAGTTTACCAAAGATGTGACTGTGGATTTGCAGCGGCGGGATTTTACCATAAATGCCATGCTCTACGATCCGGCAACCGGGGAAGTCATTGACCATGTCGGCGGTTTGCAGGATATAAAAGCGCACCGGGTACGGGTGGTTGGCATGCCGGAGGAGCGTTTTAACGAAGATTATCTGAGAATGCTCCGGGCAATACGGTTTGCTTCAAGGTTGGACTTTGAAATCGAACCTTCAGCGTGGAATGCGATTTGTTCAATGGCAGAAAAATGTGCGCTGATCGCTGCTGAACGGGTGCGGGACGAGCTGGAAAATATGTTCTGCAATGTCAATGCTGCAAGAGCGTTGAAACTTTTGAAAGCAAGCGGTATATTGAATATATGGCTGCCGGAAGTTGATGCGCTTGCCGGTGTTGAACAGCACCCGAAATATCACCCGGAAGGGGATGTGTGGGTACATACTTTGCTGATGTTTGAGAAAGCCGGGCGTTTGCAGAATAATATCCTTGCCTGGAGCATACTGCTGCACGATATAGGCAAGAAACCGGCGTTTTCGCTTGATTGTGATAATATACCGCACTTTTATGGCCACGAAGCTATAGGGGCGGATATGATTCCGGCAATCGCTCAAAGATTGCGGTTTTCCCGGGAAGCGGCAGAAGCAGTGGAACATGCGGTGCGGTATCACATGCGGTTTGCTTCGGTTATGGAAATGCGGGAAGCCAAGCTCAAACGGCTGATGGCGGAAAAGTATTTTGTCATGGAGCTGGAGCTGCACCGGCTGGATTGCCTTTGCTCCAACGGGTTGACTGCCGGGTATGATTTTTTGCTTGACCGCATGAAAAAAACAGCGGTTCTGGCATTGCCGGAGCTGTTTTTGAACGGCAATGATTTAATAAAGTTGGGGTACAAACCCGGTCGGTTGTTTAAAGAAATTCTTGAAGAGCTGATGGATGCCCAGTTGGATAAACGGGTGAACGACCGGGAAGAAGCGTTAAAATTTGTGAAAGAGAATTTTTGCTGAAACAGTAAATTATATGAATCAAACTTTTAAATAAAGGACAGAAATTATGAGTACAGTCAGAATCGGTGCGGCAGAAGATTATGTGAATCCTTCTGCACTTAAAAGTTTGCAGCTTGAACGCTTGCAGAAGATCGTCAAACACACCTACGACAATGTGGAAGTTTTTCGCAACCGTATGCAGGAAAAAGGTCTGACTCCGGATTGTGTCAAGAGTTTGGAAGACCTTGCCAAGCTGCCCTTTACCAACAAAACTGATTTGCGTGACTATTACCCCTTTGGTTTGTTTGCAACTCCTATGAGCGAAGTGGTGCGTCTGCACGCTTCCAGCGGTACTACCGGCAAACCCATTGTGGTCGGCTATACTAAAAATGATATTGAGCTGTGGGCGGATGTTATGAAGCGTGCGTTCCAGAGCTGCGGTTTGAATAAAAACGATGTTATTCAGGTTTCTTACGGTTACGGATTGTTCACCGGCGGTCTGGGTGCCCATTACGGTACCGAAGCTCTGGGTGCCACGGTAGTTCCCACTTCCGGCGGCAACACCCAGCGGCAGCTGATGGTCATGCAGGACTTTGGCGTAACGGCGATCTGCTGTACCCCCAGTTACTTCAACTTTCTTGCCGAAAAAGCCGCCGAAGGCAATATCAATATGCGGGAGTTGCCGCTGAAGGTAGGTATTTTCGGTGCCGAACCCTGGACTGACGCCATGCGTAAACAAATGCAGGCCAACACCGGCATCGAACCTTACGATATTTACGGCTTGAGCGAAATCATCGGTCCCGGTGTGGCTATTGAGTGCAGCGAACACAATGGGTTGCATATTTTTGAAGACCACTTCTATCCGGAAATCGTGGACCCGGATACCGGCGAAGTGCTGCCCGACGGTGCTTTCGGTGAATTGGTCATTACCACTTTGACCAAAGAAGCGTTCCCCATGATCCGCTACCGCACCCACGACTTGACCCGCATCATCTCCGAACCCTGTGCCTGCGGCAGAACCATTCGCCGGATCGACCGCATCGCCAGCCGCTGCGATGATATGATGATCATCCGCGGGGTGAATGTGTTCCCCTCCCAGATCGAAGCAGCACTGCTTTCGGTTGATGGTACTTTGCCCCATTACCACATTGTGCTGTATACCGAAAAGGGTATGGACAATATTGAAGTTGATGTGGAAGTCAGCGAAAAGATCTTCTCCGACACCATCAGCACCATGGAAGAAATGCAGAAGAAACTTGCCAGTGCCATCGAACACACCATCGGTTTGCGGGTAAAAGTAAAACTGGTTGCTCCCCAGACGATCCAGCGCAGCGAAGGTAAAGCCAAGCGGGTGATCGACCGTCGGGAACGGATTTAATATAAGACAGTGAGGCTGTATTGGCTATGAAAATTAAAACTCCGGTATTATTGCTTTGCATTGCGTTTTTTGCCGCATTTACGGCAAAAGCGGCAAATGTTATTGAAATCAACAAATCTGCCCAGCATACCTTTGTACAACCAACGATCCAGCTCAAAAGCATCAATGGTGATCCCAAGTTGTGCGAACCGTTTTACCGTTATCTTGCCACTTGCGGCTGGTTCCGGGTGGTCAAGGGGCAGGCGGACTACGATCTGGAGTTTACCGGCGGCGACGGGAAAATCGTTATGCAGCTTTACTTCGGAGCCAATCCGGTTTTGCGTAAGAACATAACTTATTCCGGCGATACCCGCCGAGCTGCTGCCCGGGCGGTCGATGAACTTATCAATGCAAGGTTCAAACAGCGTTTGTGCGACAGTCAGCTGGTTTTTACCGCCGAAACCCAACGGGGATTGAAAGAGGTTTTTGTGTGCGATACTGATGGCGGTAATATCCGCAAAGTTACAGCATACAAAAACAGCTGCGTGGAACCGGCTTGGATGCCCAACGGTAATTCGGTTGTTTACACCCGCTATTCAGCATCAGGTACAGACCTTTGCGAAACCATGCTCAATCCGTGGAGAACCCGCCGTTTGACCAGATTTCCCGGTATGAATGTGGGGGCTTCGGTGCATCCTTCCGGGGATTATCTGGCTATGATAATGAGTATTGACCGGCAGGTGGAGCTGTATGTGAAAGCTTTCAACAGCCGCGATCGCCGCCGGATCACCCACAGCAAAGCGGTGGAGGCATCGCCCTGCTGGCACCCGGGCGGGACAACGATCTGTTTTGTTTCTGACCGCAGCGGCCGCCCCGGACTTTATTTGGTTGGAGCCAATGGCGGCGAAATGCGGCGGGTCCCCACTGTGGGCAGCGAAGCGGTAACACCTTCCTGGTCGCCGGATGGCAAATTGGCGTATGCCGCTAAAGTTGGCGGCAGCTATAAACTTGCTATTTATGACCCCAAAGGGGTAGATACCGGGGTAATTAAAAATCTGCCTGCCGGGGATTGGGAAGCCCCCACCTGGGCGCCGGATTCACGGCACCTGGCGGCATCGCGCAGAGTTGGCAGAAAAAGTGAAATCTATATTGTGGACAGCAAGACCGGGGTATCCCGTAAATTGCTGAATATGAGTATATCGCAAACTTCGCCGGATTGGTCGCCCATCCGACGGGATTGAACAGAGATTTGTATAAAGGTTTTTCAGGTTTATATGATCGAGAATTTTGACCAGGCGTGCAGCTGGCTTTTCGGTTTGCACCGCTTCGGTATAAAACTTGGATTGGAACAGACCGTAAGGTTGACTGAATTGTGCGGTGCTTTTCCTAATGATTTGAAGTTTATCCATCTTGCCGGAACCAATGGCAAAGGTTCCACCGGGGCAATGCTGGAGAAGGCTTTACGCTGCAACGGCTTTACCACGGGGTTTTATTCGTCGCCCCATTTGGTAAGTGCCTGCGAACGGATCCGCATCAACGGCAAAGCCATCAGCGAAGAAGAGTTTCTGGAACTTGCAGGAAAACTGGATATTGCTGTGGAAAAAATGCGTGCCGAAGGCAGCCAGCCCACTTATTTTGAAGCCGTTACCGCTATGGCAATGTTGAGCTTTATCAAGCATAAATGCGACTATGTGGTATGGGAAACCGGTATGGGCGGCAGATTGGATGCAACCAATATAGTGCAGCCGGTGATTTGTGCCATAACCAATATAGCGTTGGATCACGAAAAGTTTTTGGGCGACAATGTGGCGGCTATCGCCAGTGAAAAAGCGGGCATCGTCAAAACCAATGCTCCGGTGGTGGTGGGGCAAATGCCGTTGGAAGCCGAAGAGGTCATTCGCTTGAAAGCGGCAATGGTCAATACTGAATTTTACCGGGCAAAGGAGTTGTCGCCTTTAAGTGAAAATGAGAAATCTCTTATGCAGGTAAATTATCAGCGATTTACTTGCGGCGGCGAAACTATTGAACTTAAAATGAACGGCTTGATGCAGCAACGCAATGCCCAGCTGGTCATATCGGTATTGAAAGTTTTGAAGTTGTGGAACGATGTGAGTTGTAAAGCTTTGAGCGAAACCCGCTGGCCCGCCCGCATTGAAACACTTAAAGCTGGCAGATTTATTCTTGATGGCGGTCATAATCCGGATGGCTTGACTTCGTTAACGGAAACGCTGAAAGTGTTGTACCCCGGCAAAAAGTTTGATTGGATCTTCGGGGCGTTTGCCGATAAGGACTACTCCGGCTGCTTGAAAATCATTGCACCTTTGGCCAAATCGTTGAGTGCTGTGGCATTTGCCGAAGAAGCCAGACTTTCGGCATCGTTGGATGATATTTGCTCCAAAGCTGAAGATCTGGGGATAGAAAATTGCCGCAAGGTCGATGATCTTGCAGGGTATTTGAATAAGTTATCAGCTGAAAATCCGTCGGATGGTTTGCCGACGGTGATAGCCGGATCGCTGTATCTGGCAGGGGAGGTTCTGGAAATATTGACTCCTCCGGAACATGTTTTGGAATTGTAACAGAAAGTGGGATTTATTTTATATGGCAAACAGTTTTACAGTAATGAGCAATATGAATACGGTAGGTAAAAACGAAGGAGCAATGCTTCTCACTTTGCGGGGCGTGTCGCTTTTTCCGTTTGTACTTACACCGGTCTTTGTGGATGAAAAAGATGCTGTTGACAGGATGCGTAAAGCTTACGACGGCAACCGGCTGGTGGCGTTTTTTCAGGAAGTGGCTGAAGATTTTCCGGAATTTGTCAAGCGGCATCCGGATTGCCGCATAAGAACTGTCCGCTGGCAGGATAAAGAACTTTCGCAGATCGGCTGCCGGGCAAGGATCGTAAAACTGATGAGTTACCCCGATGGCAGTATAAGATTGCTGCTGCGGAGTTTGGCAAGGTGTGAATTCCGCACGCCGGTAAGAGCGGAAGAACCGTCGTACTTTCCGCTGACCACCGATAAAATCAATGATGAAAAACTCGTTGAAGGTATGGCCATCGAAGCGGTCAAGCAGTTTCAGGCATTTTCCGCATTCATGCCCAATTTCCCGGATGAGTTGCGTAACGGCGTGGCGACCATGACCAATCCGGTCAAGGTGACAGATTTGATCGCTGACTCCATGAGTATACTGCCCACGGAAAAAATCTGGTTTTTGCAGTCGCTGGATGTGGAAGAGCGTTTGACCTTTCTGCTGGAAGTGTTGAACCGGGAATTGGAAGTAATGCAGCTGGGTGCAAGAATTCAAAGCGAAGTGCATCAGAATCTGTCGCAAAACCAGCGGGAATACTTTTTGCGGGAACAGCTGCGGGTGATCAAGGAAGAGCTGCGGGAAGACTCCCGGAACCCGGATATAATTGATATAGAAAACCGCCTGGCGGAACTGACTCTGCCGGAAAAGGTGGAAGCTACTGTCCGCAAAGAACTCTCCCGGTTGGAATTGATACCGACCATGTCGCCGGAATATCATGTAGCATACAACTATATAGATTGGCTCTTGTCGGTGCCGTGGAGTATTTACAGCGACGACAATCTGGATTTGCTCAAAGCCGGAAAAGTTCTGGAAGAAGATCATTACGGTTTGGAAGATGTGAAAAAACGCATATTGGAATTTCTGGCGGTGATGAAACTTAATCCTGACCGGAAATCACCCATCCTCTGTCTGGTTGGTCCTCCCGGGGTGGGCAAAACTTCGCTGGGCGAATCCATTGCCCGGGCCACCAACCGCAAGTTTTTGCGGATAGCTTTGGGCGGTGTGCGGGATGAAGCGGAGATCCGCGGGCACCGCCGTACCTATATCGGAGCTATGCCCGGCAGGATCGTGCAGAATTTGAAAAAAGCCGGTACCGCCAACCCGGTGTTTATGCTCGACGAAATAGATAAGCTTGCTGCCGACCACCGGGGCGACCCCTCTTCAGCATTGCTGGAAGTGCTTGACCCAGCCCAGAACAAGGCGTTCAACGACCACTATCTGGAACTTGATCTGGATTTGAGCAAGGTCTTTTTTATAGCCACAGCCAATGTTATGGAAGCTATTCCGGCACCGCTGCTTGACCGTATGGAAGTAATAACTCTGCCCGGCTATACCAGTTTTGAAAAGCGGGAGATCGCCCGCCGTTATCTGGTGCCCCGGCAGCTGAAAGAAAATGGCTTGCCCGCCCGCTGGTTCAATATCTCTATGGCAGCGGTGGATGAGATCATCGACCACTACACGCGGGAAGCCGGGGTGCGTAAACTTGAGCAGCACATAGCCTCGCTTTGCCGGAAACTTGCCCGGAAGCTGGTGGAAGGCTCCATTGAAGAAAACAAGCGCATAAATGTTACCGCCAAGATGGTTCACGAGCTTTTGGGCCCCCGGCGTTATCTTATCGACAGTGCTATAAAAGCTCCGGCAGTCGGCAGTGCTACCGGTATGGCGTGGACCGCAGTGGGCGGAGCTATCTTGACGGTGGAAAGTTTGATGGTTCCCGGCAAGGGCGAACTTAAACTTACCGGGCAGCTGGGCGATGTTATGCAGGAAAGTGCCCAGGCGGCATTTACTCTGCTCAAGAGCCGTGCCGCCAAACTGGGAATAGATTACGAACTCTTTGAAAAGAACAATTTCCATATCCATGTACCCGATGGAGCAACGCCCAAAGACGGCCCGTCGGCGGGGATAACTATGACATCGGCACTTTATTCGCTGCTGAAAAACAAGTCCACAGCTCCGGCACTTGCTATGACTGGCGAAGTGAATTTGCGTGGTCAGGTAACGGCTATCGGCGGACTTAAAGAAAAGGTGATCGCAGCGTTGCGTTCCGGAGTCAAGACGATCGTTATGCCGGAAGAAAATGTCAAGGATCTGGAAGAGATCCCGGAAAATGTCCGTGAACAGCTGGAGTTCAAACCGGTAAGCAATATTGACGATGCTTTGAAAATCATCTTTGCTGAAAAGGGTAACAAGTAATGAGAGTTTTTGCGGTATTTGCATTGATGTTTTTCTGCATGTCGCCAGTGCTGCCGGCGGTAGAAAACAATTCGGCAGCGGAAATTTTTCTGAAACTGGTACGCAGCCGCTCGGCTTCGCAGAACAGCTTTGCCGACCTTGCGGGAACGGTTACACATCTTAAACGCAATCAGGGAGGGGCAAAGTTTTATCCGGTGCGTTTTCTTATCCGCTTCGGCAAAGAGAAAGTACAGGCAAAGTTGTTTTTGAATAACAACGAAGAACATTGCTTTGAAAAGCTGCACAATGCCGCCGCCGGTAAAAGTTCTGCCAATGTCAAGGATGGCGGTCTTTTGAACAAATTGGGATTCCGGATCGGGGATCTGACCATGGATTTTTTGAGTTATCCGGTAGTTGCCGAAGAAGCTCCGGAATCTTATAAAACCTTAAAATGCCGCAAACTGGTGCTGCGTTCACCGGAAAACAAACTGGTCAGAGTGTGGATCGCCAGTGAATATCTCTTCCCCATGCGGGCAGAGTTTTTCGGAAAAGCTGCGGCAGGAGTGCTGAACTGCAAGCCGGAGCGTATTCTGGAAATCACCGGATTTGAAAAAGTCAATGAGTATTATGTGGCTACCGATATAGCGTTGTACAGCAATGATTTCCGCAGCCGCATAGCATTCAAGGATTCTGTGGCAGTAAGTGCAGATGCCCCCGAAGCAGTGAAAGCATTCAGTGAAAAATCACTTTAACGGAGATAAAACAATGTATAAAACAGGCGAAATAATCAGCAACCGCTGTTTGAAAGGCGACTATTATCAGGTGGTCTTTTACGATCCTGAAATTGCCCGGAAAGCAGTTCCCGGTCAGTTCGTGCATGTGCAGATAACTCAAAAAAGTGCCAATATTTTGCGCCGACCTTTTTCCATCAACAATACCGATCCGGAGAATGGTACTGTTCAGGTAACATACAAAGTCGTCGGCAGCGGTACGGAAGTATTAAGTACCCTTGCTCCCGGTGCAGTCTGCGACCTTATGGGACCATTGGGCAACGGCTACAAGATACCAGCCGATGACGAAATACCGGTGATGATTGCCGGTGGTTACGGCACGGCGGCAATGTTTATGATCAGCAAACTTGCTAAAAATAAAGGTATACTGCTGGTAGGGGCCCGGGGCGATGCGGATTTGATCCTTTTGGAAGATTATCAAGCACAGGGTACTGAAGTGAGAGCCGCCACCAACGATGGTTCGGTGGGTACTCAAGGCTTTGTAACTGTATTGCTGGAAGATTTGCTGAAAAATCCCGAACCGGGCAAAAAATATCGCTTTTACGCCTGCGGCCCCACGCCTATGTTGATGGCGGCGGGCAAAATGCTCTGCGCTGCCGGAAGGGTCGATGGCGAGTTGAGCCTTGACCATGTGATGTGCTGCGGGGTAGGGGCATGTTTTGCCTGTGTAGTAAAAGTCAAAGATGGCGATACATTCCGCTATGCCAGAAGTTGTTCCGAAGGGCCGGTCTTTACCGCCGGGGAGGTCTATTATGAAAATTGATATGAGTGTGGATCTTGGCAAGTTCAAGTTGAAAAATCCGGTGATGACCGCTTCCGGGACTTTCGGTTACGGTTACGAATATAACCAGCTTTACGATATATCCCGCCTCGGTGCGGTGGTGGTCAAGGGGATCGCTCCCTTTGTCAGCAACGGCAATCCCACGCCCCGGGTGGCGGAAACTGCCAGCGGTATGCTCAACGCTATCGGTTTGCAAGGCCCCGGTGTGGATAAGTTTCTCCACGGCGACCACTACATGCCCTTTTTGCGGACTACCGGAGCAACGGTCATTGTCAATATCTGGGGCAAAAGCATTGCCGATTATTGCGAAGTAGCCCGCAGAATGGATGAAGAACGGGAAGGTATCACCGCTTTGGAAGTAAATATATCCTGCCCCAATGTAAAAGCCGGCGGCGTGGCATTTGGTACTGATACAAAACTGCTCAACGAAGTAATCAGTGCCGTCCGCAAGTCCACAACATTGCCGCTGATCGTCAAGTTGAGCCCCAATGTTACTAAAATCGGTGATTTTGCCAAGGCTGCCGAAGATGCCGGTGCCGATGCGGTTTCTTTGATCAACACCCTTACCGGTATGGCGATCAATGCCGAAACCCGCAAACCTAAAATCGCCAATCTCACCGGCGGTTTGAGCGGCCCGGCAGTCAAGCCGGTGGCATTGCGGATGGTCTACGAAGCCAGCAAAGCTGTCACGATCCCGGTGATCGGTATGGGCGGTATCTGCAACGGTATCGACGCTGTGGAGTTCATGCTTGCCGGAGCTAAAGCTGTGGCGGTAGGTACTGCAACTTTTACTGACCCATATGCACCATTGAAAGTTATTGACGGCATCGAAGATTATCTGAAACGCCATAATTACAAGAGTGTCTCCGAAATCGTCGGAGCTTTGGAAATATAAAAATAACCAACAGGAGAAAATATTATGCCAGTATTCAAACCATTTCATGGTATGGTGCCCACGGTTGAGCGTGCTGCTCAAGTTGCAGCTGTACCCTACGATGTAGTCAACAGTGCCGAAGCTGCGGTGCTTGCCGAAGGCAATCCGTACAGCTTTCTGCATGTATCCCGCCCCGAAATCGACATGGAAAAAGGTATCGACCTTTACCGGGACGAAGTCTACGCCCAAGCCAAGGCAAACTTTGACAAGATCATTGCCGAAGCTCCCCTTACAGTGGATAAAGAAGCTCATCTTTACATCTACAAGCTGGTAATGGGCGAACAGGTGCAAACCGGTGTATTCGGTGCTGCTTCCGCTGTGGACTATGCCGAAAACCGCATCAAAAAGCACGAAAAGACCCGGCAGGATAAGGAAGACGACCGTACCCGCCATGTGATGACCCTTAAATCCCACACCGGTCCGGCTTTCTTTACTTATAAGGATGATGCAAAAATCGATGCATTGATTGCTGAAGAGTGTGCCAAAGCTCCGCTCTTTGACTTTGTTGCCCCCGATGGTATCGGTCACACATTGTGGCGAGTTGATGCTGCCACCAGCGAAAAACTCTCGGAACTCTTTGCGGCTATCGACTACTTCTATATTGCTGACGGGCATCACCGCAGCGCCGCCGCTGCCCGCACGATGAAAGAATCGGCTCCGGCAAACCCCAATCATACCGGCAGCGAAGATTACAACTACTTTCTGGCGGCAGCGTTCCCCGCTTCGCAGTTGAAAATTCTGCCTTACAACCGGGCTGTGCATACTCTGAATGGTTTGAGCGAAGAAGCCTTTATGGCAAAACTTTCCGAAAAGTTTACCGTGGAAGAAAGCTCCACCAAATCTCCGGAAAAGGGCGGTATATTCAAGATGTATCTCAATAAAAAGTGGTACACTGTTACGCCTAAATTCGATGCTTCCATTTTGGGGGTGATCGAACGGCTGGATGTAAGCGTTTTGCAGGATAATGTGCTGGCTCCCATTCTGGGGATCGACGACCCCCGCACCAGCAAAGCTATTGACTTTATCGGCGGCATCCGCGGAACTGCCGAATTGGAAAAACTGGTGGATTCCGGCGATTACGCTGTGGCGTTCTCCATGTATCCTACTACCGTGGGGCAGCTTATTGATATAGCCGATGCCGGTGAGATCATGCCGCCCAAATCCACTTGGTTTGAACCCAAGCTGCGTGATGGTTTGGTTTGCCATAATTTCTGAAAGGTAAACAATGGCTTATGTGGATTTGACTGCCGATTTCCGGGGGAGAAAAGTTCTGCCGGAAATCGTGCAGCGGGAAGTAGCTCTAAAGTCGGATAAAACCGAATATACCGGGGTGGTTTACAATATATCTACCTCGACGATGATGGGCAGCTACATCGACTTTCCCGGACATATCAAAGAAACCGATGACGGTGTAAACGGTGCCAACAGCGACTTGGCGGATTTTACCAATATGAGTGCTGCTGTGATCCGCTTTGACCGGGCAGGGCAGCCCGGCGGCATAACTGCTGAAGATCTGGAAAAATCTTACGGCGGAGTGCCGGATACTCAAGCTGTGATCATCAACGCTCTGGGCAGTGTAAGCTCTTTTGATATACCCCCAAGATCGGTTTATCTGACTTTGGATGCGGTGGAGTGGCTGAAAAAGACACCTTGCAAACTGCTGGTTTCTGATATATACGAAAGTACCGCTTTGGAAGGAGTTTTTCTCAAACTTTTTGAGGGCGGTATTTCCACAGTTTGCGAACCGGCAAATCTGCATAAACTGCCCGCAGGTAAAGTAAAACTTACTGTACACTTTGCCAAGATACCCATTACCCAGCTGCCATGTACACTGGTTGCTGAATTTTAACAATAAAAACAGAGGTGAACAATGAAAAAAATTGTGTTGGCTTGTTTGTTGGCTGGTTTCTGCTGGTTCAATGCCGCTGCCGGAGATGGTTTTGGTTTGGGAGTATGGTTTGACAGTACAGAACAGAATATTGAGGGTATTGGTCTGGGAGTACCGGTTATCGGCAACAAAAATACCGAAGGAGCTTCGTTGGCGCTTTGCGGAAACAATGTTCAGAAGATGAATGGTTTGCAGTTTTCTTTGCTGGGATTTAACTACGCTCGCAGCTTGGAGGGCGTGCAGATATCTTTTATCAACATGTTGCGCAAACAGCACGGTGAGTTTGCTCTCCAATGGGGATTTTATAATCAGTCTGCTGAAAACGGCGTTCAGATCGGATTTTTGAACAACGCGCAAAACAATGCATCATTTCAGTTGGGTTTTATAAATATCAACAAAAACGGTTTGCTGCCGATAATGATTTTTATCAACTTCGGCAAAGATCTTTTTGATTGATAATGCTTGAAGGAACACCGCAAGTCCATTAAAAAAGATTTGCGGTGTTTTTTTAATGGAGAATAATATATTGTTCTGGCGATCAGTTACAATTTTTTTGCCTTTGCTGGTGTTGTTCGGCTCGGTTTACAGTGCAGAACATGAGGTGAAGATCAGTCGGGATTTCCGCAAGGCAGCCAAGCGCTACCGGTTCAAGATCAGGCAGGATGCGCGTTTCCCGGCAAACATTTCCGGCGTTGCTCTGCCGGTCAAAGCTGCTGAAAAAGAGTTGACGGCATTTTTTACAGCGCTGGATGAGCTGGGAACAAACTTTGTTAAAAAAAGCGGTCTGAAACAGGTTGTGATCTGTCGGGATCTTAAACTTAACGGTATGGTTTGCGCCGGTGTGGCTAAAGGCGATTGCATGTATTTGGCACAGGGCGCAACAGAAAAAATAATTTTTCACGAATTGTTTCATATTTTTGATCCGAAACGCCAGAACAAAGATTGGACCGGTTTGAACAACAGCAAATTCCGTTATTGGGGCATAAACTATCCTGACCGGCCTGATTTTGCAGCAAAACAGCGGAAACTTGCACGCTATTATAAACATGCCGGGTACAAATTCAAGCATGATTTTGTCAGCAACTACGCACAAACCAGCGAGGTTGAAGACCGGGCAGAAACTTTTGCTGCAATGTTGGTTGAAGGCAGGGATTTTCAAAAGCGCACTCAAAAAAGCAAAGTTCTTTACAACAAGATGCTGTTTATAATCGATCTTACCGGGCGCAGTTCGCTTTTGGGCCGCAAATTCTGGCAAAAAAAACTCGGTTCATGGATCAATGATTGAACCTGTGAACCGGGCTTGTTGCAGCTGAAATATTGCTTAATGACCAATGGTCACTTCGGGCAGGGGGAGCTTTACCCAGGCATGATGATAAACTTCTTTACCCTGTTCGTTCCACATAACTTCAAAGTCAGTCTTTACATCGGCTATGTCGCTCAAGCGTTCCGGCTCATCTTTAAAGAGTTGCGAGGCTTTGACCGCCTGACGCACGGCGGCAAGATATTCCAGATCATCGGTGGAAAAGTGCCATACGCCGTCATCTTTCAGCACCCGGTGAATGTGAGTCATAAAGTTGGAACTCAAAAGCCGGTTGCCGCTGTGGCGGTCTTTGGGCCAGGGATCAGGGCAGAGAATATGGATGCGGTCAAGTGACCGGTCGGGGAGCAAACGGGCGATCAACATTCTTGCTTCGGCTTTCAGTACCCGCATATTATTGACATCATTCCGGATGTTGCGGCTGACCAGTTTGCGCAGTCTGCCGGAGAGCATATCCGCTGCCAGAATTATCCGCTCCGGGTGGCGTTTGGCAAGTTCAGTGGTAAAAGAACCCTTGCCGCAACCCATATCCAACTCCACCGGCATAGTGTCGGATTGGCTCAAAACTTCCTCCGGCAGGGTATAAACTTGGCTTAAATTGAATATTGAGGCATCTAAAAGTGCAGAATTTTTAGTTTTAGTCATAAAAAATCACTTTCAAAGGTTTTAATCCGTAAAAAGCGGTGTATATTATAGTATGTGTATTGTTGTATTAATAATTTACTGCAATATTGAGTTTTTTGCCAATTCGCGCGGCAGTTTTTTTTGAACAATTAAAAAATAACTTTTGATTATATGAACCAAACAAAACAAAAGGATGGAAAAATGAGTTTTTCAATTCAGGACTTTGCAGCCAAGAGTACTCCCCTGACCATTGCAGTTGGAGCCGATCACGGCGGGTTTGAAGCCAAAAGTGCTTTGATCGCCCAGTTGAAGGCAAACAATATCTCCGTAGTTGACTGCGGTGCTTATTCTTTGGAAAAGACCGACGATTATCCGGATTTTGCCGCAGCAGTTGCCGAAATGGTATCCCGCGGCGATGCTGATGCCGGTATCCTGATCTGCCGTTCCGGTATCGGTATGGCGATCGCCGCCAACCGTTACCATGGCGTGCGTGCTGCTGTTTGTGAAGATGCTGAAAGCGTGACTCTTTCCCGTCAGCACAACTGTGCCAATGTGGCAGTTCTTTCCGGCGACCACCTGACCGATGATTGCCGCTGGAAGCTCGTAAGTGCATTTTTGACCACCAAGTTTTCCGGTGAAGATCGTCACGCACGCCGCCTGACCAATCTGGAAAAAGTTACTTACGACGATATTGCCGCCATCCGCAACGCTGATCCGGCAATCGCCAAGATCATTGACAAAGAAGCCGTTCGTCAGTCCGACGGTATTGAATTGATCGCTTCCGAAAACTTTGCCAGCTGTGCAGTGCGTGCTGCTCAAGGTTCGGTACTGACCAACAAATATGCCGAAGGTTATCCCGGCAAACGCTACTACAACGGCTGCGAATTTATTGACGAAATCGAAAGCCTCGCCATCGAACGGGCATGCAAACTTTTCGGTGCCGAAGCTGCCAATGTTCAGCCCCACTCCGGCAGTTCTGCCAACCAGGCAGTTTACATGGCATTGGTCAACCCCGGCGATACAGTGCTTTCCATGAGTCTGGATCACGGCGGGCATTTGACTCACGGTCATCCGCTGAACTTCTCCGGTAAACTCTACAACATCGTACCCTACGGTGTAAGTGCCGAAACTGAAATGATCGACTATGATGAAATCGAACGCCTTGCGTTGGAAAATAATCCCAAGATGATCCTTGCCGGTGCCAGTGCATATCCCCGGATCATTGATTTCCCCCGTTTGCGTGAAATTGCCGACAAAGTCGGTGCCAAACTCTTTGTAGATATGGCGCACATTGCAGGTTTGGTCGCTGCCGGTGAACACCCCAGCCCGGTGCCTTACGCTGATGTGGTGACTACTACCACCCACAAAACGCTGCGTGGCCCCCGTGCCGGTTTGATCCTCTGCCGTGAAGAGTACATCAAAGCGATCAACTCCAAAGTCTTCCCCGGTATGCAGGGCGGTCCGCTGGAACATGTTATTGCCGCTAAAGCCATCTGCTTCGGCGAAGCCATGACCGATGAGTTCAAGGCTTATCAGAAGCAAGTCCGTACCAATGCCAGAGTGCTGGCTGACGAACTGACCAAGCGTGGTTTCCGCATGGTTTCCGGCGGTACTGACAACCATTTGATGCTGGTTGACCTGCGTCCCAAACAGGCCACTGGGAAGGCGGTTGCCAATGCTTTGGATATTGCCCGGATCACGGTCAACAAGAACATGATCCCCTTCGACCCCGAAAAGCCTTTTGTCACCAGCGGTATCCGTATCGGTACACCGGCAGTGACCACCCGCGGCATGAAAGAAGATGCCATGGTTAGAATCGCCGACTTTATCGAACGGGGCGTGGCTTTGCGTGAAGATGTGGAAGGTTTGAAGGCTCTGGGCGAAGAAGTGAAGGCTTTCACTGCCGATTATCCCATGCCCCAGTTTTGATGTGGTTTGAATTTTTGAGGTTGAAAAATGATTGATTTGAGAATTCTCCGGGAAAATCCGGAGCTGATTAAGAAGAACTGCGCCCGCCGGGGTAGTGCCGTAAATGTTGATACACTTATTGCTTTGGATGTGGAATACCGCAACTTACTGGGCGAAGTGGAAAACATGCGTTCGGAACGCAACCGCTTGAGCAAAGAGTGCAAAGATAATCCCGCCGCCCGGGATCAGGTGCGTGAACTTAAAGAACGCCTCTCTGCCAGCGAAGGTCACTTGAACCGTCTGGAAGATAAAATGAACGCTATGGCGGCATTTCTGCCCAACTTGCTGGCAGATGATGTGCCCGATGGTCAGACCGATGCCGATAATGTTGAACTGCGTAAAGTCGGTACTATTCCGCAGTTTGACTTTAAGGTGCGGGATCATCAGGAACTGGGCGAAATGCTGGATATTATTGATACCCAGCGTGGTGCAAAAGTTGCCCAGAGCGGTTTCTACTACTGGAAAGGCAAGGGTGCCCAGCTGGTTCAGGCATTGTTCTTCTGGACCCAGCGTGAACTGGTCAACCGTGGTTTCCAGCTTTTTATGACCCCCTGTCTTGCCAAAGAAAAAACTCTGTTCGGTACCGGTTATCTGCCGTTCTTTGCCGACCAGACCTATGCTCTTAAAGATGAAGATCTGGCTTTGATCGGTACATCTGAACAGACTCTGGTCGGTTTCCATGCCGACGAAGTGCTGGATGGAGCAAAGTTGCCCTTGTGCTATACAGCTTACACTCCCTGCTTCCGTACCGAATCCGGCAGCTATGGTAAAGCCAGCCGGGGGATTTTCCGGGTACACCAGTTCCACAAGGTTGAGCAGATCATCTTCTGCAAACCCCAGGATTCTGTGAAGTTCCACGAGTTCTGTCTGGAAAATGAAGAATATTTGCTCCAGCAGCTTGGTTTGCCCTACCATGTGGTCAATGTCTGCGTTGGCGACTTGGGCGCACCCGGTTACAAAAAGTACGATATCGAAGCATGGTTTGCCGGTTTTGATGCTTACCGGGAAGTTACCAGCAATACCAACTTGACTGAATTTCAGAGCCGTCGTCTGAACATCCGCTACAAGGATGGCGACGAACGCGGGTTTGTTCACACCATCAGCGCAACCGCTATGACCGACCGGGCCGCTATTGCCATTTTGGAAAACAATCAGCGTGCCGATGGCTCCGTGGTGGTACCTGAAGTGCTGCGGCCTTTCACCGGCTTTGATGTCATTGAACCGGTCAAGAACTGATCTTGACTGTGTTGAGTGAAACAACTTTCAGCAAAAAACGCATCGCCTTTTTGGGCGGTGCGTTTGATCCCCCGCACCCCGGGCACGAAATGCTTGCCCGGAAGGTTCTGGAATTGGGGGTGAGTGATCTTGTTTTGTGGGTTCCCAGCTGGGCACCACCCCACAAGGCGGCCGGTCGGATGAGTGACTTTTCTCACCGGTTGGCGATGGTCAAACTGATTGCTGACAGAATACCCGGTTGTGAGGTGTCTGATATTGAAGCAAGAAAATGCTTTGATCCTTCCTATTCCTATAAAGTGCTTGAGGCGCTGCAAAGCGAATATCCTGACAGTGAATTGCAACTTTTGATCGGTCAGGACAGTCTTGAACAATTGCATACATGGTATTGCGCCCGCAAGTTGGCAGAAAAATATACCATATTGGCGTTCCCCCGTAAAGATGAAAAGAGCAGGGCGGTTCAATTGCCAATAGATTTTTGGGGCGAAAAGTTGTATAAAAAATTGCAAAAAAGTCTGATTCCAAGCGAATATATTGAAATATCTTCAACTAATTTGCGAAAAGAATTGGCAAAAAGGGCAAATGTAGAGCATATTATCAACAAAGATGTGCTCCGTTATATAGAAAAACACGGTTTGTACCGCTGAAAATAGAGAGGTTTAATTATGGCTGATTATCAGAAAGAAGAACAGCTGGCACGCTTTTGTGCCGAACAGGCATTGGAAAAACTCGGCAGCGATGTGGTGGCTTTGAATGTGCGTGACATCAGCAGTATTGCCGATTATTTTGTGATCGTTACCGCTACAAGTGTACCCCATTTGAAAGCATTGGTCGGTCATTTGGAAGATGTGGTGCGTGAGAAATTCCAGCGGCGGGCTTTGGCGGTTGATGGCGAACATACCAGCGGCTGGGTGCTTATCGACTTTGGCAGTGTGCTGATCCATGTTATGGATGAAGAAGCCCGAACCAAGTATGAACTGGAACGGCTTTGGGGGGATGCTCCCCGTTTGGAAATAGCTGCTGATTAAATATTTGCAATATCGGGTAGGACGATGGATTGGTCTTTCAGAGAAAAATGGGATGAATATACCTGGTCAAAGGAGATACGCAAAGATGAATTGCGTATTGCCGGGTATTTTCGTGCTTTGAAAAACTGCCTTGACTTGCCCGGCGAAGAGGATATGATCTTTAAACGGTTGATGAGTCAGCCGGAATTGGTGCCCACCGGAGTAAGTGATCCTTTGCGTACTCTGAAACTGGAAATGGAACAGTGGGAAGATGATCCCGATGAAAATTCAGCAATGGATAATCGCCGTCGCAATTCCTTTGAGCCTGCCCGGCGAGTCGAAAAACTGGTCGTAGAGTGGAACTTGCTGGCTGCGGCTCATATTGGGTGTGAATATAACCAGAAAGTGTTGACTGTAACTTGCTCTTTCGGCAAGCTGTTGTCAAGAATATACAATTTTGCTGATACGGAAGATTCCGCCGGGACTTTGGCTTTACGGAGGAGTTTGCTCAAACATGCTTTGGCTGATTTGAACGAACTTATGCAGTCGTTTGTTTTTTTTACAGACGGTGTTTCTCTGGATATACCGGTGGACTTTTCTGAAAAATTCTTTACTCCGCTGGCATTTGTCCGGGAGTTGATAATCGATAAACTTAAAGAGTTGAATACGCTGGCTTGAAAATATTTAAACTGCAAAAAAAATGCTGTCAGACTTTTTTAGTTTGACAGCATTTTTTTGTTTTGCAATTTATTCAATCACAAAAACTTATTCCCACTCAATGGTCCCCGGGGGCTTGGCGGTGATATCGTAGACCACACGGTTGACTCCGTCAACTTCATGGACAATGCGGTCAGACATCTTTTCCAACAGTTCCCACGGCAGGTGTACCACTTGGGCGGTCACTGCATCTACACTGTTGATGGAGCGTATGGCAATGACATAATCGTAACTGCGGCAGCCGTTGCGGATGCCCACAGTTTTGACCGGTACAAAAATAGCGAAAGTCTGCCAGGTTTTGTGATACCAACCTGAAGCGTAGAGTTCTTCAGTAACAATGGCATCGGCTTCCCGCAGCATGGCGAGAGTTTCCCGCTTGATCGCTCCCACATGCCGGACACCCAGCGAGGGTCCGGGGAAGGGGTGGCGGTCAAGCATTTCCGGCGGCAAACCCAGAAGTTTACCAACTTTGCGGACTTCATCTTTGAAAAGCCGTTCCACCGGTTCAACCAGTTTGAATTTGAGGTCTTCGGGCAAGCCGCCTACATTGTGATGGCTCTTGATCACCCCGGCAGGATTGCCGTCAAAGGAGATGCTTTCCAGAATATCGGGGTAAATGGTACCCTGACCGAGGAAAGGAGCGTTGACTTTCTTGGCAGCTTCGGCAAAGACATCAATAAATTCCTTACCGATAATTTTGCGTTTCTTTTCCGGTTCATCCACTCCGGCAAGTTTGTCGAGGAAACGGTCTACTGCATCTACGCAAACCAGATTCATTTTGAAGTTGCGTTCAAAAACTTCCCGAACCTGTTCTTCTTCGCCCTTACGCAGCAAACCGTGATTCACAAATACACAAGTCAACCGGTCGCCGATAGCTTTGTGGATAAGTGCTGCCACTACCGAGGAATCCACCCCGCCGGAAAGCCCCAGTACCACAGTACCGTCGCCGACCTGTTCCTGAATATCTTTGACTGCATCGTCGATGAAGTTTTCCAACTTCCACAATCCCTGACACTTGCAAGTATCAGTACAGAATTTTACTGCTGATGCAACAGCATCGGCAGTGTTGTTGTCTTTAATTTCCAGGATCATCACCGGGATCCCGGTATCCTGAAAGCGTTTGAGATCTTCGGCGTGTTCAACAGCTTCGGCATCTTTACAAATGATCAAACCGACCGGAGCTTCCTCCTGAAGCCGGTTTACCGGAACGGTTCTGGGCATAACCATCGTGTAGATGTTGTTATCCCGGATACCGCGGGCAAGTTTCTGGCTGACAGAACAGCCAAAGTCGAGCAGGACGACCGTTTCTGGCGTATGCTTCATTTTTTTTGTTTCCTTACTTGGAAAAAGGTTGATTTTTCTCTGCATTTAAAATACACCTCAAGCCGAAAATTTCAATACAGTAAAATAAAAAAAATAAAATTTTTATCGCTACTCTCTCCAGGTATACAACTTTTTGTTCCATCATGGCGGCGCAGAGAGGGTGGAATATGGTAAAATGTTTGATTTTTGTTGAAAAAAAAGTGACTTCCCGGTCAAAAACAGACTTGCAAAAAATGAAAATCGTGTTAAATTACTTTAATAAATAAACTTTTTAGTGTATTGTAACAATATTACATTATATATAATATAAGGATTGAGCGAGAATGAAACACACTCACTTGCGTTGGTTGCCTGCGATCGCCTGTTGCGGTTTGCTGGCAGTAAGTGCGACAGGTTGCGGCAGAGGTTACACGCCGCCTGCCGGGGATTACAAGTTTGACACTTTCAGTGAACGGGAGCGCTCGCAGGCAGATAATATTCTGCGCTCGATCAAAACTTTGACATTGGAAGATGCCCAGAAAATAGCATTGTTGAATAACCCCAATTATATTTCTGCCTATCACTCTGTAAACGCAGCTAAAATGCGTTATTACAAGTCTTTTGCCTCTTATTCGCCGACTTTTACCATGAGTGCCGGCTGGGAGGGCGGGATCACTGATTATAAATCCCAGCAGGGGTCCATGGCAAACCGGTCAACTAATCCGAATGAAAATTACAACAGCACTTTTTCCGGTAATATCTCTGCAAGTTGGGTGTTGTTCGACGGTTTGAGCCGGGAATTCGGCATCATGGCTGCCAAGCATAGCTATTCCAGTGCCGTGGCTTTGAACGATAACGCCCGCCGTCAGCTTTTGTTGGCGGTCGCCCAGGCATACTACGATATATTGCTGGCAAATGAAAACCGGCGTATTGCTTTGGAAGATATGAGCTTTCAGCTGAAAAACCTGCGGGAAACTGAAATCAAACATCAGTATGGTGCAGTGCCGCTTTCGGATGTGCTTAACTTCCAGATCCAGGTCAATCAGGCTGACTCCAACCGTTTGACTGCTGAATATAACTACTCAACAGCTCTTTATACTCTGGCTGCTCTGATGGGCTACCCTGAAGGAACGATCCCGGATACGATCAAGTTCCCGGAAATCAAGTACGAGAGCGAATCACTTTTGTTGAGTGTTGATACTTATCTGGATATGGCTCTTGCCAACCGACCTGACCTCAAGAGTTATCGTGAACAGCTCAAGATCAGTGAGTATCAGCTCTATCAGACTTACAGTGCTTATTCGCCCGAAATCACGGCCAGTGCATCTTATTCGCTTACCGGCAGCAAAACCATCTATCATGGCAGTACTGCTGCCAGTCAGGGGGGGTACAGCCGCAGTACCGATACTCAGGCTTTGAGTTACGGTGTTACTGCTGAATGGGTTATTTTTAATGGGTTCCAGCGCTATAATGCAGTTCGTGAAGCCAGGGCCAATTTGGCTGTTGCAGAATTTTCAACTGCACAAGCGTGGTTGAATGTCGTCAATGATGTGCGTACTGCATATGCAAATTATGATGTAAATATCAAACAGGCCAACCTTTACTTTGCCATCAGGAAATTGGTGTTTGAACAGCGCGATCTGGTGCAGGCCGAATACGATGCCGGGCAGGCGGAAATCGTGCGTTTGAATGAAGCTCAGCGAAATGTGGTTTCGGCAGAAGGTACTCTGGTGCAGGCTCTTGCCAATGTGCAGAAAGCTCGTGCCCAGTTGGAAGCTGCTGCTAATGTGAACAACCTCGGTCGTGGCTTTGAACAGGTCAGCGGTGCGGCAGTAACCTTGGAAGTGCTTGCCAAACAGGGTATGCAGGATAATGTTGCCGGAGTAGCAGATCAAGAGGAAGTTGATCGTTATCTGGCACTTGCGGAAGCTGCTGCTGAAGCAGAAGCAGAGGCTGAAGAAAAGCAGGATGTAGATGAAGCTGCCAGCGAAAAAGCTGCTGCCAATAAGAAAGCTGCTGAAATTGCTGCCGATAAAAAGGCTGATAAAAATCCGGCAGGCTTTGTTGGCCCCCAGCCGAGAAAATAAGAAATATCATATTGCCGGAGAAGTGTATATTTTTTCTCCGGCAAATCACAATTCATAAACAACGCTCTCCGGTAATGATTTAAACTGCCGGGGGGCTGGTTGTGTATCAGGCTCCGGAGTTGTAATAAATGGGATTTATCAAACGAAAAAAATATATGCTTCAAACTTACGGTAATGAAAGTTTGAAAAAAGCATCCGAACCGGTAACTGTTTTTGACCGTGAACTTGTTGAGCTTGCCAAATATATGATCCGGGCAATGCATGTGCTTAACGGTATAGGTTTGGCTGCCGTACAAATTGGGGTTCATAAACGATTGATCGTTATTGATGTGCCGCAAAGCAGCATGGGGAATCCACCTACTCCCGGCGAAATACAGCTGCTGCCCCAGATGCCGCTGGCGTTGGTAAATCCGGAAATCATCGGCTTCGGTGAGGAAACAGAACCTTACGATGAAGGATGTCTTTCTGTTCCGGAGATTTATGCTTCTGTAATACGGCCGCGCTTGATCAAAGTCCGGGCACAGGATCTTACCGGGGCAAGTTTTGAATTTGAGTGCGGCGGGTTGCTTGCCAGATGTATTCAGCACGAAGTTGACCATCTTAACGGATTCGTATTTACAGACCGCCTGACCGATGAGGTAAAAGCAACGGTTGCGGATGAGCTTGCTGCTTTAGAACGGCGGGGCAAAAAGTTTAAATTTCAGCGGGAAATCAAGGAATGAAAACCAATTTTTTCCGGGCATTATTCGGCAGCTGTGCCGGGTTGGCAATATTTGACCGCCTGAAGGAGCAGAGTTTTGCCAGATCGGTTTGTCACTTGTTTTTGATGTCGATAATTTCGGCAGCAATAATTGGTGCTGGAGTTTTTCCGGTTTTGAAAAAATCCTTGCACAATTCGCTGGAAATATTGGAGGAAAACTGTCAGGGGATTGTTTGTACCAGAGAACGCATAGAGCCCGGAAAGAACCCGGAAAAATCCCGTTCATTTGTGCTTCATGGGGCGCTGGCGGTCACTTATCTGCCGGTAAATGCTGCTTTACCGGAAAATTTCCAACAGGAGTGCAAACAGGGCTTGCTGTGGAGTGCAGACGGCAGATTTTTGCTGTGGAAAAACCCCCATGTCGATAAATTTATTGCCAATCAAATATTTGACCCGCTGGGTACAACAGGCGGTACACCGCTTTCCGGCAAGAGTGCATTGTTGGAAGAATTAAAAAAAACACCCCGAGTCGTGCTGAAACTGGATGCAGGCGAACAGGAAGTTTTTACTGCCAAAAAGCTGGAAGCTATGTTTGATTTGGTTGCAGTTATTGGGGTTGCCGGTATGCTTTTGTTCAAAACATTGCTGGAAGTTATTCTGTATATAGGTATGTTTGCGGTGGTAACGCTTTTAATGAATATGAATCGACCTAACCGGTTGCCATTCAAGCAGATGATCGTGTTGGCTATCTATGCAGGGTTTCCTCCTATGATCATTGGCAGTGCGGCGGAAGCTTTGCGTTTACCATATTTGAGTTTTAATATGATATATGTATTGGGTATGACCTTTTATCTGATAGTGATTATGAACCGTCTGGAACGGCTGCGGCAGGAGCAGCAATGGCGGAAAGAAGGTCGGTAAATCGTTGTAAAGGATTAAATATATGCAGAAAGATGATTTTTGCCGGATCGTGAATTGGTACCCCGTATTGGGCGAGCACAGTATGCCCGCAGTTTTTTTGAAGCTTAATGAAAACGATATAAAACTGCTTGCAGATGGGGTCGGTAATGGTGAAGCGGTAAATTCGGTAATTGCCCGTTTGAAGAAAGTAATGCGCGGCGGAGCGCTGGATAACTACTTTATTTCCACAGATTTGTGTTCGCCGACTGATACTGAACGCTTTGAAGCCAAGCGCGGTGCGGTACATTCTGCTGAAAGTGCGTGGTATTTTCTTGCCAACTCCGCTAAAGTCCGGCAGGCAGCAGCAGCTGGCAATGTGGAATATCTGGCGATCAAACCTTTTGTGAGGATCGACCGCACCCGGGAGTTCCGGCTCTTTGTAAAAGATGGCGAATTGCGGGCTATGAGTCAGTACAATCTTATCCGGCACTTCCGGCGTTTGGAAGGAATCAAAGAAAATTTGTATGGTACTGTCTGCAAATGGTTTGAAGATATAAAAAGCAATTTGCTGCTTAAAGATGTGGTGATAGATATTTTTCTGGAAAACGATGATAAATCGGTCAAAATAGTTGATTTGAATTGTTGGGGCGAGCCTACCGATCCATTATTGTTGCGGACTTTCGAGCAGGATTGGGATGCCGTTTCCGGAATTAAATTGATGTTGCCGCCGACCAGAATATCCGGCGATGTGGCGGTTAGTTTTTAACATTTGATTTGGAGTTGCTCTAATGAAAATATTGCTGTTTTTTTACAATTTGGTTTTGCCGCTGGGGTTTATCTTTTTTGTGCCGGGATTGCTTTGGAAACTTTGGCGCAGACCCGGATGGAAAAAGACTTTCGGTGAACGCTTTGGCTGTTATAAAAAAGAGCGGAAAATCGAGCTTGCAGCATATAAAAACGGTATTTGGATACATGCGGTAAGCGTGGGCGAAAGCGTTATAGCTTTGGCTTTGAGCAAAAAATTACGCAATCAATACCCCAATTTGCCTATTGTTATTTCCACAGGAACCACCACCGGTCAGGAATTGGTTCGCAAACAGCTGCCGGAGGGGGCTGCTGCCATATTCTGCCCCATGGATTTTCTCTGGATGGTGAAAAAAGTTTTGCGGATGCTTGAGCCGGAAATGCTGGTGATTTTTGAAACGGAGATTTGGCCCAATCTGATAGTTCAGGCCAAAAAACAGGGCGTAAAAACAGCGTTGGTCAATGCCCGGCTTTCGGATCATTCGGCAAAAGGATACAATCGATTCAAATTTTTCTTTGCGCCGCTGTTGGCGAAGTTTGATGTTATTGCAGCTCAAAGTCAGGGCGATAAGGAGCGTTTTCTGCAAGTGTCGCCCCATGCCAATGTGCAGAATTGCGGCAATTTGAAGTTTGATCAAAGTGTTCCGGATAATTTGCAAGCCGCGGATTTGGCTGAATACTTTGGTGAGGGCGAATATAAAGTCATTCTGGGCGCCAGCACGCACCCCGGCGAAGAAGCAGTGATCGGTACAAGCTTCAAAGAGCTTTATCAAGCTAACGATAAGCTCCGGCTGGTGCTGATCCCCCGTCATGCTGAACGAGGCGAAGAAGTTATGCAAGCTATGGCAAAGCTGGAAATCGGTACTGCCCGCCGCAGTAATGGCGATAAAGTCGGAGAAAAAATCCTCTGTCTGCTGGCAGATACCACCGGCGAGATGCTTAAATTTATGAAAGCAGCCGACATCGTGATCATGGGTAAAAGCCTTGCCGGGCACGATGAGGGGCATAACCTTATTGAACCGGCTTTGCTGAAAAAAGCTATTATTACGGGGAGCGTGTTGCGTAATTTCCGCTTTTTAATGCAGGTGCTTACCGGCAAAAATGCCATTAAAACAGTTTCTGCCGATAGCGAATTAACTGGCGTTTTAGCTGAATTGCTCAATAATGACGATTTGCGTAACGAACTTGGCAATAAGGCGTTTGCGGCAATTTCCGAACACTCCGGAGCTACTGAAAAAACTTTGTCGGCTTTGAGCAAACTTATTTGATGAATATACCCGATCTATCCGTATACCCGGTAACGCAGGTTGCCGATAAAGTTCGTCAGGCTCTTGCGGAACACAAAAAAGCAGTATTAAGTTCGCCTACCGGTTCGGGGAAAAGTACGGTACTGCCGCTGCTGCTCTTAAACGAACCGTGGTTGGCTGGCCGTAAGATCATTATGCTGGAACCCCGCCGGATCGCCGCTTACGCTGCTGCCAATCAGTTGTCACACAATCTGGGGTGCGAATTGGGTTCGCTGGTGGGCTACCGCATGCGGCTTGACCGCAAGGTTTCTGCCTCTACCCGGATCGAAGTTGTTACCGAAGGTATGCTTACAGCACAAATCCAGCATGACCCGCTGCTTGAGGATGTGGGATTGATCATCTTTGACGAATTCCATGAACGCAGTTTACAATCCGATTTGGCGTTGGCTTTGGCGTTGGATGCTTGCGAAGCGTTGCGGGATGATTTGCGGATCCTTGCCATGTCGGCAACCATTGACTGCTCTAAAACTTCTGAACTTCTTGACCACGCTCCGGTTATAGAAAGTTTGGGACGCTCTTACCCGGTGGATATAAACTATTTGCCCCGCCGCACAGATATTACTTTAAGCGAAAGTGTTGCTAACACTGTTACACAGGCATACCGTGAAAATTCCGGCAGTATTCTGGCTTTTCTGCCGGGGGAAGGGGAGATAAGAACTTGCGAAGAGTTGCTGAAAAAGCGTATTGTGTCGCCGGATAGCTACATTGTTCCACTGTATGGCAGATTGGATAACGCTTTGCAGCGGAAAGCCATTGAACCGGCTCCGGCGGGTTGCCGCAAGATCGTTTTGGCTACTGCTATTGCCGAAAGCAGCTTGACCATTGACGGCGTAAATATTGTGGTTGATTGCGGTTTTACCAAACAATCACGCTATAATGTCAATAATGGCTTGTCCCGGCTGGAAACGGTACCTATTTCGCAAGCCGCCGCCGATCAGCGTTCAGGCCGGGCAGGGCGGACTGCTCCCGGAGTGGCGTATCGCTTGTGGAGCGAAATAGAGCACAGCAAGCGTGAACTGCTCCGCCCGGGAGAAATAAGTTACAGCGATTTGACCCAGCTGGTGTTGGAGTTGGCGGCATGGGGGGTAAATGAGCCTGATAAGCTTAAATTCATGGAAAGACCGCCGGAAAGTTCGTGGCAGTCGGCAAAAAAATATTTGCAGAGCATAAATGCTCTTGACCGCAATGGTTGTATAACAGCTCATGGTAAAACGATCCATAAGTGTTCGTTGAGTATCCGCACCAGCCATTTGGCGGCAACAGCGATCAAACTTAAGATGGCAAAAACCGGCATAAAACTGGCGGCATTGCTGGATGCTGTGGATATGCGGCGTAATTCATACACCAATATAAGTGATATGTTGAGTGTTACAGATAGCGACAAAAGGTTTTTTCAAGCTGAACAGCTCGCTTTGCAAGTTGCCCGGCGTTTGAATACTGAATATTGTGATAACGCCCAACTCTCTGTCGGCGCGTTGCTGGCGATTGCTTTCCCGGAACGGGTGGCACGGCGGCGGGGCAACTTGGGCGAGCTTAAATACCTGCTTGCCAGTGGTAAAGCTGCTGAATTCCGGGAAATGGTCAATGTTGCCGGTAATGAATTCATTGTGGCTTTAGAGTTGGACGACCGCCCGGAAAATGCTCTTATCCAACTGGCAACCGGCGTGGAACTCTGGGAGCTGGAAGAATATTTGCCGGAGCGATTCAAAACGGAAGTCCAGCTGAAAATCGACTCAGCTGAATTGACGATCGAGTGCAACTCTTTGCGTAAATTCGGTGCATTGGTATTGAACAAAGTTCGCTGTGTCGCCCCGGAACGCAGCGATCTGGCTCATGCTTTGGCGGAAACAGTTCGCCGCAACGGTTTAAGTATGCTGCGTATGCCGGAAAGTGTAAAAAAGCTGCAAAGCAAGTTGGAGTTTATCCATAAATACGGTTGCAGCAACGATTTGCCGCTGTTGAGTGATGAGTATATCCTTGAGCATATCGAAGAATTGTTTTACAGCTTTCTGCCGGAAAAGTTCAGCAAAAATATGTTGAAAAATATTGATTGGCACAATGCGGTTTACTCACTTCTTGACTATCGGCAGCAGCAGGAACTTGCCCGGCTGCTCCCCGCAACTCTCCGGCTGGAAAATAACCGGGAGTTCAAAGTGGATTATACCACTGAACCGCCAATTCTTGCCGGTAAATTACAGCACTTTTTCGGCGTAAGAAAACACCCCGCACTGCTCAATGGCAAAGTCAAACTTACTATAACTTTGTTAAGTCCGGCCGGGCGCCCGGTGCAGACCACATCCGACATCGGCAACTTTTGGACAGGCTCTTACAAACTTGTCCGCAACGAGCTTAAAGGTCGATACCCCAAGCATGACTGGCCGGAAAATCCTTGAAGGTCGATTGTGGGCTGCCGGGCAAACATATTATTTTATTGAAAAAAATCCGCCGGATCTGTTGTTTTATTTCCGGCGGATTTTTTTATATTTCAGAGTTTTATAAACTCTATAACATTCGGGCACATTTCGTTGCCCCCCAGCGGCATAATGGTCAGTTTGACTTTGCCTGCGGGGAGGTGGATGTTTTCCAGAACTGTTTCTGTATCGCCCTCTTTGCACTGGAAAGTACCGGCGATTTTATTGTTGACAAACAGCACCAGCTGCATATCGGGGTAAAAGTTGGTGCCCCGGGTTATATCCCGGACTTTGTTCCGCTTGAGAACAGCTTTGTATTTACCGGCATTTTTTACATCTACTGTATAACGCAGCCAGCTGCCGTCTTGAACAATATAGACGCGTTTGCGGTTGAACTCTCTGCTGCTTGCGGCATTGAAATTACTCACATTTCTACCGCCTTCATCAAATTCCACAGCTTTGATGGTGCCGGGGATGACGGCAGCTTTGCTCTTGTAAGGCGTGCTTTCTTTGTCGATGGCAAGAATGTGCATGGGCGGGGTGATGGCGATTTTCCCGGCGGCATCCTGTGTTGCCAGCTGGAAAGAATGAGCATAGCCATCCAATCGGGGGGCAGCGGTACTTTTGCCTGCTCTGCCCCAGGCACACATATCGTAACGCTCTTGAGTCAGCGGCAAATCAAAGTTATAGGGAGCCTTGTTTTTATAATCAACCAGATACCCGTTGTCAAAGAGATATACTCCGGTAATGGGGCTTTTGCTCTTGGCAGCGGGTTTGACATCGGCGGCAAATTTCAGAATCGTACCGGTTTTGACTATATCGTCTGCCGGACGGCTCTTCCACGCCAGTTGGGGCAGGTCATCTTGCGGATAAGCGTAAACTCTTACATAATCCACCAGATATTCTTCCACAAAGGGTGCTTTGGCTTTGCCGCCGGAGTTACCGCACTGACCGCTGATGATCACCCGGTTGGGCGAGGTGGGGAATGCGTGGTGCATGGCATCGTAAGTCAAGCTCTGCCACGGACTGTGGGAGGCGCTGGATTTGACCAGCTTGCCGTTGAGGTAGATGGAAACTTCAAAGGGTGTCCACTTGCAGCCGATCACATAAAAGTCATCCAGACTCCCCGGCAGGGTGAAGGTGTAGCCGTAACTCTTGATTTTTTTGCCCATAAAGGCATGGTAGTTATTGGCGATCATCCGGTCGGCACGGCGGGTGGCGTAGTCTTCAAACACATCCATTTCGCAGCCGCCGGCAGTGGTCATGGAGCCGCCGTTGGCAAGCAGCCAGAAAGCAGCCCACCAGCCGGGGTGTTGAGTAAAACGCACTTTGGCTTCAAAATAGCCGAACTGGAACATCTGACGGCTGCGGATGCCCACAGTGCGTGGGCGTTTTTCGCCGGGTTTCATTTCGCAGCGCAGCCGGAGCAAACCATCTTTCAGCACCAGATATTCCGGTTTGGCACTTTTTGTCCAGCTGGGGATGAACCACTTGTTGACCAAATCGACTTTCTCGCCATCAAACTCATCGTTCCAAACCATCTTCCAACCGGCTTTCAGCGGGTCGAATTCCGGGGCAATATCAAGTTTGAACGGTACATTGCTGCTTTTGGTTTCCGGAGAAGCAAAGCCGAAAAAGTAATTGTCAATGGTAAGTTTGGAGTCTTTGCCAATGCTACTGATGGCGAATTTGAGCTGGCTTTTTTCTTTGACCGGAATATTGGCTGTCATGGATCTGACTTTGCTGTCGCCCAAACTGGTCAGTGTGCAGTTCACTGCATCGCTTTTGCTTGCCACGATCAAATCTCCGGGCAATGCAGTGGCGGGTAGAGCGATACTTTTGAGAATTTTATTGTTGTAACAAAGAGCCAGCTGCCAGTTTTTGCCGTCGGGAGTGAGAACAGCTGCGGTATTGCCCAGTTTGAATTCAGCTTTTTTGCCTTTGAAAGTCTGCACTCTGACTCCGGCTGCCAGATAAATATCGCTACCCGCGGGAGGAAGATTGCCGGTTTGTTTGCTTAAAGTGACAGTCCCGGCAGAATAAACTGCCTGATTGGATTTGGTCAGCCAGCCGGGGGAAACTATGTCGTTGATGATAACGGGGCTGCTGGGGCGGTCGGCAGAGCTTTCGTAATCATCTTTTTCCAGCGTGCGGGTGATCGCCATAGAGCTGGCAAGTCCACGCAGGTCGTTGGCTCCGCCAATACAGAGATGTGCATTTTTGCCGCTGCCGCTTTGGAACTTGACCGCCAGAATGTTTTTACCTTTTTTTAATGGAACCGTTACCAGATAGTTGTTGAAGTGCGGCGGATTGCCCACAGCGTTGCCGCTTTTAAGCGTATCCAGCACCTTTTTGCCGTTGACATAGAAGGCAAAAAAGTAATCAGCACCTACGCCGAAAGTGTGATTTTCGGCCGCAGATACATTCATTTCTGCAAACGCCCATCCGGTATTGCGCAGTTGGCGTTTGGGGAAAAATCCGGAAAAATCCAGCGTGTTCCGCGATCCGGTAATGAGTGAGCGTTGACCGGATACATTGCCGAGTTTTGCGGGCACAGCATTAGTTTTTACAGCCAGATCCGCTGCGACCGGGGCAAAGAGCTGCCACTCCCGGGGGAAGGGGGCAGAACCGGCAATGTCGCTTACATCGCTGCTTATAGCGATATTGCGGACAAAAAGCTCCGAACCTTTAGCTCCAGAAAGGGTAATGGTGATTTTTTTGGTTTCGCCTTTGGAGTTATTGATTACTTTGATTTTCAGCAGAACTTTTTTCCAATCCGGGGATAACGTAAAAAATCCGCCCTTATTGGTCTGCCCCCGGTGATTACCCTTGGCATCCCGCAGCTGCAACCCAAAAGATCCGGTGCCTTTGCCTTTTACTTCGGCTGAAATAACTATCTCATCACCGGCAGCAGCTTCAAAGTAACGGTTGCAGTGCAAACCGAACCCGCTTTTGCCTTTAACATTAAATACATGCAGCACTTTGCCGCTTTTTTCTGTAAGCAGTTCCCACTGGGCAAGTGGCTGATAACCTTTCCAGGTATTGAGTTTCCAGTAGGATGGCAATCCGGTTTTTTTCTCAACTTTAGCAAAAGAACCGTTGACATCCAAGGTTGCCCCCGGACAGAAAGACAGGGCCAATGCTGCACACAATGCTGATAAAAGTTTTTTCATAACCTCTCCTTGATTTGATTATTCCACATAAACTATCATATATCCGCTTAAAGTACTGCCGGGAATCACCACTTTGGCAAATTCGCCCTTGCGTTCAAGCTTCAAGGCTTTTCTGCCGGGGAAATCCGGCGATACTGCATAGGCAGTTTTACCGGGGTGCTTTACAGTGAAACTCATGGTTTCTTTGATGGGCTCAAAAATGTTTTTGGGCGGTACCGACGGCACGATGTCGCCTTTTTTATAATTGGATTTTGTGGCATTAAGGAAGTGTGCCGCCAAACTCTTGTTCTTAACTGTGTAAAGCGAAGTTATAACTTGTTCCGGAACATTTTCAGTCTGCCAGACAAAGTGATCGGCTGCAACCTGCCGGATGATCTGCATTACCAGATCGTCATTTTCTCTGCTGTAAGCAAATTTGAACGGTTTTTTGCTGGTTACTTCGTATGCCGCCGAGCGGTTGCCGAAAGCTGCCGGCGAAAAATAGACTTTGCCTTTACCCAATTTGTGACAGAGCAAGCCGGGGACAGTTTTTTTATTGGCCAGCACCAGCTCCCAAATCACCTGAAGTTTCGGTGAATATTTGTACTGCACATAATAGCCGCCGCCATTGAAAATGGTTTTGCCGTCAGCTTTGCTGCGGACAAAAGAAAATTTGCTGCTGGAACTTTTGCTGTATTGCGAGTTATCCAACAGATATTTGCCTACCGGCCACGCTTTATGTTTTTGTGCGATCTCATTATAAAATCCGGCAAAGTTCGATAAATAGACCGTTCCGCCATTTTCCACAAACTTGCGGATAAGTTTAACATCGCTTTCACGCATGGCAGTAGCGTTGTTGACAAACAATACCTTATATTTGCCGAGTATTTCAGGAGTCAAACCTTCTTCAAAAATGAATTCGTGGGGAATGTGCTTGAGGTTCATAACCTGCGAAAAACCCATCACATCCGGTTCGGCAGAGGCACTTTTGTTGCAGTCGCGGCTGTAATTGGAAAAGAGCATGGCGATTTGGGCTGCACTCCGGCTGGCAGTTTTATCCATATTCCCGGCAGCTGTATCAAACAACCGGTAGTTGGGTTTGCCTTCGGGACAATGTACCCCGCTCATCTCCCAGGTGGTTTGGGCGTTGAGGTTGTTCATTGCCCAGCCGAAATACATTATATCCCAGTTCAGCGAATCGCTGTAAACTAAGCCGAATACCGGCAGTCCGTAAACATTTTTATACATGTTTTTCATTTTCCGGAAACAAGCCACGCTGCGGTAACTGGCAAAGATGTTGCGGCTCATTATTTCCGTACCCACAAAATCCCATGCCCGGGCAAACTGTTCCATGCTGCTGCCCATGCCTTTGCTGGCGTAATAAGAATACATACCGTAATGGGTGGTGTAACCGATAAAGACCAGATCGGGTTTGACCGATTTTATTTCGTTGCGTAATGCCACCCAGAAATCTCCGATGGCTTTCATCCGCCACGCTATCCAGGTACGCCACAAAGCTGAACTTTCGTTAAACATATGCTTGTTGGTTTCGTCAGCGGGGAGCACCCAGTTGGTATCCTGCGTGAATTTGATGCGGCACCAGGCACAGCCGCAGAAGTTTTTGCCGTGAAAACTCACTTCATCGACCATAAGCCCGTCAATATTGGTAGCTTTTATGTGCCGCAGGACTGAATCAAAAAATACTCTGCGGGTAACCGGATTGCTGGGGCAGATACCCCGGGCAGGCAGAGCTGCATCGACCGTGTATTGCAGTTGATCCATTCTTTCGGTCATTACCCGGAAGCCGCTGTCGCACTGCCACAAAAGCGAAAAATCCCAGTGGTCGATAAACTTCATATTGTGTTTATGCCCTTCGGCAACGATCCGGGCAACCATTTTTTCCACCCGGTCAATGTGATGCGGATAGGTGTGGCGGGAAAGCAATCCGTTGATGATCACGGCATCTATCTTATCCTTTTTCAATTCCAAAATACGCCGTTCAACGGCTCCGGGTGCGGCAAATTCAGCAAAGGACCCGTTGTTGCTGGTGCCCCAGCTGCCCAGCATAGCGCCGTACCGCCAGTCTTTGCCGGGTTGAAACTTGGCGTGACTGGTAGGATAGGTGAGCGCTTTGCGTTTACCTGTCATCTCCTTGCCGGGCACGGGCAGGGGATAACTTGCGATATTTACATTATAGCGTGGTTCGGTAAGGTAGTGCCCGCTCTGGAACATTACTGCCGGGTGCGGCCCTTTATGACTGACCCAGAACCCCCGGCGGAAGGAGAAATCTTCGGCAGAAGCCTGTAAAAGCTGATCGTTGACCGTCGAAATCTGCCAATCGCCGGAAAAGGTGATGGCAGCTTCGCCGTTTTCGATCCAGCAGGGTATGGAAATGGTAGTAACGGTATTGGGGTTGGCTTTAAGATTTTTGATAAATTCTTTGCCGTTTATGGCTATATTCATAGCGTTTACCGGTTTATCATAAGCTGGTACCAGAAAACTTATCAGGTGCATGCCGCTGCGGAGGCGGCTCATGGTGAATGTTGCAGGTTTATCCGATTTAGCCGCACTGTAAACAGCTCCAGTGGGGTGCTTGCTTATTACGGTTATATTACTTGCATCTTCCCATCCGGCTTTGCGGGCTCCGTTGTACTCCATAGTACCGATATTGGTGTAGATCTCGCCGGGATTTTCAGCTGCCACACTGTACTGGCGATCAGGTTTGAGTTCCGAAAAATAACTGTAACGGCGGACGGCGTGGCGCCGGTCGTAATCAGCAGCAGTGCCTTCATATATCTGCATCTTGCCGGTGTTGGAGCCGCCGTAAAATCTGGGGGCGTACCCCAGAATGATATGCAGTTCTCTGCCCTGCTTCTGGAATCCCCACAAACTCAATATACCGTTGGGCGGATAATCGCTGTAAAAATCGTTGACCCCTTCCGGACTGCAGTCGATGACAATTTTCTTTTTGCCGTCTGGGGATTCCAAGGCGATCTGCCGGATTGAGAGAGCGTGTTGGATGCCGGTTTTAAGTATGTTGCCGTCTTTCGGATTTTCCGGCATTACGCCTGAAATATGCTGGGCGCGGGATACCCTGTCGCAGACCGCAGTGTATTTCCAGTTGGCAAAGTCTGCATAGTTGAATTTTACGGTATAGGTTTTAGCTTTGCCATTTGCCCCCGGCGTGTATGCCGGAACGAAGAGCTGAAAAGATATTTCAACTTCCTTACCGCCATCTTTTACGGCAATTTCCCGCCGGTAAGCAAGCTGGTTCTTTTCGCCGAAGTGATTTATTACATCGTGTTTGCCGATTTTTTCATTGCGTTTTTCTGAACCGGCAAAACCGTTTTGCTCCAGATAGTTGAATTTTTCGCCGATCACTAACGGTTTACCTCTCCAGGAGATTTGCAAATCTTCCTGATTGGTTACAGTAAATGGCGTATTGGCTGACAATGACCAACCGGCAAGCATTGCTGAAAATAATCCGACAGAAAATTTTTTCATCTTGATTTTATCCTGACTTTTTTTTGTTTTTTACTGGTATTGATCATACATGGGAGTAATTTACACCAGTATTGTGTGTAATGCAACAAATCTGCAATAAAATAAAATGCAAGAACTGCAAGAGATCTGGGGTGTGCGTTTACTTTTACAATCGTCAGCTGGTAAAATTCAGAGTTTTTTTATTTTTTTTACTTGACTTTTATTTAGTTTTATAGTATACTTGTTTAAGACAAAAACAAGGGGTTGTTTTTTTGTGAGATGGAAAATAAATAATGGAACAAAGTACACAGATAATAGAATTGATTGCTCCTGAAGCCGGAGAAACTGTTTTTCTCCATGCTCCGGAACAGCTGGCGTTCTTTGAATCTGCCAGTCGTTTTGTGCCGCATGAAGCCGATCCAACTCCCAATAAAATGGATTTTTCTTGCTCCATGCCGGTAAGATTTCGCTGGAAAGCTGCGGGCAGGGCAGTGCTGGCTATCAGCGAAAATGCAAATTTGAGCAAAGCAGCGATCTATACAGGCATAAACGATTGCCGGGTTTATAATCTTCTGCCGGGTAAAAGATATTATTTCCAAATCCAATGCGGTGAAATTGTTTCAGAGATTCGCAGTTTTTCAATAGCAATGGAGCTGCCCCGGGTCATAAGTGTACCCAATGTAAGTAATGTTCGTGATTGCGGCGGCTGGCACTTAAACAATGGAAAACGCTATAAATTCAACATGCTCTATCGTGGAGCGCAGTTTGAACCATGGACAGTTCTGCCCCACGGTTGCGGGATCAATGCCGAAGGCGAAAAACTTTTTAAGGCATTGAAAATAAAAACCGAACTGGATCTGCGGGCTGATGGTGAAGACTTTTTTCAATCCTCCAATATGCTTTACTGTAAGATTCCTTCCACAGCATATGCCACCTGGCAGGAAGAAGGGATTTTTTCTGCGGAAGCTATGGAGCAAATTCGCAAAATATTTATCTTGCTTGCTGATAAACTGGTTTATCCCGTGTACTTTCACTGTCAGGGCGGCGGCGACCGCACCGGTACGCTGGCTTTTCTGCTGGGAGCTATGCTGGGGATGAGTTACGAAGATTTGCTTACCGATTACGAATTCAGCAACCTGTCAGTTTCCGGCGAGCGGATACGCTGGTCAACAGTGTGGCAGGCGTTTGAAAAGAAGTTGCAAACCTTTGCTCCCGGCGAAAGCGTGCAAACTCAAGTAACCAATTATCTCTATCAATGCGGTATAAGTGATTTGCTGCTTGATAAAATAAAAAATATTCTTACGGAGTAAAGTATGGTAAGTTTATCAGATATAGCCCGTGAGGTAAAGTTGAATGTTTCGGTAGTTTCCCGGGCATTGAGTCCCAACCCGGAACAGAACGCCAAAGTTAAGCAGGAAACCCGGGAGCTTATCCGCAAGACTGCGGAACGCATGAATTATGTTCCCAACCGGCAGGCTTCATTTATGGGGCGCAAAGGCAATGCCACGATCTACTGCTTTATGCCGCTGACCAGCGACCGTCTGACGGCAGATTTGATGTATGGTATTTCGGAAGCGGCAAGGCGGGAAAATTTTCCGGTGACCTTTTTTCAAGGCAGCATGACTGAAGACTTCCGGAATTTTTTCAGTAATCTGGATGACAGCAGTCACAGCGGGGTCATATCCTTCCCGTCGCTGGCGCTTTCAGACGATCTTAAAGATATGCTGAAAATTTACGCTCAACGCCGGAAAACGCTGGTATTGCTCAATGCCAATACCAATTCAGCTAAAGGTATGCTGGAAGATGAATACAGCTCCATAACTCAACTTATTATGGACGATGCTTATGGCGGCAGATTGGCGGCACAGCATTTGTACGAACAGGGCTGCCGGAAGTTTTATTTCACCTATTTACCCGGTCAGCCGTTCCGGCACCGTTTGAAAGGTTTTCAGGAGTTTTTAGCAGAAAAAGGCATTGAAGTAAGTTCTTTTGATAAACCCGAAGCGTTGAAAAATGCCGTTGCAGGTAATGAAAAAGTAGGCATTTACGCCGACCGGGATGTGCATGCACTTAATGTACTTATCCATTTGGCACATCTGGGGATAACGCCCGGAGAGCGGGTGCTGCTGGTGGGCAACGACGATAAACAGCAGAGCCGCTTTTCGGTGCCGACTCTGACTACGGTGCATCAGCCCATGCGGGAAGAAGGGGCATTGGCGGTAAAAAAACTGATCAATCTGATTTTTGGTGTTGAAGAAAAAAATGAATTTATCAAACCACATTTGCTCGTGCGGCAAAGTTCCGGCAATTGGGGCGATGAATACATCATCAGTTAAATGATAGCAGTATTGAAACGAGAGCTTAAAAAATGCAAGTAAAGAGGATGGATTTGATGAGAAAAGCAAAAGTTTTGTCTGGAACCGGATGTGTAAATCAGAATGATTTTACATTGATAGAATTGTTGGTCGTTATAGCGATAATTGCTATTCTTGCAGCGATGCTGCTGCCGGCACTTTCTTCAGCCAGAGAGTCGGCAAAAATGGCTCAATGCTCCTCTAATATGAAACAAATGGGTTTGGCATTACATCTGTACGCCAGCGATCAGCAGGATCATTTCCCGAACAGCCCCGGCAAAAGCGGTTTGGCTGCCGGCAACACTGACTGCGGAGGTTATCTATATTACATTAAAGCGTTTCAAAATTGGGGTGCCGGTTACAAAAATACCTGGTGGAACAATCAGCTGGTGGATTATGTGGGCAACCGCAATATGATGTATTGTCCCAGTGCGGAAATCAATCCGGCAACCAATATGGATGATTTCAACGGTGCCTTCGGCGGCAGCAACTATGCTTACAACGGTTTGATGACCTCGCCGGATAAAGATGGAAATTCATTTGCCTGTACCACCGGTAAATTGGACAACCCTTCTGATACAGGTGTGTTTTCAGAACGCAGCGAAATTTACAGCACACGCATCTATCTGAGCCCCACTAAAAACCGTGGATATAAAGCCGGTTACACTACGATCAATAATTGTCACCAAAATAAAACTCTTGGCAATGTATGCTGCGGCGACGGTTCGGTGCAAGTTGTGAAAAATGTTACACAAATCACTACCGGCAACGATAACCGGGTTCGTGGATTTTATGATCTTACAAAGGAGAATTGATATATGTTGAACAACAGAAAATTGTTGGCGGCCTTGCTGGCTGCCGGTGTAAGTGCTACGGCATCTGCCGGAATGTTTGAACTTTTTGACAAAATGCCCATCAACGGCAAACTGCGTACCGGGGCGGAATTGATCAAGCCCGGCGGGCAGGATGGCATCGGTGCTTTGAAAATCACCGGTAACGGCAAAGGCGCCCAATACGGTTACAGCTATTGGTTCAAAGTTGAACCGGGCAAAGAATACGGCATGAGTTTTGCTTATGCTGCCAGTGCCAAATTGGGGCTCCCGGGCAACGGTGCAGCGGTGGTAATGGTCAACTTTGCCAACGATAAAAAAGTTGTCAACCCAAAAAATACCAAAAGTTTCTCGCTTGCTCCCACCCGGGGCGAATGGAAACACCGGCAGATAACGGCTGTTGCTCCGGAAGGGGCAGTGTGGGGAGAAATGGTGATCCGTTTTATCAAAGTACCGGCAAGCGAGCATATTATTATCGACAACTTCCGCTGGGCACCCACGGCAGGCGATAAAAACTTTTTCAATGCCCGCAAGCTGGATACGATTTTTGACAACTGGGTGTTCCTCGGTCAGCAGCACTTTGAACACTACATTCTCGGCAAAAGTGCCAAGGTGGTCATGGAGTGGAAAAAAGCCAAAGCCGGTGAATCCTTTTTGCAGATCAATGGCGACGGCAAAAAAATGCAGTACCCCTTTAAGATCGAAAACCTCACCGTTACCGGCGACCGCAACTACCGTTTCAGCTGTTGGATCAAGACCACCAAGCACTTTAAAAGCGGTATCAAGCTGTTTATGTTTACTTGCTACGATAAAAAGGGCAAAGTGCTTGGGCAGCCCCGCAAGTCGGTGTGGTTCACCAACGGCGAGTGGCAGGAACTGGTATTTGACTTCACTACTCCGGCAAAGACAGAAAAGCTGGATATCTGGTTCAACTTGCGGCATTTCCCCCAAGAAGCAGAAATCTGCATTGACCAGCTGAAGTTTGAAGAAGGCTCCGTCGGCCCCGAAATGCGTCAAAGTTTTGAACCATCGCAAAAGACTATGACCATAGCTTGTCCGGTGCTGGGCGATCTGGGTGAAGACAGCGTTGCCAAAACTGTTTTTACAATTACTGATAAATCCGGCAAAACGGTTAAAGTTATTGAAGATAAAAGCTACAAACCTTTGACAATCAGCGTAAATGAATTTGCCGACGGCGAATACCGCATCAAAGCCGATGTGCATTTGAAGTCCGGTAAAGTTATGAGTACCACGCCCCGGCGTTATGGTATTTACAAAAATCCTTACTGGGCAAACAACAAAATTGGCGAAATTGCCGATAGTGCAGCAGCTCCTGCTCCGTGGAAAGATTTGACTCTTACCGGCAGTAGTGTGCAGACTTGGAACGGTAAATTTGATTTTACACCCGCTCTGGGAATAGCTCAAATCACTGACAAAGACGGTAATAAACTTTTGAAAAAGCCGCTTACTCTTGCTGTCAACGGCAAAGCTGTTCAGGCGGCGGGCAAAATAAAGTGGAACTTCGGCAAAGCCCGTACTTCGGCAACCGTTCCGGTTAAGGGCGAAGGATGGAGCGGCAAACTTGATATGCAAATCGACTATATCGGATTTGTCCGCTACGGAATTGTGTTTGACGGCAAATCCAATACTATCAACGATTTCAAGGTAAATTACACCTTGAACGAAGCCGAATTTATCCACCGTGCCGATGCCAGCTGGTCAGATGTGGGTGCAGTGGACTTGACCACCAAAAAATCCTACACCACCAAACACCGTTACCACGAAGTGATTTTCGGGACAGTTGATCGCGGCTTGATCTGGTATGCACCTATGCTTTACCCTGCCGGGGACAACTTTGAAAATGTGGTTACTTCTGGTAATATCAATGGCGAATTTGTTATGAGCTTGGTCAATAAGCCCTTGCAGCTCAAAGGTAAATCTCATAAAATGGAATTTGCCATTTGTGCATACCCCACCCGTCCGGCGGGGGATTATTGGAAGAAACTGCGTTTTCGTGCCGGAAAGAAATACCGCAACTTTGATGTAATGAGCAGTATGAAATCCATGGCGTATTGCGGATTGCCCGCCAGCAGAGATGATAAACTTACGCAGCATCAGCTTTCAAGTATGCCTGAAGGCAGCGTAATGACTCTTTATCAGATCCCGTTCTACATTACTGATTTTATGCCCGAGTTCCGCTACTTTGAAAAAGAGTGGACCGGTTATCCCGCCCGCTACTACAACCTTAAAGCGTGGAAAAATGAACCCAACGCCAAGATGCGCAAGTGTGATCCGCGGGCAATGCTCTGGCACGATTTGTATTGCTATATGATGTATAATTACCTCAAGAAATTTCCGTGGGGCGGTTTCTATTACGACTGCTACGGCTCCGACCTTTACAGCAAAAATGGTGTAAGTATGCACCCCACATTTGAAGTCCGCAAGTTTCACGAAAGAGTTTACCTGACCGGCAAGAGTGTCAATAAGGATTTCTTTACCATTACTCACATGGGAGCCCAGCAGGGATGTACTTCCATGCCCTTTACCGATGTGGCGCTTATGGGCGAACAGTACCGGGCACAGTGTATGCAAAACGATTATGTGCTGGACTTCCTTACTTTGAACGAATTCCGGTTTGAAAATGCAGTAAATATGGGTCCCGACCGCATGTTCCTGCCCCAGTACCGGCAGGTGGATAAAGTCAACAGTCCGGTGCTTGCCGCCCACAATGTGGCGTTGGCTTTTGCCCACAAAAATATGCTTTACCCCAGCTGGATCAACGATAAAGTCAAGATGGCGTGCATGAACAAAATCAATGATTTCGGTCTGGAAAAAGCCGCTTTCCACGGTTATTGGGAAAAATCCAACCCAGCCGGGATCACCGGCAGCAACAATAATGTGAAAATCAGTTATTACAAAAATGATAAGGGGCTGTTTATCGTGCTTTTGAACAGCGTAAAAAGTAAACAGAGTACAAAAATCACCATGACCGGCAAATTTGCTTCGGCAAAAGTTTATAACCCCATTGATGACAGCGAAGTGGAGTTTGTCAACAAAGGAACGATCGAGTTGGGAGAGTACGCCGGTAAGTTTATTGTCGTAAAATTCTGAAATCAAAACCTTTAACGAAAGGGAAACAAATGTCGAAGAAAAAATCATCTGACAGTGTAAGAATTTTCACTTTGATCGAACTGCTGGTAAAAAGATCACATCTTTGCTGTAATCATGCTGATGGCAACAACGATGGGTCTTCACCTGTCCATGGACAGGTGAAGCAGTACTGCTTCACCTTAATAGAACTCCTGGTAGTCATTGCCATTATAGCCATTTTGGCGGCGATGCTTTTGCCCGCTTTATCCGCTGCCCGCAGTTCTGCTAAAAGTTCCGGCTGTATAGCCAACCTTAAACAGATCGGTACAGCTATGACTATGTACTCGGGGGAACACGATGACTGGGTCTGCCCCGGCCGCGGCGGAAAAGCTAATACTGATATAAAATGGTACGGCATACTTGCTCCGGCAAATGGTGCCCCCTACGGCATAAGTTTCTACAATAAAAAGGGCGGTCCCAATTCAGTACTGCTTTGCCCGGGAGAAGCCAGAACTCCCGGCAGTTATACAAATGACTATAATGAATTCAGTTACTCGCACTATGCCTCCAATGTCTATGTTATGGGCAATATCGGCATGAGTAAAAATGGTTCGCTGGGGCGCGGGTATCTTTTTAAAACCCACCAGTTCGAAGACCCCTCGGCAGTACACGCTATTGGCGATAACGCCCATCCTGCCGGATTCAGCTTTTCTTATACTGCCATGTTAAGTTTCCGCCACGGAGCCGGAGATCCCCGCAAGCAAGCTGACACATCGCCCACGCCGACAGGCGGTATATGCAACATGCTCTTTTTGGATGGTCATGCGGAATCACTGACGGTGGATACCTTGCTCAATGGCAAAAGTATGGGGTCTGCCGGGTATGTAAACAGACCGGGAACCAGTAAAGCGTTTTACGGCCACCCGACCATCAAAGGATTTGCCCCGGTGGCGGTCGACCAGTAAAAGGCAGATTTTCAGGCACTTGATTACCGAAGAAAAATTGCAAATCGGGTAATTTGATGTTATAATATGTAAGTTGCTGTCCAACAACAGCAACTTATTTGTATGCAAACAATAAACTATATTATAAATTTGGGAGAAAACTGATGAAATTAAAACTTTTGGCAACTGCTTTGCTGCTTATGGTCTGTGCGGCAACGCTGCTGGCAAACAGCGAGATCAAAAAACGGCAGGCGTTCCGTGCTGCAATTGAAAAAAATCCGGCAAGTTTCCGGCAATATCTGGGTGACAATGATCCGGAGATCCGCCGCTACGCTCTTTATTTGCTGGTCAAAGCCGATGGAGTAAAAGCCATAGATCAGCTCGCCAAAGCTATTGATGACAACGATGCATCTGTGCAGTATACCGCCGCCGAAGCTCTGGCCGGGCTGGCAAAACAAGCTCCGGAAAAGGTTCAGCCTTTGCTGGAAAAAGTTGCTGCCAACGCTAAAACTCCCGATATACGGCATATAGCGGTCAAAGCCTCATGGCCTTTCCAGCGGGAAATCAAACTTATCCGCAACGACCACACCTGGGACCACGAAGTAGTAGTGGTCAAAACATTGAATCTGCCCACTAAAGGCTGGAAGTTTGCCACTGACCCCCGTCAGGATGGCCACCGCAGAGGGTACTTCAATGTGCGTTTCAACGATAAAAAGTGGCGTAAAATGGATATGGGCTACTGGGAATTTCAGGGCGTGGACGATTTTGACGGCATTGCCTGGTACCGCATAAAATTCACTATGCCCAAAAAGATGGATCATACCGCAGTTGAAATCAGCTTCGGCGGCGTGGACGAATCCGCCTGGGTGTGGCTCAACGGTAAATATCTCGGCTGCCACGATCAGGGACAAGCCGGGGTGGGCAAGCCTTTTGCCGTAGATTGCACCAAAGAGGTGGTCTGGGGCAAAGAAAATGTGCTGGCAGTGCGTATTGGCGATGTAGCCAACGCCGGCGGCATAACTCACCCGATCAAAATAGAAATTCTTAAATAATAACCATAATAATAAGAAAGGCAACACGATGAAAAAACTTTTTTCAACAGCACTGTTTGCGTTGCTGCTGCTTGGCGGCCTTTGGGTAAATGCCGCTAAAGTCGAGGTGGATTTTACGCAAAAAGATCTCCTCACCAAAAATTTGCCGTTACAGCTGCGGGGGCAAGCCGTTCTCTCTGAAAAGGGCTTGACCACGGCGGGCAAAGGTACAAATCAGGCGGTAACCAGCAAAAAGATACTTAAAGAGTTCACCCCCGAAGGTGCATTTACCTTTGAAGCGGATTTTACTTTGGATGCCGCTCCGAAGGGGCAGGTCTACCGCTATGTTTTTGACAATAAATATATTACTCTGCCCAATGCCAAACAGCAGAAGTATCACAAAGGTTTTTCGGTGGTTTTGCGGGCATACGGCAAAGGCTATCGGGCTTATACAGCCTTCGGTTTCGGCGAAAAGAGTGTGGAAGTTTACAGCAATGTCATGCCGATAAAAATCGGCAAAAAGCATCACTTTGAATTTGATTTCAATGCCGCCGGACAGGTTGCATACTATCTGGATGGCAAACTTATCAGCCGTGTGGCGGTGCCTGCCGGAAATATTGTTTTGCCGGTGAATCTGACCGCTTTCGGCAACCGCATCGGTTCCAGTTTCCAGCCCATGAATGGCACTTTGCACAGAGTTGCCATCGGCGACCTTAAAGACCGCTCGGTCAAACCCGGAACCGTGTTGGCAAACTGGGATTTCAGCGATCCGGCTACTTATGAAAATATGTTTGTCCGGGGCAAAAGTACCAAAGTTGCAGATGGTGCTGTAACTGTTATGACCGAAAACTTCGCCGCTCCCGGCGGTATCACCACCAAAGAAATCGATGCAGTCAACACCCCCTCAAGAGCTTTTGAACTGGAAGCTGAATTCGCTTTGAGCAGCAAGTTCAAGCGTTACAGAAGCAACCCCTCTATGATCATTGACAACAAATATGTTGCCCGTCCGGGCAATGGCGTTAAAGATATGCCCCGCCATTCCGGTTTTATGGTCAATCTCCAGCCCCGCGGCGGCAATAAATACCGTGCTGCCGCAGCTTTCGGCTTCGGCAAAACCAGTGTGGAAGTTTACAGCCGGGATCTGACGCTGGAACTTGATAAATTCTATAACCTGAAAATGCTCTTTACTGCCACTGGCAAAGTGGTCTTTACTCTGGATGGCGAAAATGTCGGCGAATGTATCGTTCCGGCGGGCAGTCTGGCTCCGGCTAATCTGCCTACTACCATTGGCGACCGGCATGGCTCCAACTATTATCCTTTTGGCGGCAGCATCAAAAAAGTAATTATCAAAGAAGCTGAATTCACGCCGGTTTCCGTAGTGCCCAGTGCCATGCACCGTAAGGTATTTGAACGGGGCGAAACTCCGGTGGCAGTGGCAAAGGTGCAGAACGCCTCGTTGACCGCACTCAAGGATGTGACTGTTGAAATGAGTATAGCCGGTCTTGCACCGGCAAAAAAAAAAGTTGATCTGATTCCGGCAAACAGCTCGGTCGATGTAAGTTTTGAGCTGAATAAATATTTGTTGGAAAAAGACTACCCGGCAACATTTACTGTCCGCAACAGTGCGGGCAAGGAGATCGCTGCCGGGTCTTTTACTGTAACTGTTGTACCGGAACCGGGGAATGCTCTGCCGGTCATCTTGTGGGGCGGTCAGAATCCACTTTGGGTCAAAGATGTGGGTTTTACCCATCAGAGTGTGGGCATTTTCCCCATCCGTGGTTTGGCAAGCAACGCCATGCGGCCGGATCTTATCAACCGGCTTGACCGGCACATGCGGCTGGGCTTGTATGCTTACAGTTCGGTCGTTACCAAATACCGGTTCCTGCTGCCCAAACGCTATTTGCGTACCAACCGGCAAGGCAAACCTTACGGCAGAGCTAATCTGGAAGCCTCCAACCCGGGAGCCCGTGCCGACTTTGCCGCCGCTGCTGAAAGCATTGCCAAAGTCATCGGCGATCACCCCGGCTGGAAATTCGTTTTGCTCAACAGCGAAGTCCGGGACAGCTCCAACCCCTCTTTCGGCGGCACCGAACCGGCAAATTTCAAAAAGTATGCCGGGTACGATATACCCAAAAAAGTTACCGGCAAATACCCCGTTTCCCACAAAAGCACCCCCAACTTTCCGTGGGATCGGATCGTGGACGAAAAAGACCCCGAACTGGTTTTTTACCGCTGGTTCTGGCGTGAGGGCGACGGCTGGAACCCCATGCACACGCTTTTGCACGATACTTTGCACAAAAATATCAAACGCAAAGATTTCAACACCTTTTACGATCCGGCAGTGCGGGTTCCGCCGCTGTGGGGTTCCGGCGGCAATGTGGATATGCTGGGCCAGTGGACTTACGCTTATCCTGACCCCATTAAAATCGCTCAAGCTACGGACGAAGTCGCTGCTATGGCGGACGGCAACCCCGGTCAGAAAATTTCCAGCATGACCCAGATCATCTGCTACCGCAGTCAGGTTGCCCCCATGAATGTCAAGGTGGATGATCCCCCGGAATGGCTTGCCAGAGAAGGCAAGGCCCGGTTTGTGACTATTCCGCCGGATATTTTCCGCGTGGCGTTGTGGAGCAAGCTCTCCCGCCGGTTGGATGCGATCATGTACCACGGCAGCGGCTCGCTCTTTGCTCCCGAAAATCACTCCTACCGCTACACCAACAGCCAGACCAAGGCGGAATTCAAGAAGGTGATGAACTATCTTGTGAAACCGCTGGGGCCGGTTTTGAAAACTGTTCCGGAATACACACCTGAAATTGCGATCCTGGAAAGCTACACCGCCAGCTTGTACTCCCCCGGCTTGTTTGCCCAGGGCTGGAGCAACAAGTGGGCTGCCGACTTGCATCTGGCGTTGCAGTGGGCACATTTGCAGCCTAAAATCTATTATGAAGAACACTTTACCAAAGACCGGGTCAAGGTTCTGCCCAAAGTGCTTTTCATCCCCGGTGCGGAAGTCCTTACCAAAGATGTGCTTGCCAAGTTGCAGCAATTGCAGAAAAAAGGCGTGATCCTTGTTGGCGACGAATACACCACCCCCGCTTTGATGGTGGATTTGCGTATCAAGTCCGTTGCCCGCCGTTCCACCGACCCGGCAGGCAGCAAAAAGGCGTTGCAGGCTCTGGGTAAAGAGATTGCCGCCAAGCTCAAAGAAGTTTACACCTCGCCCATGAGTGCCAGCAATCAGGATATCGTGCTTTACCGCCGGGGTATTCCCGGAGCCGATTACGTCTTTGCCATCAACGACAAGCGTACCTTCGGCGACTATCTCGGGCAGTGGAAGCGGCTTATGGAAAAGGGTCTGCCCAACTCCGGAACAGTCACAGTAAAGAGCAATGCTCAAGCTGCTTACGATTTGGTCAAGCATAAGGCGATAAACCTTAAACGCAGCGGCAAAAATGTTACTTACAGCGTGGATATTGCCCCCGCCGACGGAGCTTTGGTGCTTTTGCTGGATAAAGCCATTGCCCAGACCAATGTGGTTCAGACCATGGCAAAGCGGGGCGAAAAATATACTTTAACGGTGCAAGTAACTGATAAAAACAACAACCCGGTCAAGGCGTATATCCCGCTGGAGATCACCATGACCGATGCCAAGGGCAACCGTCTGCCCAAGAGCGACTTTTACACCACCGATGCCAACGGCAAACTGGTCATCGACGACATTGCCGCAGTCAACATGGCAGCGGGCAAAGTCAAAACCGTTGTCCGCAACCTTGCCGACGGCAAAAGCGTAGTTTTGACCAACAATGTAGAATAATTTTTCACATTTAAACACAAGGGCGTTGCAAAATCTTACTGAAGATTGCAATGCCCTTTTTTCTTCGGTACAGTCATATTGGTCATTTTTACCCTGCCTGACCATATTGCAAAGCAAGTATTGTATTTCATTATTATAAAATAAACATTCTGTTCCCAACATAGATTGATAAACATATCTGGCGTTGAAGCAAGTTTTGAAAAAGGGAGACATGGGAGCCTTTACAATACCGGGGTAAACAGGGCGGCTATGCTGTTTATCAGTTTGCGGAGTTTGGGGACATGCTGCAAGCGGTAGCCGGTCAGTTTGCGGGCTCCGGCGAATTCTTCGTTGAACTGTCTTTGCATATCGGTAACAAAGTTGGATTTTTCAAAAACTATATCCAATTCAAAGTTCAGATAAAAGCTGCGGCTGTCGCAGTTGCTGGAGCCCATAAAGCCCCATTCGCCATCCACCAGCAAGGCTTTGGTGTGGGAGAAATACCCCAGCTTTTCATAGATGGTAACTCCGGCAGCGTGGAGTTTATGATAAAAATTCTGTGCCGCACAATCCACATAAAAGTGGTTGTTTTTTGCCGGAACCACGATCCGCACATCCACGCCTCTGGCTGCTGCCATACACAAAGTTTCCACATAATCCCTGCCCGGCACAAAGTATGGCGTTAAGATCCACAACTCTTTTTGTGCCAGTGCCGCCGCCGCAAAAAAGAGTTTGCGGGTGCCTTCCCGGACATTGCCGGGTCCGCCGGGAATAACTCTTACGATCGCCTCGCCGGTTTTCAGCGGCAATGTGCAATCCCCCGGAACCGCGGCTGACGGCTTGCGGTCATGGCGGGCAGTATAAAGGTAATCGGTCAGAAAACTCATAGTAAGTTGAGCAACCGCCGGGCCGGTTATGCGGCAGTGCAGATCGTGTATATAGCGTGAAGGCGGCACCCGCTTGAGCCGCTCGTTTTCAGCAGAAATATTTACGCCGCCCACATAGGCAATTTTGCCATCGACCACCAGCAGTTTCCGGTGATTACGCAGCTGAAATTTCCACGGGGCCAGCAGGTTTACCGGCGAAAATGCCTTAATATGAAAGTTGCGGCTCTGTTTACGAAGCTCCCGCCGGAAATATAGTGAAAAATAGCTCTTGAAGCTCCCCAGACTGTCGAACAGCACCTTTACATCCACCCCCGCAGCCGCCCGTTCTGCCAACGCTTCGATAAAGGCTTTGCCCACTTCATCGCTGTTAAGTATATAGGATTGCAGCCGGATGCACTTTTGGGCATGTTTTATATCTTCCAGCATCCGGGGATAAACTGCCGTTCCATCTTGCAGCATTTCCAAAGTATTGCCTTCCAAGGCAGGGTTTTCCGGAAAAAGCCGATCCAGCATCAGGGAATTTTTCTGCAAAGATTCTTCGCCTTTTAGCTGAAAATTTTGCAAAGAACGCTGCATCTCTGCCAGACTCAATGTGTTTCCGCTGGTTGGAATATTGAGCCGGGAGCGAATCTTTAATATAACATTATGCACATGTTCCAAGTGGGTAATGCCAAAGAATATATAGCAAAGCAGTCCCGCCCCCGGCAGCAACGCCACCAGTATCAGCCAGAACGCCGCCTGCGGTGGATTCTCGTGCTTGGTGATCAATATATGCAAAAGCACACAGCACTGCACCAGAACGATCACTGTTGCATGAATAAAATCAAATTCGATCGCCCAGTTGTTGAACATAGCGTCAGCTCCCGGTTATTTTAATTGGGCAAGGCAACGATCTGGTTGTAGCTTAAGTGTCCGCCGAAAATATCCAACGCACTGCCTACGGTGTAATCTATCTTGCCGGAGCCTTCACGGCGGATGAGGTCAATATCGTCGTAAGAGCTTATGCCGCCAGCATATACGCACGGATTGGGTGATATATCTGCCAGCAGTTTGACTATATTGCCATCCACTCCGGACATCTTGCCTTCCATATCCACAGCGTGAATGAGAAATTCGCAGCAGTATTGGCTCAATTTCTGCAAAGTTGCGGCATTGACCTCCAGAGTGGTGAACTTCTGCCACCGGTCGAATACCACCAGATATTTGCCTTCAGCAGTTTTCCGGCAGCTTAAATCTATAACCAATTCTTCGGGCTTGACCACATTCATAAGTGCATCCAGCCGCCGCATGGAGAAGTCGCTGTCTTCGATCAGATAACTGGTTACGATCACTTGTGCCGCCCCCGCATCCAGATATTTCCGGGCGTTGCCGGGGTTGATGCCGCCGCCAAGCTGCAACCCCTGGGGGTAACTTGACAACGCCAGCAATGCGGCTTCTTCGTTGCCGGGGCCCAGCATGATCACATGGCCACCCGTTAAACCATCTTTCTGGTACATTTTTGCGTAATAAGCTGAATCGTACTGACTTTCAAAATTAGTACGCAAACCAGCTCCATCATCCCGCAGGGAGCCGCCGACTATCTGTTTAACCTTATTATTGTGCAAATCTATGCAAGGACGGAAACGCATATTCTACTCTTTCGCAACCTTATTCTTGTTTTTGTCTTGAAGTTTGTGAAAAATCAAAGTACGCTGTATCCACCGGAGGCTTACGATGTTTTTGGGCATTTTTGATAAATCCAAACCTGCGTGTTTTTATAGTCATAAATGATATGATCCAACAATTCAGTTTCACAAACTTTTATACATTACCCAACTCTTAAAACCGGTTCGGCGGAACTGAAAAATCCTCCAATTCCGCCGAACCGGCCCTCCGCAATTTGCGGAGAACCGGAGAATCAGTTCAAAAGCCGAAAATTATTTATCGTCTTTTACTTCTTCTGTCGACAGTTTAGTCGTCTGGTTCTTGTAGTAATAGTCCTGAACCTTGACTTCTTCGCCGATGTAATCCAAGGCATCCTGCCAATACTTGCGGGATTCGAGGGGCTCTTCATCCAACTGCCAGTACTGGGTCATGCGGCGTTCCTTGACGATCGGGCCCTTGCCCTTGGCCAGCAGATAGCTGGAGAGCTTTTTGGCAGAGATTTCCGCCTTGGGCGCAAACTTGCTGCTGGCAAGGTAACGCATGATCGACTCAAACATACCGACAGTTTCCGGGTCATTATTGTTCAAACCGGTAAAGTTGAATGCGGTCACGAACAAACGGCCCTTGCCCACCTTGAGTTCCATCATGTAAGCAAACTTACGCATGGTGTAAGCCGGCTGGAGTTCCGAAAGCTGGAACAGATGCACATCGTAGCGGTCACGCACCGCACGGTCCACGCCTTCCATGATGGGGGCGACTTTGACCGGGAAATCATCGAGGATGATTTTGTCGGAGTCGTTGATCAAATTGGCAAACTGCATATCCACAAAGCCGTCGTTGGGGAAGCCTGCCAAAGCGCCGGATTTACGCATGAAGGCACCCGAATTGTGGCCGCGGTCCCAAATGATCGCCTTGAAGCGTTCCCAAACTGCGGGCAGATAGTACTTTTCTTTGGCAGCCCGGACTTTGCGGTCGCGGGTGATCGGCACCCGGTACATGACCCATGCATCGCCGCCATTGGCAACATGGTCGATGAGTTTTTTGCTGAAACGGTTGGAGATCATCAATTTGGCATCGGCGCTCTGGGTAAGCTGCGGGTAACGCACAGTGGGGGCAACTTCTGCCAGATCCATGTTGACTTCCATCTTGGGCAGTGCAGCCGGATTGTTGGGGAATGTCCACAAGTTCCAGGCATTGTCCACCACCACTTCGCCTTTGTCGTTGACCAGTTCAAAGACCAGATTGTAAGCCTGGGGCTTGCCGGTCTTGGGGAACTTGAGCGTGACTTCGCAGATTTCGTGACGGCCCCGTTCGGTCAGACTGATGTTGGGCATGTCGCCGGTAAAGACAGTTTCGCCCTTGCTGTTTTTCAGAGCAAAGCGGAAGACCATTTCGCCGGAAAGTTCTGCCGAGAAGTGGGAAACCATTGCCGGGATCAGGAACTTTTCGCCTTCAAAGAATACACGGCGGGGCATATCAGCCAGCAGCACGGTGTCGCCGTTGAACTTGCGGAAAGCCACATCGTCGATGCCTTTCTTGTCATCAAAGCAGTCCACGATACCGTTGCTGTTTTCGTAACGGTCGGTGTCGCAGAATTGCAGGAAGTGGTAGCCGCTCAGGATCTTGCTGCGGCGGCTGGCTTCCAGACCCAGTTTCCAGCTCAACAGCTGGAAGCGGTCGGAGGCCTTCTTCATCTGGGCATAATCTTTCTTGCTGAAGCCCTTGAGCTTGGCAAGTTTCTTGAGTTCGCCGATCCACCAGGGTTTCTTATCCGGGCAGTATTTGTCGAACTTGGCTTCCAACGCATCCAGATCACGCAGACCGGCATAGTGGCAGATTTCGTGCGCCAGCACCGGGCGGCGGCTGGGAACTTTGCGGGCGATCTTCCAATCTTCATCATCTTCGGCATTCTTTTCGATCATGGGAATACCGGAGGCGGAACCGGAGATGATCCAGTTCTGGGGATTTTCAAACATGTTGTAGCTGTGGCCCCAGGGATAGAAGTAGCTCATGTGCTGTACATCAAGGTCAACACTGTTGCGGTCGAATTCGCCGCGGCTGCAGGTATCCAGGAAGAAACGGGTGGGGTCGTACTTGTGGGTCATGTCGTAGAATTCCTGACAGATGGGATTCCGGCCGGGGTGGTCGATTTCGTTACCCATGCAGTAGACCATCAAGCTGGTGCTGTTACGCAAACGCAGCAGCATTTCGATCCATTCTTCGGGATTCATCAGGCGGTTGCGGCTTTCCATCTTGGCGCGTTCTTTCTGGTAACGGCCATAGTATTTACGCATTTCCACATGGATAAGGATACCCAGTTCGTCAGCTGCTTCAAAACATTCAATGGGCGGCACATAGCTGTGGAAGCGGATGAAATTGAAACCGTAATCCTTCATCTGACGCATATACTTTGCATAGTATTCGTACATGCCCAAATTCGCCAGATCCGGGTGGTCGTGAGCTTCACGGCCGCGGATAACGCCACGCAGGAAGAGTTTTTCGTTGTTCAGATAGAAGGACTCTTTATCTACCGAGAACTTACGCATACCGAAGCGGATGGTTGCTGACTTTTCTTCGCCGCTTTTAAGCGTAAGAGTGGTTTTGAACTGGTAAAGATAAGGAGTATTGACATTCCACGGCTTGAATTTCTTGATCTCTTCGGTGGCCTTGAAGACTTTGCCCGCCTTGAAATCGGTGCTGCTGCCGGAGGCGATCTTCTTGCCTTTGTCCAGCACTTCCCAGGCGATCTTGCTGACGCCCTTGGCTACAGTGATTTCCATAGCAACTTTGCCTTCGTCGTACATCGGGTAGACGAAGATGTCTTCAAATTCCGGTCCCCATACATTCTTGGGCACCTCGGTTACAAATTTAAACTCTTCTGCCATGATAAAAAATCCTTTCTTGTGCAGTTGAATTTTAGTTTGATCAAAATCCCATAATAAGACAATAGATAAAATAGCTTTTTTTATTACTTTTGCAAATTTTTAATTCTCCAACTTGGTTATTTTCAAACATATTTGCAAAAATATTCCTTTTTTTTGCTTAATGTTGACAATATTCTGTTTTTACATCCCCCCAAAAACAAGGAGTTTTTATCATGGATTACAGTTACATTTTCAACCGCAGGCATCCGTTGTACGCTCAGCGTTACGCTTCGTGGCAGCGCAGCAAGGCCGCTTATTCCGGCGGCAACGAGTATATCCAACAGGCATTGATCCAGCATGTTTCGGAGATCGATCCGGAATTTACTGAACGGCTCAACCGGGCGTATTACTTCAACTATCCCCGGAAGATCGCAAGGCTTATTACACAATATATCCTTTCCGGCGACCCGGTGCGCACCGGTGCAGATCCGGTTCTGATCGAAGATTTTTCCCGCAGCAAACTGCGTGCCAACGAAGTTATGCGGCAGTTTTCCACCTTGCTCAATGTGTACGGTTCGGCGTGGATGCTTGTAGAAATGCCCAACTTTGAAGGAACAGTGGATATGCAGCGAAAAAACGAAGAACACATCTACCCCTACGCCGTAGCTCTCTCGCCTTTAAAAGTCCCTGATTGGGCAGAAGGTTCCGACGGCGAACTTTTGTGGGCAGTTGTGGAAGAGGATTTTTACGACAACAGCGATCCCTTTGCCGAAGCCGTCAGCAAGAAACGCCGACGGCTCTGGACCCGGGATTCATGGATGCTTTTTGAGGAAGATTCCGGCACCGCCAAAGCAGTCAGCGAAGGCAAGCACGCACTGGGCAGAGTTCCGCTGCTGCATGTTTGCGAAATCGATGGTTACGGCATGGATGCGGTGCATTGGTTTGAAGATATCGTCCGTATTTCCGATGCTATATTGAACAATGAATCCGAAGCCCAGATGAACATTATCAAACAGATGTTCGGCTTGCTGGTCATTTCCGAAAACTTTGCCCGTGGCAGTCACAGTGCTTTAACTCAAGGGCAGAATGACGACAGCAAATTCAGTCATGTACTCGCCCGTTCAGCCGCCATTTGGGAATCCGGCGATGAGTCCGGCATCAGCCGCTACATCTCGCCCAACGGCGCCGAAACCAACATTATCCGCAACGAAAACACCCATTTGAAAAACGAACTTTTTGATATTGCCGGTTTGACCATCATCCGGGAAACCCGGGAAAAACAGAGTGCCGAAAGCAAAGCGTGGGATCATCAGCAGATTTGCCAGTTTCTGCTCAACCGGGTGGATTTGCTCGAACAGACCGAACTGGCAGTTTGGCGGATAATGAATTTGTATGATCCAACTATAACCGTGCCACAAGTAGCGTACAACCGGGATTTTTCTATCGTTGACCTGAAAGAATCCGTAGCCAGTTTGCTGGATTTGAAAAATGTGGAAGCCGGTTCAGAATTTCAGCGGGAGATTGCCCGTGCCGCTGTAACTTTGCTGGGCAGATACCAGAAGATCGCCCCGGAACGCCAGCAGAAAATTTATGAAGAAATCAACCTGCTCGGAAATGGAGAAAAACAATGACAGTCGATAGTATTTTCAACTGGCAGGATCTCTTTGATTCGCCAGCCGCCCGGCAAGTGGAGATCCATCCGGCAAATCCATATCTGTCAGATGGTGTTTTACGCTGCGGCAATGCAGAAAAATGTGCAGCTATTGAATTGAAACGGTCACATTCCCAATCTTCCGGAAGTCAGACTGTTGAATTGATCCTGCTGCTGAAAGGCCTTGCTCCGGAAGTAATGCCGGGGGATAAAATCGTGTACGAAGGAGAGTCTTTTGAGCTGGCAAAAGTAGAACTATGCCGTTCTGTGACCGGCGAAATCGCAGCCCGTCGCTGTACGGTAAAATAGCTCAAATACCGGAAGATCCGGGAGTCTGCTCTGCGCAGCTTGATTTATGCGCAGAGCAGACATTATTTTTCTTCATTGGTAAAGAGCCGGGCAAGGCAAAGTCACCAGCGGAAAAGCCGTATTGCATCAGCAATTTTTCAAATGTTGCCTTGAACTCAAAATTATACTCTGCACCATGCAGATCGCTGCCGTAGGTAAACTTTACTCCGGCATCCCGCCATCTGGCAAGTTTTTCAAAGTAAAAGTGCCGGATATCTTCCGGAACTTCCGGGTAGATGATAAAAGAGTTTATTTCAGCAAGTTTATTGCAGCTTATCAGCAGATGCTCCAATTCATCCCAATACTCATCGGGGATCATCCGCAATACATTGAAATCCCGGTCTGCCGGATCACGGGTAATCAGATAATAGCCGCTCCAAAACGCCAACATATCCCACGGATGTGCCAGAATATCCACCAGTTCGTGCCGGATAAGAAAACACGACTGATTGAAAAAGTCATCTATCATCGGTTTGGGGGCCTGTTCTGTGTAGTTGGGTTTATGTACTCCGCCAATGATATACTCTATATTCAGGCGTTTAATATCCTCCGGGGTGATATCCAGCATCAGCGGCCCGTTTTCCGGACCGCCGTACATTATTCCATCAATAGGAGTCATGGTTCTGAACGGATGCCCCTTAAGATCGTAAACAAAACAGGATGTATAATCCCGCCGGGCGATTTTTTCACATTCCCATTGCGTAGCACAACTTATTTCCAAGCCGAAATGAAAGCCGGGGATCTTGCCCAGCTGCCGAAACTCTTCAGCAGCGATTTCAATATCCGGCAGATTAAAGCGAGTGTGCAAATGGTCGGATATTCCCCAATGAGTAAAACCCGCCTGCTTACCAGCCTCCGCAATATCCGGAAGTTGTGCACACGCCGAATCACATGAACAATGAGAGTGTATATGCAAATCCTGATCAATAATCATTTTATTTAGTAACAGTTAAAAATTTTGCCATCGCGGGTTCCAGTGTTATTGCCTGCCCGTTGTATACGGTTTCGGTTTGCGTTACCGGATCAAAAATGATTGCTTTTTTGTAAGCAAACGGCAGAGTCAATTTTACACTTTTCTGATTTTTTGAGTAGTTCAATACTGTAATGAATGAACCGGACTTTTTGTCAAAATAACTGGCGTAAACATCTTTATCGCCGGTTTTGATCTGCGGTTTGTTCTGCTGCCAGTAACCGATAAAATCAGCATCGGTCAGGCCGAAAGCATACATGCGGTCGCGGATGGATAATTCGGTAGCACTGTGAATAAAGTTGGGATACATCATCAGGCAATGCAATATTGCCATGCCGCTCAAATGCGTCGAAACTTTCGGACTTTCGGTCTTTTCCACCTGCCGGTATTGGGGTAATATCATACGATCCGGCCCGATATTGGAAGCATTTTCAAACCGGAAACGATCCATAGACATAAAGTCATTGAAGTAAGTATTATTGTAAAATTCAGCCCGGTACTGTTCGCCCATAAGCACTACATTAGCATAGACACACATGGTATTGCCCTGATCGGCTCCGGCGTGAACAATGGTAATGCTTCGGGGGTCTTTGAGCCGCTGGGCATTATATATACGCTCGTGGAAGTCACGCAGTTCAAACACCGGGTTGAAGTGTTCGCCGTTTTCAGTAAAAATATCCGTTCCGAAGCAGTCATAATAAACGCCGTCCCACGGATTGCTTTTCATCATATTGACCAATTCTTTAATATAAAGATCCTGCCACAAACGGCTGCGGAAATCCCCTTTGGTCAGTTTACCGAAAGGCGGAAAATTGTAGGAACGCGAAGGCAATGCCTGCCATTGATCGCGGAAAAAGCTCCATTGCGAGATCTTTTCGAGGATGTATGGCGGGCACTGATAAAAAAGGCGATAACCGCCATTTTTCTTTGAAAGATAATCCTTCATGTATTTATCATTATTGCTGACTGCCAGACTTCCGGCATATTTGAACATGCTGCTGGTCTGCCATACCAGATCCAGATTGCTGTTTTTTCCGGCACGAAAACGCAGTTTTCGCCAGTTGTTTTCGGTAGGACGGTAAGGGAAAGCACAAATCGCAAAATCAAAAACTTTACTTTCCCCGGCTTTAAGCCGTATCTTTTCCCCAACCAGATTTACACGCATGGTGTTTTTATCCACATAAAGCCAGTTGCGGCCGAACTTGCGTTTACTGGCGGGTTCCAACCGGGAGAGAAAAAAACTTACCCCCCGGTCAATAGTGCCCAGCATGATATTATCGTAGAAATCTTTACTGGTGAAGTTTTTGATCTCGTTCAACGCCAGCGATCCGACATTTGACCACGATCCATCGGTACGGCTGACAAAGTCTGAATCCACCACCGGCAATTCAATTTTGAACTCATCAAGTGCACTATCTTTAAGAGCCTTGACCGTTATGGTGTAACGGGTAAATCCCACATAATCGCTGGTAAGTTTTCCGTTCAACAGCAAGTCACCGCATTTTCCGGAAAGTTTCGCCGAAGCAGAACTGGCTTTGACCGTAAAATCCCTCATGGTAAGTTGCGGCACTGCTGCGTTTACGGTCAACAGCATCGGGTGCCGGAAAATATCGCCCTTCCCGGCATGGATATTTTTTATCATACCATTTTCGGCAAAAAAGATTTTTCCGTTCCAGTTGCCAACAGTATTTTTACCGGCTGCAATAAGGTTTTTCCACGGCTGGGGTGCCGGCATTTCCGGCTTTTGTATACCAATATCATTAAGCCAGTCCGGGTGATTGTAAACGCTGAAAAATTCTTCGGCAGCATCAAATACTCTGCCATCTTTGAGGGTAATTTCAGGTTTGATATAATATTCCCCATCGGGCAAAGTTTTGAGGTCGATTTCCAGCCGGGTAACTCCGGCAGCAGTGGCAATGACCTTCAGCGGTTGTTTATCTTTGGTCAAAATGGTGAACTTTCCGGAAGCGATATCAGAACTTTTAAGATTACCGGTCAAGGCGGTAGTTACCTGCATTTTGGCGGTTGCAGAAGTGGTTTCAGTTTTTACATAGAGTTTATCGCCGGCATTTTTAAAACGGATGTGGTCAAGTTTGATCTTATCTTCCGGCTTCATCTTACGCATGTTCAAACCGATATCCACAAATGAACAATTTTCCGGCGTGGTAAAAGTATGCAGAAGTTCCTTCCATTCATTGTTGGTCGGGCGGATGTGAAAGCGACTCTGTCCCAAATCTTTGCCATTTTTATCCTTGTAGAAAAATATGAGCATGCCGTTAGCGTGGAACTGAAAATTACTGGTGGCTTTGTACCACGCTTCAAACACATAATTACTGGTGGGTTTCACTCTTATATTGTCAATATAAAGAGCGTACTGCATTGGCTCGCCGGAACCCTCGGCCTGAAAGAATGCTTCACCGACTTTAGCTTCACGCCATTCGTTGACCACTCTGCCGCCCCTGCCGGGCATAAAATGGTCAAAAATCAGATGTTTATCGAACTGCCAGCCATCAAAAGTCGTATCAAACGACTCAAGATCAATACCTTTGGCAATACCATCCACAATGGGAGCTATGCGGAAAAAATCCACCTTGACTTCTCCGGCTGCCGGCACATTTACCAACCGCAGCATGACGGTAGCTTTAGTTGCGCCTTCCGGCAAAGTTATCTCAAACTGCCGGTGCGTCCAGCGGGTCATGCTCAAACCTAATTTAAAATAACTGCTGCCGATGGTCTTGCCTTTATCTTTGGTCTGATAAAGTACCAATACCATAAAATTATTGGCTACCGGAGCGGTGCTGGTATAGTTCAATGCCACTGCAAATTTATCGCCGGGTTTACCGTAAACATCGTGACTGTAAATATATTGCAGATTTTTCTTCTGCCCCACAGCCTTCAACGCACCGCGTTCAACTCCGCCGGAAAGAATTATTTCTGCCCCACCACCGGGTATGATCGTTCCGGTTGTCATTTTCGGGTCGTCGAACCGTTCCAGTACAACATCAGTCATGCCGGAAAAAGCTGCCCCGGCAAGCAGTGCCGCTGTAAAAAGTTTTTTCATTATATTGCCTTTCAATTAAATTATTGGAATATCAGTCCTCAAACCCGTATCGTTCAACTTCTTTGAACTGGGCATTGGTCAGCGAAGCTACTGAACCATCACACATCGCTGCGTTACTGCGTTTTTTTCCGCCATGTAAAGTACCATAGTTATCACTTACAGCACCTGCAACTTTATTTTTATCGTTGGTGCGGTACGGTATCAGATAAACCCGCTTGGCGGCAGTTTTATTTTCACCGTACATGATCATTTTTGTTGGATCACTCACCGACCCCATAGTCGCGGTGCCGCGAACGATTTTACCGCCGGAAACTTCGGTACAAAGCTGACCGTTGTAATAATAGCTTATACTGCCGTAGGCTTTTTGTGTAGCTGCATCTTGAGTATTTTCTGCCGAATCGCAATATGAGGCATTGACTTCGCCCGGGGTACGCCAACCGTCAAACTCCAGATAAAGCAGCGCCTGATTTATATACCACACATTATGATATTTGTATCCGGGCCACCATTGATTCAAACCGTAATCGTGATAACAGCTGCCATTGGTATTGCTGTTTCCGGAACCATGATTGGGGTCGCAATAATGAAAGTAATCGTGATTATCTCCGGAATACATACTTGTTGCCAGCGCAAGCTGTTTAAGTTTCCCCCGGCAGTTACTCTCCCGTGCCGACTCCCGTGCCGATGAAAGAGCCGGCAGCAGCATTGCTGCAAGTATGGCAATAATCGCAATAACCACCAAGAGTTCGATCAAAGTAAATGATCGCACTTTCCTTTGAAAACGCCTTCTCATAACCAACGCTCCTTTCCTATTTGCGCTTTATGATCTTCGGTTGAATATATATTGTGCTGTTATTGGAATTACCGGCAAGAGCACTTGCCACTCCTTCCACCAGCAAAGATATATTAAGATCAATCGTGGTCAGCCCCGGCGATAAATTTTCTCCCAACGGAGTATTGAAATTACCAACCACGCCAATATCTTTACCAATCTTTATACCGATCTCAGTTGCCGCCTGATAAACCGCCAACGCCCGGATGTCGTTCATACAGACAAAAGCATTACAGTTGCTTTCGATGGCTTCGATTATTTTTTTCCGTAAATCGTATCCGGTATTTGCCGACGGCATATTTTTGGCAATAATTCTGCCGGAGTTATAAAAATTGATATTGTTCTTATTGCAGACATCCTCCACGCCATCAAGCATATCCAAGTCAAAGAGCTTGCTGCATACGCCATGTTTGCGGCGTATTTCCTCCCCGGCTGGTTCCTGAGTGATGAACACAAATTTATTGAAGCAGTTTTCCAGCAGATATTCCGCAGCCAACTGTCCTGCACAGCGCATATCAAACAGCACTTTATCGGCTCCGTCAAAGGGCATATTTCCGGAGTAAAACATTACAAAAATTATCTTGCGAAACGCTTTCCGCACTTCCCACAACGCTTTGTAAGGGAAATGACCGTCACCGCGGATTATCAATGTTTCCACCCCCGAACCGGCATAGCTCAACAAGAGTGCTTTGGCTTGATCGTGGGAATAATTTTTCATCATCCAGCTGTAACCCAACGATACCGGGGCATGACCTTCCGACAACAACCGCAATAAAAGCTGATTATAAAAATCACAATAAACAGAGTCGGTCATACTCAAAAGCAACCCAACCTTGCCCAACTGCAATTTTTGCTCCGGACAAAACAACTCCTGATCAGTATCATGCACAAAAAATCCCTGTCGCGGCCTGGATTCCACCAAACGGTTGCGGCACAGCAGCTCATAAACTTTCCGGGCGGTTATATAACTTATATCATATTGCCGGGCAAGCTCCACCCCTGAGGGCATCCGGGTTCCGGCTGCAAGTTCGCCATTAACGATCTTTTCTGCTATCTCAAGATAAACATCCTGATACTTTGCCATACAATCCTCACGAAGTATATATTATCAGTCGTAGTATATACTACAATATATAACAAAACTTGCACCTTGTCAAGAGCAATATAAAATTTTTCTCCAATTTTTTGCAGGTACAGAGATTTGCAGTTGATCGGAAGATTTTTTCAAAACCCAAAAAGAGCTGCTGCCGGACTGATCCGGCAACAGCTCTCTGATTTTATTCTGCAAGATAAACTTCAGCTTATTTGCTGTAAAATTTATCTCTTACCGCCCACAGGCCCAGTGCGGGGTTGCTGATGTAAAATACTTCTTCGCCGTTGACGGTGTTGAAGCCGTCTTTCAGGTTCTTGACATCGTATTTTTCCA
>JAZMZK010000086.1:0-15855 GCA_045585955.1 Victivallaceae bacterium
AAAACTGTTTTGTGGGGAAGAAACCTTTTTGAAAAAAGGTTCTCTTCCCCACACCCCATTTTCCAAAAACTTTCACCGGAATTGCTTTTATTACAAGTAATAAAAGCAATTCCAATTTATTTTATATAAAAGAGATACAACATTTTACCCGCAATAATTTTTATTATTGCTGTATAAATTCAAGATTGCTGATTTTTTCGACAGCAAATAAAAATTTATACAAAAAAACAGGGGCTTTGCAACCTTTTATGAGTTTTTGCAACACCCCCTTTGCTGTAAGATAATGTTTGTAAACTGCCTGCCCGGCAATTTGAATAAAGACGGGCGAAAGACGGCAGATCACAGCCAGCTGGTTTCAAAGTTGAAGCTGTTGGTTTCCTGCTCGTTCCACCTTGCCTGTGTTAGATCGTAAAAATCGCTGGTTCCTGCTACATGGGGTATGCTGAAAACCGATTTGGCGTACAATCTGGTCAAGCCCTGCCGTTTGTCGCTGCGGATGGAAAACTTGTTGGCACGGTTGTCCTCGATCTCGCCCTCGGCAGGCAGTGTTGCCCGGGTGGTGAGCAAGGCGAATCTGCCGTAGCGGTAGACTTCCAGCTCCAGCGGCGAATGGTTGCGCAGCTCTTCGATGGAAGTTTTTTCCAGCTCCAGCGATGCCTGCACACGATTTACGCCCAAGTCGGCAAGCTCGGCAACTGCCAGACTGTTGGCAACCGGCAGCGGATATGTGGTGGTTATTACTATATCGGAATACTTTTTCAGCAAAGCCAGCTCAAACAGACTTGCAACCCGGAAACGGCGGATACCTTGAGCATACGCCCGGTCGATGGCACGCTTCAAACCTTCAAGTTTGCTTTCGGGGCAGAAGTCCGGGAGAATGGCTTCGTCGGTAGCGTTGTTTATATCCAAGATACTGACCGCTTTCCATGCTTTGGGATTTCCGGCAGAAGCTCCGTGGGGGCGCATTGCCACTGTTTCCCGCATGCGTTCGGTATTGACTGCCTGCACGGCCTGGGCTTGATAGTATGCAAAAAACTTCATCAATCCCACCGCACCGGGCTTTTGCAGGGCAGCGGTATCCAGTTCGGTCAGGGATTCATCAAAGGCACGGCGGATCTTTTTCAAAACGCTTGCCGGTATAAAGCGGTCGGCAGCCTCGGGTGTGATTTCCACTGGGGAAACTTTGAACTCAAATTCGCCGGTTCCGGAAGCAAAAGCTCCGGCAATGGCGTCTGCTGAAACCGGGTGTTTACCGGCAATTTGGAACTCTTCGCTGTATTCCCAAAGAGGAGCGTTATCCAGATTTTTTATAATTACCGACAAGCGGGCGGGCTCCAGCTTGATCCCCAGCTCCAGAACATCCCGCACTTGAGTATTTTCCAAAACTTTGGTATCCACGGAGTGCGATACGCCGGTCTTATAGAGCAAACCATTCATTGCCACTGGTTTATCGCAAGGTATATAAACCACATCGCCGGGGCGGGCAACGGAAACGATCTTGCGGTCGATAAAGAGCTTGGTCAAAGTAAAAGCACTGCCTTCGTCGCCGCTCAATGGCTGCACCCGGAGCCGGTCGCCGATGTGCAGACGCTGTTTGAGTTCGGCATTAAAACCGCTTTCGCCCACGGCAACGACCTTGCCTAAAAGCGTCCCGGAAGCCCCCAGTGCATCGTGCCGCACCAGAGATTTCATACTCTTTTCGCTGAAAAATCCATCGCTCCAACGGCGGCCGCAAGTCCCCGCAAGGATCTGGCGGGCTTCGCCGATGACTGCGGGGGTGATTTCCGGAGCATCCAGCACTGTGCGGTAGGCTTTTACTGCGTTGTAAACATAATCGGGTTGTTTGAGCCGACCTTCGATCTTCAACGATGCCACGCCAAGTTCCCGGAATTTGGGAATCATTTCCAATGTGGCAAGGTCAGCGGTGGAAAAGAAAAATCCGTTGCCTTCTTTAGAAAAAAATCTCCGGCGGCAGGGTTGTTTGCACTTGCCCCGGTTGCCGCTGGCTCCGCCCAGATAACTGCTGAACAAGCAGGAGCCGGAGAGGGAACAGCATAAAGCTCCATGACAGAAAATTTCTATTTCCAAAGAGCTTTTTTTCCGCATTTCATTCAACTCATCCCAAGTCATCTGCCGCTCAAGGATCACCCGTTTTGCCCCCATGGCTTCCGCCATAGCCACGCCTTCAGAGTTATGTATACCCATCTGGGTCGAAGCGTGAATAGTCAGATTGGGAAAGAACTCCCGGAGCATCCGTAATACGCCCAGATCCTGCACAATGACTGCATCGGGCTGCATATCGGCTATTTCGGCAACATATTCCGCTAAATCGGCTAGTTCGGACTCTTTGATGAGAGTGTTGAGGGTAATATAGACTTTTTTGTGGAGTTTATGGGCGTAAGCTATTGCCTGACGCATATTTTCCACTGTAAAGTTTTCGCCCCGCTCACGGGCGTTGAACCGGGGCAACCCGGCGTAAACCGCATCAGCTCCGGCAGAAAAAGCGGCGATCAACGCCTCCGGAGTTCCGGCAGGAGCAAGTAATTCAATATTGTTCATAAAACTGATTATCTTTCAAAAAAAATTGCATTTTCCACTATTTTACGCTATAATATATATAATATATTTTCATTTTGCAATTTTGGTATAATTTTAGCATAAAAATTCAGTAATTTTACAAAAAAAGCGAGTTGAACAGTGCGAACCGAACTTTTTATAGCCTTGCGTTACCTGAAACCCCGCCGCAGTGCGGTGTCAGTTATTACGCTTATATCGATCATCGGCGTAATGCTGGGTGTGGCAGTATTAGTAGTGGTGCTGGCAGTAATGACCGGCTTTACCGATATAATGAAAGCCAAGCTCATACAAACCCAGGCCCATTTGCATATTTCAGGCAAATATTACCCGATTATGGATGTGGATTTTGTCCGGAAAAAACTTTCCGAAGCCGGTGCAATACAAAGTGCCCCGGTGATAGCCGATGTGGCAATGTTGCAAAACCAACGGAATTTTTCGCCCAAACTGGTTCTGGGGGTAAACAGCAAAGATGTTATGCAGGTTATGGATATAAAATCTGCGCTTCAACCCGGCGGGAAATTTGATCTTGCGCCCGGCGAAGCGGTTTTGGGTGTACGCCTTGCCAATCAGCAGGGGCTGTCGGTAGGCGACCGGATAATTCTGCACAGTTCGGCAAAACTTTCGGAAATGATCAAACTCAAACCCGGTGGCGGCGTGGAGATCGTTGCCAACAACAAAGTTCTGCTGCCCACGGAGTTGAAAGTGACCGGGCTGGTAAGTTTCGGCAAATACGACTTCGACCGGGATGTGATTTTTGTGAATATCGATGATGCCGCCGAACTCTTCAACCTGCAATGGGGTGGTGCAACCACCGTTTACGGCTGGGTCAAAGACCCGTTCAAGCTGGATAAAGAGCTGGCAAAACTCAAAACACTGCTGCCTGACTCCACATTCCGGGTGGAGAGCTGGCAGAGCCGCAACGCCCAGCTGCTGGGAGTGTTGGCGGTGGAAAAAAATATGATGTTCTTTCTGTTGATCTTTATTGTGCTGGTGGCAGCGTTCAGTATTGCCAACACTTTGATCACCAGCGTGTACCAGAAGACAAGAGAGATCGGGGTATTGAAAGCGCTGGGGACTACCCCCGGGCAGGTAATGAAAATATTTTTGCTGCAAGGCTTGGCAGTGGGCGTTATCGGCAGTACATTGGGTATAGCACTGGGGACATTGGTGGTGGCTATCCGCATGAACATATTGCATGCGGTATCGAAAATCACCGGGCAGAGCTTATTCCCGCCTGAAATGTATTTTTTCAACGAACTGCCCGCCCATATCATCCCGACGGATGTGGCAATCATTGCGGTATCAGCAATCCTGCTTTGCACTGCCGGAGCTATCATACCGGCGCTGCGGGCAGCCAAACTTGATCCGGCAAAAGCATTGAGGTATGAGTAATATGAATGATTCAGAATATTTGATCGAATTGGAAAACATCTCCAAAGGCTACACCCTTGCCGGAAAAAACCGTCTGGAAATATTGCATGATGTATGCGGCAAATTCCCCCGCAACGCCTGGAGCGTGCTTTTGGGTGCTTCCGGCTCCGGAAAAACCACTCTGCTCAATTTGATCGGAGCCTTGGAAACTCCCGACAGCGGCACGGTTAAATTTAATGGCAAAAATTACAGTGATTTAATGCATAATGCCAATGCGGCGGCCAATTTCCGCAACCGGGAAATCGGATTCATCTTTCAGAATTACCAGCTGCTGCCGGAATTTACTATTCTGGAAAATGTCCTGATCCCCGCCCGGCTTGCCGGTATGCCACTCAAAGCTGCCCGCAACCGGGCAATGGAGCTTTTAGGTGAACTCGGGTTATCCGACCGGGTCAACCACCGGGGCAGCGAACTCTCCGGCGGCGAACAGCAGCGGGCGGCAGTGGCAAGAGCTTTGATAAATGATCCGGAGCTGATCCTTGCCGACGAACCCACCGGCAATTTGGATACCCAGACCGGGGAAAAACTGTTGAATCTTTTCGGCAAACTGGCTTGTGACCATACGATCATTATGATCACCCACAACGAAGCGTTGACCAGTTACGCCCATCAGGTGCTTTATCTGGCAGACGGCTGTTTGAGTCAGCAGAAGTTGGGGTAAATGTATGAAAATCGTTCTGGCATTTGATTCATTTAAAAACTGCCTTTCCAGCCCGGAGATTTGCCGGATAGTTGCTGGAAATATGCTGAAAACTGCTCCGGAGCTGGAAATCCTCGCCCTGCCGCTGGGTGATGGCGGCGAAGGCACCGCCCGGGCGGTAACGGAAGCGTGTTCCGGTGTTATGCAGCAGTTGGAGGTGCACGACCCGTTGTTCCGCAAAGTCACTGCCGAATACGGCTTACTGCCGGATGGTTCAGCAGTTTTGGAAATGGCATCCGCCAGCGGCATAGAGCTTATCAAGCCCGGAGAACGCAACCCGATGCTGACCACAACTTACGGTACCGGCGAACTGTTAGCATATCTTGCCGGAGAAAAAAACATCCGTAATTTTACCGTAGCCATCGGCGGCAGTGCCACCGTGGATGGCGGTGCGGGTATGCTGCAAGCCTTGGGCGTAAAGTTTTATGATAAAAACGATCAACTGCTCCCCTGCCCGGCTGCCGGTGGAACGCTGAAAGATATTGCAAAAATCGACGCAACTGGTTTGATGCCGGAAATTCTGGCAAGCAAGATAAAAATAGCCTCCGATGTAACCAATCCATTATGCGGCGATACCGGAGCCGCCAGAGTGTTTGCTCCGCAAAAAGGTGCCGACGAAACTATGGTGGAAGTTCTGGAAACAAGCCTTAACCACTTTGGCACACTTTCCATAAAAAGCGGTTTGGCAGATAACATGACAACTCCCGGTGACGGAGCTGCCGGCGGTTTGGGTTTTGCCTTGCGGAACTATCTGAAGGCTCAAAGCACATCGGGTGCTGAACTGGTTTTAAAGCTTTTGAAGTTTGATGAAGCCATTAAAGATGCCGACTGGGTGATCACCGGCGAAGGCTGTTCGGATTTCCAGACCGCCCACGGCAAATTGTGCAGCATAGTGGCAAAACATTGCAAAAAAGCCAATGTGCCGGTGATTCTGCTTTCGGGGGCATTGGGCAAAGATGCCGAAGTTTTGAACGATGTTTTTGATGCGGTTTTGGCGCTTTCAAGCCAGCCGTGTACGCTGGATGAAGCATTGAAAAACACCCCGGAAAATCTGCGGCGCATGGCACGCAGTATAACTAATTTGATTGTAAAAAGGTAATTTGTTATGGCAGGAATCTTATACATAGTAAGCACCCCCATCGGTAATTTGGAAGATATTACTTTGCGGGCATTGCGGATATTGAAGGAAGCAGATCTCATCGCCGCCGAAGATACCCGCCACAGCCGGGGCTTGCTGGCACATTTTGATATCCACACCCCGCTGACCAGCTACCACGCTTTCAACGAGCGGGGTAAATGTCAGAGCCTGCTCGACCGGGTCGCAGGCGGCGAAAATATAGCATTGGTGACCGATGCCGGAACTCCGGCGATCGCCGATCCCGGTTTTTTCATCGTCCGGGAAGCGGTCAATGCAGGGATCAAGGTGGAAGTAATCCCCGGTGTATCGGCGTTGACTTTTGCTGCGGCGGCAACGGGGCTGCCCGTAGATAAATTTGCCTTTTACGCCTTTCCGCCGGTCAAATCCGGCAGGCGGGATAAATTTTTTGAAGCATTGGCAGCTGAAGATAAAACCGTATTTTTCTATGAATCGCCATTCCGCATCACCGGAGCTTTGGAATATCTGGAAAAACATTGCTCCGGCAGCCGTCAGGCAGCCATCGTGCGGGAAGCTACCAAACTCCACGAAGAAATTCTGCGGGGCACAGTAGCCGAACTTCTGACAATATCCCGCCAGCGGGGCAGCTGGAAGGGCGAATTTGTTATCGGCGTAGCTCCGGAAAAATACAACTCTAATCCGGATGAAGATTGTGAATAAAATTTTTGTTTTCTGCCGGAAATACAGTACCGGCATCTTGTTTGTATTGCTTATAATAGCTGGTTTTTCGTTCCGTTACAGCATTGCGCAGCGGGATATAGCCAAACTTGAACGGAAAACTGGTGTCAGATTTGCCCCGTATCTGGTGGAAAGCGCCATCATGTACAGCTATATAAACAAAGTTGTCGATGGCGAAAGCATTGCCGGAGTTGATCCGGCGCTGCCTGCAATGAAAAATGTGAAAGCCGCCGAACAAATGAGTTTATCGCTGGAATATGCGGGCGGCTGGCTCTTGAAATTATACAGATTCTTCCATGGTGATACAGTCGATGGGGAATACGAAAAGAGCTATGCTGAAACGACTTTTCTGCGCAAAGCATTTTGTTTTTATATAGCATTGAGCTTCGGATTTATTTTTCTTGCCATGCGTTTTATAAAAATACCCTCTGCTATTGCAGCGTTTGCGGTTTTGATCGCAGTTTTTTCGGCAGCGGCGTTGGGGCGTTATACCGGTCAGGATCTTATTAAAGGAGCATTCGCCATGCCGCTTTTAACGGCGTATATTGCTGCGGGCGCCGGAGCGGTTTACGGCAAATATAAAATGCGCAAAACAGCGCTTATTTTTGCATTTTTGACCGCTGCGGCAGCAGTTGCCAGCTGGGATGCAAGTCAAATAGTCATCGGGTTGCTGGCTGTTTGCGGATGCTTACGGGTCATTTTCACCAACCAGCCGGGGAGCAAACAGCGGAATCTGTGGTTGATGACCTGGCTGGCACTGGTGTTGTGTGCATTGCTTATACCATACAACCGCCAGCATGGAGCGTTTTTTTCGCCGGTGCTGCAACTGCTGCTGCCGGGGGCAATCATCCTTAACAGCATACCGGCAAAAGTCAAACGCTGGCGGCGGTTGCTTATTTTACCGGTATTGATTTTATGGTGCGGCATCATAAGTTATTTTTCGCCCTTTGCCGGTAATTACGGGCATTTTTCTGAATTGCTGCTGGCAAAACTCAAACATGGTAATATATTGCCCGCCGATCCGGCTGTTTTGAGTTTTAATGTGCGTTATCTCTGGACTCCGGAACTGCATTCAGCAAGCTGGAAAATGACCGGAATGATCTTTCCGGGAATAATATGGTGCCTGCTGATATTATGGGGTATCTATATTATCCGCAACATAATGCTCCGCCGGAGCAACCGGTTGTCTTTACAGGAAAAAGTTGCAAGCTTTGAACTCACACAATGGGTGATGCTTACTGTAATTGCAGCTGTAATGTATGTATATATGGCGCGGTTCCGGGATATAAGCATACTCTTTGCAGTTTTTTCTGCTGCCGTATTTTCTGCTATGCTTGTGCGCCATACCTCCAGCAAAGCATGGTACTGTTTTATCGTGCTGCTGCTTGCCGGAACTGTGGCTGTTGAGTGGCGCAACAGCCGTCATTTACAACGGGGATATCCGCAGGGGTTGGATAAAACCGCAGCCATGATAAAATTTCTGCGAAAATACGACCTTGCCGGTAAAACAATTTTAAGCGATATGCAAACTTCTGCTATGCTGAAAGGGTACACCAATGCGTCGATCCTTATTCAAGCCAAATATGAACTGCCGGAAGTACGGGCTCTGACCGAAGAATTTATAATGACCTTTTTTCAGCAACCGCCGGAAAAGCTTGCTGAATTCTGTCAGAAAAACGGAGTCGATTACCTGTTGATCCATGTGCCGACAGTTACAACCTCATGGAAAATCCCATACAGTTATTGCTATGTAAGCAACACCAAACGCCTGAAAAAAAATACCGCCGCCGGGATGCTCGGCATCGGCAGGGGGCACGGGAATTTTTACGAATTGCCATTGCCGGAAAATATAAGAAACAAAGCCGGATACCGGCTGTATAAGTTTATAAGCAGCGAAAATATCAAACAGGCAAAACAGCTGAACACTGCCGCCTGGGAAGCGTATTATCTTGGCAATCACAAAGCGGCAAGAAAATTCATCCGCAAAGCATACAAATTACACCCTGATAAAGATGAAAATTATCAGGCGTTTATCCGAATTTGCCGCACCCTGCCCCGTTCTGTGGATTTGCCGAAAAAAAAGCCTGTTCCTGCTGTTAAGCAACCGTAAAACAGCACTTCAGCAGCTGCTCAAGCCTTTGATGAAAATCAACCGTTTGCGCAGCATTTCTGCGACAGATAATGCGTAAAATATTGCAGATAGCGCCACGATCCAATCGCCGTATCTGGTATAAAAAGTCATCTTCATTTGCTCTTTGCCCGGAGCGTGGACTGTTATTGTTGCGGCGCCGGCTCCGCGATCATATGGTCGGCCTTTACCCAGTTGGGCTTCTGCCGCCAAACTCCAGATGATCTCTCCGGCAGGCGAAATCAGACAAGTGACACTGTCGTTGCCGCAGCGCACCATGGGCAGATTGGTTTCTATGGCCCGGGCAATGGCATTTGCCAAATGCTGTTCAGGTTCGGAACTTCTGGGATACCACGCATCGTCGGAAATCACCAGAAGCACATTGGCATTACGCATGACTTCGCCGCGGGAGATGTATGGAAAAACATCTTCAAAACAAATATTCACCCCCAAGCGGATATTTTCATTCAACTCAATTGGTGCAAGGCTTTTACCGGGGGTAAGGTCACGGTTCATATCAATAATATTGATGATCCATTGGGGCAGATAACGGCGCATCGGCACAAATTCGCCGAAAGGCACCGGGTGGACTTTGCTGTAAATGGCCCGGTAACCGTAATAAAGTACATCTCTTGTATCGGTAAGAACTGCGCTGTTCAGACTGCCGGGCGGGTTGGTACTTTCGTCAAACTCCAGAGTTCCCAAAAGCATGGGAGCATTAAGTTCAGCTGAAAGCTGACGCACCAAACTGCGGTAAACGCTGCTGACCTCCGAAGCCCCCCGCAAAGGGTAGACGATCGCAGTTTCCGGCCACACCACCAGATCAGTTGGTACGCCTTTTTGAGTACGGGTCAAATCGGCATAGCGGGCAAGGGTTTTATAGCCCATTTCCTCGTTACTGTAACGGCCGGGATGCAGATTGCCCTGCACTAAAGTCATACGCACTTTATGCTCAAAAGAAGCATATTCCTTACGCCGCTCCCGCAAAGATACTATCCCGGATGCCATAACCAGAGCCAAGATGACCAGCATCCCCATAAGCACCAGCGGACGCCGGTAACGCAATCTGCCGCTTTCCGGATCTTTGCGCACAACAGTAAGAATAGCCAGAGCTAAAGCCGCATTGAACATAGCCGCCAGCCACGAAAGACCGAATGTGCCGGTATAGCGAACCATCTGCATAAGCACGGTGTTGCGGTAAAAAGCTGCCGAAAAATAATTCCACGGCAAAACCGTATGCCGCAAATATTCCACCAAAACCAGCGATGAAGCACATGTCAAACACCAGATGATCTGCCGTATAAGCGGAAAATCCCGGCAAGCCGTTTGAGCAGAAAAGCCTCTTTTGCTGACTTCAGGCGGCAAAAGCAAATAGCGGTTGGCAACTGCCGCAGTCCAGCCAACAGGTATATAATATGCTCCAAGTACCACCATCATCAGCCATGGAACAGCCGGATTGATCTCCCGCAGCCAGAAAAAACTGCACAAGGCATAACCCATGCCCCATACCCAGCCGCCCAGCGCAGCTTTGAATGCCGAAAAATTCCTTACCCCCAACCACAACACTGCCAGCGATACAAATGCAGATCCTGTCCAGTTAAGCGGCGGAAAAGCCGTTGCCGCCAAACACCCTCCGGCGGCAAGCATCAGCCAATGCCCACATATCCGGAGCTTGGAAAAACGCACAAATTCGCTGCCGGAGAGCTTTACAGCAGCATCAGGTTCAATATCTGCGCTAAAAAATGACTTTATTGTATGAAAAAACTTCATAAATACCTGTTTTAGTTTGAAATATTGCAAATTACAGTGTAATTTAATATAATAAATTTTATTTTCCAATCCGGAATATGTTTTTTCCGGAAAAAAATGTGGCATTGCAGGTGAAAAAATGAAAAGCAACTCAAAGATCTTTGAATACGACCATTTGGTAGTCGGCAGCGGTTTGGCTGGATTGATGTCAGCACTCAAACTGGCAGAAGCCGGCGGTTCAGTGGCACTTCTGACCAAGCGGGAGATCAATGAGGGCAGTACTCCCCATGCTCAAGGCGGGATCGCCTGTGTTACTGATTCGCTGGATACCTTTGATGAACATGTAAAAGATACTCTCGTTGCCGGGGCCGGTCTTTGCCGGGAAAATGTAGTCCGTGCCATCGTCGAAGCCGGGCCGGAAGCGGTTGCCGACCTCATTGAAAGAGGCGTACACTTTACCACCCGGGGCGAAATGGGCAAAGAAGGCGATGCAAACGAGCTGGATCTGGGGCGTGAAGGCGGCCACCACAAGCGGAGAATTCTCCACGCCGGGGATATATCCGGCGCTGAAATCGAGCGGGCTTTGGTGGAGGCTTGTCAAGCCAACAAAAACATCACTATTTTTGAACACCACATGGCGATCGATGTCATTGTTACAGCAAGATTGGGGCTGCCGGGTGCCAACCGTTGTCTGGGACTTTATGCGTTGGATATAAAAACCCATGAAGTCAAATCCTTTCGGGCATTGAGTACTACCATTGCCTGCGGCGGGGTGGGTAAAGTTTACTTGTATACCAGCAATCCCGATGTAGCTTGCGGCGGCGGCGTGGCAATGTGTTACCGGGCGGGTGCGGAAATAGCCAATATGGAATTTATCCAGTTCCACCCCACGATTTTATATCACCCGCAGCATAGAAGTTTCCTTATATCAGAAGCAGTCCGGGGCGAAGGAGCGGTATTGAAGATCCGCAACAAAGATGGCAAGCTGGAAGAATTTATGGATAAATACCACCCCATGAAAAGCCTCGCCCCCCGGGATGTGGTAGCCAGAGCCATCGATAACGAAATGAAGCGTTCCGGCGAAGAGTGCGTATTTCTGGATATAACTCACCACAGCGAAGAAACTTTACGCCGGAGATTTCCCAATATTTTTGAAAAATGCCTGGAAATCGGGGTCAATATGGCAAAAGATCCCATCCCGGTTGTTCCGGCAGAACACTACTCCTGCGGCGGGGTCAAGACCGATGTTAATGGGGCAACCAACATTGCCGGACTTTATGCCGTGGGCGAAAGTGCCTGCACCGGATTGCACGGAGCCAACCGCCTTGCCAGCAACAGTTTGCTGGAGGCTGTGGTCTGTGCCAGATTTTCGGCTGCACACATTCTGAAGAATCTTGAAGAGTTGCGGAAAAATCAGTTCGACGGCTTCGTTGCCCCGTGGCACTGCGGCAATGCGGTGAACTCCGATGAACAGGTGGTGATCGCACACAACTGGGAAGAAATACGCCGCTTTATGTGGGACTATGTGGGGATCTTCCGAACCAACAAACGCCTTGAGCGGGCAAAAGCCCGTATTGTGCTGATCCGCAAAGAGATCGAAAAGTATTACTGGGATTTTCTCGTTACGCCCGATCTTATTGAATTGCGGAATATTGCCACGGTTGCGGAACTTATTATTGATTCATCGCTGGCACGGCGGGAAAGCCGGGGCCTGCACTATAACTCTGACTATCCGAACACCGATCCGGCATTGGCGGAAGTCGACACTGTTTTGTGCCGGAAACTTTAATTTGTACGGGGCGGGAATTCCAAGAGATGCTTAATAACTTTGATGTAGAAGAAAATGTTTATAATGTAGTAGCCGATTTGCAGGATGCCGGTTACGAAACCTATATTGTCGGCGGTGCCATCCGGGATCTGCTTTTGAACCGGGTGCCCAAAGATTACGATATATCCACCGCCGCCACTCCGGAACAGGTGCGGGAAGTTTTCGGCAAACGCCGGGCAAGGATCATTGGCAGACGCTTTCAGCTGGTGCATGTGCGGGCAGGCAAAGAGCTTTTTGAAGTAAGCACTTTCCGCAGAGCCCCCGCCGAAAAGAAGCACGAGCCGCAAACTCCGGGAGCCAGAAAGATCGCCGCTTTGGAAGAAGCGGAAAATATGATCTTCAACGACAACGATTTCGGCACCAGCGAAGAAGATGCATGGCGGCGGGATTTTACGGTAAATGCTCTTTTTTACGATCCGGTTGCCGATGAACTTATAGACTATACCGGCAGCGGTATAGCTGATATCGAAAGCGGTCTGGTGCGTGCCATCGGCGATCCCAAACTGCGGTTTGAAGAAGACCCGGTGCGAATGCTCCGGGCGTTGAAATTGGTTGGGCAATACGGTTTTAAGCTGGAACGGAAAACCGAAAATGCCTTGCTGGCAACTCTGCCGCTGTTGCAGCTTGCATCAGTTTCACGATTATCGCTGGAGCTGGAAAAAATATTGAATTCGTCGTATACCGGAGCAATCATGCAGGTTTTTGCCGATTATGGCTTGCTCAAACACTTTTTGCCATACATATCGCAACCTAATGAAGCACAACATTTGCAGGACGCTTTGACTCTGCTGCAAGTGCGCGACAAACGCATATCCTCCGGTTTTTACCGGAACAGCGCCTCGGTAGCGATGGCGACTTTGGCGCTGCCGTTTATTGACTGTATGCTTGACGGAAATTACCGGCGCAACTTTGCCGGAAACAATCAGAAAGACTCCCCGCTGCCGCCGTTTTGGGATGAAGATTTGATCAGACAGGCGCTCCTGACTGTATTTTCGCCCTTGGCAATAATCAAACGCTTGAGCAGCTCGGCGTGCAGGATGCTGGCAATACAACCACTGTTATTCGGCAAAAACAATCCGAAAAGACTGGTAAAATTGCGTGGATTTGCCCATGCCATGGAATTATTCAAGATACAATGCGATGCTGAATACATCCAATGCGATGCGGAAATGATCGCCAGCTACCGGGCATTGATCGCTAATCTTGGCGGAGTAAATGGCATGGAAGAAAAATCAGCAGGCAATGCCGATGCACACCGGAACGGCAAGCGCCGCCGCAGACGCTCCGGCAGAAGAAACAACAATGCCGGGAGCGATACAAAACATGAATCGTAAGATAAGGATTCAATCAGTTATAACTGCCTGTAAAAAGGCAGTGTTCCCCTGCAACTTATTCGGGTACCACTGCCATTGATCAAGCAAGCGCCATTGTTCTTGTTTGCTTTGATCAGGCAATAAAAAATCTATCTCAGTATCTTGTTGCAGCTGAATTATTCAAACTGACTCAATTCTTCTTTTACGGCTCGTGTTTCATTTCTGACTTCACGCAAAGTATCAAGCAGGGCAAATGGGATCATCAGGAATTCAAAAAACAAGTGCAGCACAAACGGGCCTATAAAAAACAGACATATTCCCCAGAAAGTAGAACCGTATTTGCTGAAGATCTGGAAAATGCCGTATCCCATGCAAATTACAGTTGAAACAATATAAAAAGCGATCACCAATGCCGAAAAAATCATCGTTTTGAAGGTTACAAAATCCTTCAGTATCAGCAAAAAGCCGGAACTTGATTTTTCGTTGAATTTTGCTTTCAGAGCATCTGTATCAATGTCTATTTTCATAATATCTGTCCTTTTTTATGTTTTTTGGTTGTATGAACCTTTTCTGTGAATGAAAAAAAGTTGTGGTGTTCCCGCCGATACAGTCATCGAACTATATTACAGAATTGCATTATCTGCACGCAGAGCGGGATATACGGCATATGCAAATCTGCCGGTATAACAAATATATTGCCTCCTCCCTGGTTGATATTTACACTGTTTTTTATAGATCAGTGCGATAAAAACACTTACCCCGCATCTACAATAGCACAATTTTAATAAGTTTGCAACCGTTTTTACCTGCTATTATTGAAAAAAAAATCATATCACGCAACAGAAAATTTGCAATACAAGCTGATGCAGTATAAAAGTCAGGGCAACAAAAAAGCCGTTGTTGATTTTACTCAACAACGGCTCCATTAACGCATGTTCTTTTTCAGACCGAAAATCTCACATGAATAACATCACCATCCTGTACTTCATAGTCTTTGCCTTCGATGCGGAGTTTTCCGGCAGTTTGGGCTGCGTTCCAGCCGCCGCATTCCACCATGTCGGCATAAGATACTGTTTCCATACGGATAAAACCGCGGCACATATCGGTATGAATTTTGCCAGCGGCTTCCGGCGCCAGTGTACCTTTGGTCACAGTCCATGCCCGGGATTCCATGGGCCCGGCGGTGAAGAAAGTTATGTAGTTGAGCAAGCGGTAGCCGGTCTGGATAACTTGAGCCAGGCCGGTTTCTTTGATGCCCAATTCTTCCATGAACATCTGGGCTTCTTCGTCGGAGAGCTGACCGAGTTCTTCTTCGATCTTGGCACAGACCGGAATTACTTCCATATTCATTTCGGCGGCTTTGTCCAACAGTTTTTGCGCCATGGGCAAGCTCTTGAAATCGGCTACACCAGCTTCGTCGGTATTGGCACAGATAAAAGCGGGCATAGTGGAAAGCAGACCGAAAGATTTGACCAGATCCACGACTTTGGGGTTGGAGAGATCGTATTCCGGGCGGCGGCCTTCGCTTAACTGCATAGCAATATCTTTAAGGAGTTCAAACTCAAGCTTGGCATCGGGTTCGTTGGAACGGGCGAGCTTGGAGGCTTTGTCCCGGCGTTTTTCCACCATTTCCAAATCCGCAAGCATAAGTTCCGTGGAAATAACTTCCAAATCTTCTGCCGGATCGACTTTACCGGCTACATGCACTACATCGCTGTTTTCAAAGACCCGTACCACATGGGCAATGGCATCCACACTGCGGATGTGGCCCAGAAACTGGTTGCCCAACCCCTGCCCCTGACTGGCACCACGCACCAGACCGGCAATGTCGATAAATTTCAAGCTGGAAGGCACGATCCTGCCGGATTTTTCCATATCCGACAAAACCTGCAATCTGGCATCCGGCACCGCCACGATACCGGTGTTGGGCTCAATGGTACAAAAGGGGAAGTTTGCCGCTTCGGCACCGCCCCGGCTCAAAGCATTGAAAAGAGTGGATTTACCCACATTGGGCAAACCGACCAAACCGCATGAAAAACTCATAAACCTATTCCTTTGTATTAAAAAAATGTTCTGTTCCCAATAAGGGTAGGTACTTGAGGAGGGGGAAAAGACCTTTTGCTGGATCGGTCCTTTTTCCCCGACTCAACTTGTCCCGCCATAGCCTTGGCGACGGCGGAACTCCACCCCCTTTTTCCAAACCTTTTCCCGGCATTTATCTATTTGCTCTGCAAATAGATAAATGCCATTCAAGTTTTAAAAAAGTTCCAATACAAAAGTTGATCATAAAGATTT
>JAZMZK010000087.1:0-3947 GCA_045585955.1 Victivallaceae bacterium
TCTATTTTGCAGCGCAAATAGATAAATGCCGGGAAAAGGTTTGGAAAAAAGGGGTGGAGTTTGAGGAGGGGAAAAAGGACCTTTCCTCAAAAGGTCTTTTTCCCCTCCTCAAGTACCGACCCTTATTGGGTACAGAGCTTAAATAAAAAAGCTCCGTACCGGCAACGATACAGAGCTTGAATATTTTTAATGTTTTTCCTGCAAATGCTTGAGAGCTTCGCCAACATAGATCTGCCGCGGACGGGTGATCTTGGTGTGGTTGCCGATCATCTCTTTCCAATGGGCGATCCAGCCGGGCAGTCTGCCCAGAGCAAAAATCACCGTAAACATATTTTCCGGTATGCCCAATGCACGGTAGATGATACCGCTGTAAAAGTCCACATTGGGGTAAAGTTTGCGTTCGATAAAGTATTCATCCCGCAATGTAATATCTTCCAGCTCCATAGCCACTTCCAGCAAAGAGTCGTCAATGTGCATAGCGTTCAAGAACTTGTGGCACTCGGCTTTGATGATTTTCGCCCGGGGGTCAAAAGTTTTGTAAACCCGGTGACCGAAACCCATCAAGCGGAAGGAGTCATTCTTATCTTTGGCTTTGGCGATGCACTTTTTCACCGAACCCTCACGCTGGATATGCTTGAGCATATCGATCACCGCCTGATTTGCTCCGCCGTGGAGCGGTCCGGAGAGTGCCGAAATACCCGCCGAAATCGTGGCGTACAAGTTCACCTGGGCGCTGCCCAATGTACGCACTGCCGTGGTGGAGCAGTTCTGCTCGTGGTCGGCGTGCAGGATCAGCAGCAGATTCAATATATCTACCGCTTCCGGCCGTATCACATAGGGTTTGACCGGTGAATCAAACATCATATACAAAAAGTTTGCACAATAAGAGAGGTCGTGCCGGGGATAGACCACCGGGTCGCCGATACTCTTTTTGTAAGCAAATGCAGCCATGGTACGCACCGTGGAAATCAAACGGGCGGTCGATAAATCAATATCGTCCAGCACCGACAGCAAGTCCACATTGGGGTAAAAGGTCGAAAGTGCGTTGATCATTGTCCCCAAGATGTGCATGGGGTGTGCCCCCCGGGGAAAGTGATCAAAAAAGTGGCGCATATCTTCATGCAGCAGACTGTTGGCAGTCAAGAGCTGCGAAAATTTCCGTTTCTGTCCCGGAGTCGGCAGGGCCCCGTGCACCAGCAAATACGCTGTATCTACAAAACTAACCTTACGGACAAGTTCTTCAATGGGGTAACCCCGGTAACGCAATATACCCCGCTCGCCGTCAATGAATGTTACTTCGCTGCAGCACGAAGCAGTGTTCATAAACGAAGGGTCAAGGGTAACGCAGCCGGTTTCCTTGCGTAAACTGGCAATATCTATACCACGATCACCTTCAGTGCCGACCACTATCGGCAATTGGATCTGCTGACTGCCGATCGAAAGTGTAGCGGTCTCTCCAGTAGGTTTTACTTTTTTCAGCATGCTGTTAAATCCTGACACCTGTTAGTTAAAAAAAATTCTGTTTAATATACCACAACTATATGATTTTACAAATTTTTACCGCATTATTCAGCTGCGGTAAAAAAGCCGCCGGAGTAAAACTCGCTCCGGCGGCTTGCACTGACTGTATTATCAAGCCCCCCGAAGGAAGCTTTGATTTTTACACAGCTTACTTCATGTAGGCAGCGGCGACCTTCTTGAAGGCGTCGATCATAGCCTGGGTGTGCTCTTCGGTGTAAACCGGGTGAGTGAAGAAGCTGATGGTGCGGTCGGTCATCCAGTTCGCCATCTTGCAGTTGAACTTGGTGTAATCGATGTTGCGGGAACGGGGATCGTTGAAGGGATAGCCAACGGTACCGAAGCCCTTGCGGTCGGTGTAGGCCTGTTCCTTGTACATTTCCGGCCACAGGACGCTGTAAACCGGCACGCCTTCGGCGGCAACCGCCTTGATGAAGTCGGCAACGCTGACGGTCAGCTTGTCGGTATCCAGCACGAAGGGAGCCCACCAGAAGGAGTTCTGGCGTTCTTCGGTATCCACCGGGCAGTATTTGACCAGCGGGTGATCCTTGAGCTGGGCGATCAGCATTTTACCGTTGCGGATACGGTTGGGCAGGTTCCAGGAATCGAAGCGTTCGAGTTCCATCAAACCGATCATGCTCTGGATTTCGGTCATACGGAAGTTGAAGCCGACGCGACGGTGGATGTAAAGCTGTTTGCCTTCCATTTCCAACAGATTCAACTTGGCTTTGACATCGTAACCATGGTCACGGAAGCTGCGGCATTCCCAGGCCAGGTCTTCGTCGTTGGTCACGACCATACCGCCTTCACCACCGGTGGTGAAGTGTTTGCTCTGGCAGAAGCTGAAGCAGCCGACATTACCGATGGTACCGGCTTTCTTGCCTTTGTAGACACCGCCAAAGCACTGGGCGCAGTCTTCAACCACATACAGGTTGTATTTCTTGGCGATTTCCATGATCGGATCCATATCGGCAACCATACCGTACAAATGGACTACCACGATAGCCTTGGTGCGTTCGGTAATAGCAGCTTCGATCTTGCTGGGATCCAACAAATGGTCGGTACCGACGTCGCAGAACACCGGCAAAGCACCAGCCTGCAAAGCGCAGAAGCTGGAAGCAATAAAGCTGTAAGAAGTACAAATCACTTCATCGCCAGGGCCGACGCCCAAGCTGGCGAGAGCGGTGTGCAAAGCACAAGTACCGTTGGCAACGCTGATTGCATGATCAACGCCCAGCCATTTGGCCCATGCTTTTTCAAATTCCATACCGACTTTACCGGTCCAGTAGTTGACTTTGCCGCTCTTGAGGATGTCCACGACTTTGTCATAGACCTTCTCGTTGAAGCTCGGCCACATCGGGAAAGAACCATTGTAGGTCTTTTCGCCGCCGTCGATAGCGAGTTTGCTCATTTTTTTCTTCCTTTCTTAAGGTTCTTTGCCGGATCCCCCGGCACATTTTTATAAAAGACTGTATAAAAATACTGCCCAAAACCCGATAACGCAAATAAAATACTTTGTTTAATTCGATTTTTTAATTGTATATTCTTCCGATAACGCTTTTTTCCTGACAGCTTTCGTCCGCTCAACTCTTTTATCTGTTTGGGGATTTCCGCAACGCATTGTCGATACCGGCAGCTCTGATACGCAATGCCCGGTATATATCATGCGGATATTTGTATTTGTTATTCAAATAGTCGACCAAATCAACAACACCGGCAATTCTTTTTTCGTTTTTCTCCTGCTTGATTTGCTCAACCTTGCCATCAGCAGTCAGCACATTGCAATGCTTGTTTTTGGTATCCCAGAATTTATCGCACATAATGATCATTTTAGGCACAGCGGTTCTTACGCCGCTGAAATTGATGCCGCCAAAGTAAATATACGCTGAATGTTTTTCTTTGAAAACAGCTTTTTTCTTACGCCGGTCTTCTTTTCGGTTATTGTCGTATTTGTATTTTTCGCCCTTGTATGAGGGGCATAAAAAATCTCCGATACTCACCCCGTGTGTCAGCAGTTCTTTCAAGCCGGCAAGATTATTTTTTTCCGGCAGCTGACCATTGTGTATATCAGCATAGTTCCGCAAAGCGTTATAAAACACATTCAAATTGTCGCCGCAATTCTTGCGGGAACTCCAAATATTTTCGGCTTGCCGTCTTACTCTCCGGTTCTCGGCTGATAATTCAACAGTCAGCAAAAACACCAACAGACATAAAAAAGACCTGATAAAAACTTTTTTCATAACTCGACCTTCCGCCCGCAGTTTTAACTTACTACAGTTTTATTCCTTCGCTATGTTCCCAACAAGGGTCGGTACTTGAGGAGGGGAAAAAGACCTTTTGAGGAAAGGTCCTTTTTCCCCTCCTCAAACTCCACCCCTTTTTTCCAAACCTTTTACCGGCATTTATCTTTTTGCTCCGCAAAAAGATAA
>JAZMZK010000088.1:0-7416 GCA_045585955.1 Victivallaceae bacterium
AAAGGTTTGGAAAAGGGTGATGGGGTTTGGGGAAGAGGGAAAGAACCTTTCCTCAAAAAGGTTTTTCCCTCTTCCCCAAGGCTCCCATATCAACCTTTATCGGGAACAAAACAAAAAAACAAAGGAGATGGTATGATGAAACAAAGGTTCACACTTATTGAATTGCTGGTCGTAATTGCCATTATTGCAATTCTGGCTGCCATGCTGCTGCCCGCATTGTCGGCGGCACGGGAACGAGCCCGCAACAGCAACTGTATAAACAAACTCAAGCAGCAGGGGTTGGCAATGCTTTCGTATGCCAACGATTTTCAAGATTGGCTGCCGATGAACAAAGATGGTTGCGTGCAAACCAACAGTTTGTCTTCGGCCAGCGATCGCGTACCCCACATGCTGTTGGTTGGGGGATACCTCATTGAACCGGAAGCTAACGGCGTAACCACCAACCGTGCCCGCTTTTACGAAACTTTTTACCGTTGTCCTTCCGACCCCGGCACTATTTCCGGCAGCGAAACTGCAGGCTGGCAATATCCGGATAAAGCCACCGGCAGTTATTATATCTGGATGTATATAGATTCTCCGGCGATGACGCCGGGTATTCCCGGATATGCCGGAAGTTATGCTAATGATTTTGCTCCCCGTTCGCGGGTCGGTAAGGATGATCCCAGCCGGTGTATTGTCTTTGACCACCGCCCCAAATATTTGGCGGTCGCTGCTAAGGCATACTACACGCACCCCAATATTTACAATGTCTTAAACATTGGCGGCAGTGTAAAGAGTGTTGACCGTCAGGCGGCAATCAACGGCAGAGCCTCGACCGATGATACCAAAGGGCGTATCAATCAGGCGTTTTGGGATAACTATTGATAACTATTTTATGAAAGAGGATTTATATGTGTAAAGCAATCAGATTTTTATTGACAGTGCTGGCTGTTTCGGCATTTACTTTGCCCGCAGCTCCGGCAGCGAAAAAAGAGCCGGTCAAACCCCTTGCTCCGGTGATGTTCAAAGGTAAACCGTTTTTCCCGATCGGCGTGTACGACCTTGCCCCCCGCAAAGCTCCCGCTCACCGCCGCTTGGGCAGTATTGACCCCAAACTTTATGAAATCGGAGTGAATATTGCCTTTTTCGGCAATCTGGGGTTGCCGGATAACAAGCGTTATCCCGGTTATTCACACATCAAAAAAGCCTTTGAGCGTGCTAAAAAAGACCCCCGCTTTGCTGATATAGCTTTGATCATCAACTGGTCGGAGGGCATCCATTGCCAATATGATGCATCATTGAGCGGTAAGGCCAAACGCAAATACCGTCCGCTTACCGAAGCGGAACGCAAGGAGCGTTCCAAATTTATCGGCGAAGCCTTCAGTTACTTTGCCACCCAACCCAATGTTATCGGGTACAGCATGGATGAGCCGGAAAACACCTTTACCAACTATTTCAGGACCCATCACCCCAAAGCTGATATGAACAACCGTATCGGCGGGGCATTGGTCGAATACACCTCCTGGCTGAAAAAGTTGATCGATAAACACCATCCCGGAGCTATGCAGATACCGATCATCGCCTGGTGGGGTACTTACAAAGATGTATCGCCCATTTATGATGTGTTGATCGCCAACCAATACCCCAAGCCCCCCGGGCGGGTCAAATCTTCAGAATTTGCCGCCGGCTTGTATGAAGTATCTTTTGATGCCGCCCGTGCGGTTTCCGCTGCCCGTGCTGCGAACAAAACAGTTATTTACATGCCGCCGAGTTTTGATACTTTGAATAACTGGTGCACCCAGACTTTCAAAGAGATGCGTTATATGGTCTTTGCACCGGTCACCCGGGGAGCCATGGGCATTATGACCTGGCGGCTCAACCGCTGCAGTCAGGAGTTCCGGGATGAAGTGCTCTACCCGGCGATCAAAGAACTTTCGCAGTTCAAAGATTACTATCTGGGCACCTGGCACGACGAACTGGTTACCAGCAATCACGATACAGCCACAGCAGACTACCTGAAAAAGTTCGTTGCCCGCGATGAACTGCTTGCCGATGTAAAGCTGGGCAAAAAGCAGCTGGTAAAAGATTTTGTACCCGATGTAAGCTATTGCTTGCGGCGTAAAGCCAACGGCAGCTGGATGCTCTTGGCTGTCAACAACCGCCGGGAAGCATTGGATGTAACTTTGAATGTGGACTTGAAAATGCCCGCAAAAGTCAAAGAAGCATTAAGCGGCAAAGATGTGAAAGTTTCCGGCAAAGTAATCAAAGATAAATTTGCACCTTTTGATGTAAAAGTTTATCTTTGGAGTGAAAAATAATTGTTTCTGCCAAAAATAAAATTAAGGTTAGTTATGAATAAAATTGTCTATGGCATTGCTGCAATGCTTTTGTGCGGCAGCATGTTACAGGCTGCTCCGGCAAAAAAGAGTCCGGTCAAGCCGTTGCCGCCGGTCAAAATGAATGGCAAGGCTTTCTTCCCCATCGGGGTTTACGATCTTGCCCGCAGCAAGGTCAAACAGCCGGAACGGCTGGGCGATGTTGATCCGGTGCTCTATGAGTGCGGAGTGAATGTGGCATTTTTCGGGCATCTGGGGATGCCGGGGGATAAGCGTTATCCCGGTTATTCGCACATTGCCAAGGCCTTTGAAAAAGCCAAAAAAGATCCCCGTTTTTCCCAGATAGCCTTGATCATCAACCTGAACGATGGCATTTACGGCGTTCACGATCCTTCGCTGCAAGGTAAAGCCCGCCGGAAATACCGCCCCTTGAACGCTGATGAAGTCAAGGATCGGGAAAAGTTCGTTGCCGAAGCATTGACCTATTTAGCCAAACAGCCCAATGTGATCGGTTACAGCGTGGACGAACCGGAAAACATCTTTACCAATTACTTTAAAGCCAATCACAAAGGTAAAGACATCAACCGCATCGGCTATGCTTTGAATGACTGGCTGGGCTGGCTCAAGCCATTGATCGACAAACATCACCCCGGAGCATACCAAATGCCCATTATTGCCTGGTGGGGTACTTACAAAGATGTTGCTCCGCTTTACGATGTTTTGATTGCTGACCAGTATCCCCGCGGCAAGGGTAAAAATCAGCCGGAGTTTTCGGGCAATCTCTACGAAGTATCGTTGGATGCCAGCCGGGCAGTGAACGCTGCCCGCAATGCCGGTGGCTCCAGAACGGTTGTTTACATGCCCCCGACTTTCAACAATCTCCGGGGCAACTGGACTTTTGCCACCCGCAAAGAGCTGCGCTATCTCTACTTTGCACCCATTACCCGGGGGGCTATGGGAATTATTGGCTGGCGGCTCAACCGCTGCAAACAACCTTACCGGGAAAGTGTGGTCTACCCCACTTTGAAAGAACTTTCGCAGTTCAAGGATTACTATTTGGGCACTTGGCACGATGAGCTGGTTAGTAGCAATCACGATAAAGCCACAGTTGATTATCTGAAGAAGTTTGTTGATCGTGACGAATTGCTTGCCGATGTAAAGTTGGGCAAAAAGAAAACAGTAAAAGATGCTGTGCCCGATGTAAGCTATTGTTTGCGGCGTAAAGCTGACGGCAGCTGGATGCTTTTGGCAGTCAACAACCGCCGGGAAGCGTTGGATGATGTGGCTTTGACGGTTGATTTGAAGATGCCCAAAACGGTCAGAGAAGCTATCAGCGGCAAAGCTGTGAAAGTTGCGGGCAATGTCATCAACGACAAATTTGCCCCCTTTGATGTAAAAGTTTATCTCTGGAGTGAAAAGTAATAAATGAGTTCTGATATTTTCGGCCGCCGCCTTGATTGCTGGATCAATATTCAGCAAGTAACCACCAACTCAATGATGCTGCGTTACAGCCATACCGAATGGACTACCCCGGTAATTGCTGAACTTACCGGCGGCAGCGAACCCGTTGTGCAGGAGCAAACCGGCAATCTGGCGGGGCGGTTCTTCTTTGAAGAGCTTACGCCCGATACGGAGTACAAGGTCAAAGTTTCCATCAAAGATGAGTCTATCGAGCTTGCGTTCAGAACTTTGCCTTTGCCCCGGCAGGAACGGCTGTTCCGGATCGCACTTTTTTCGGATACTCATTTATCCACCCGCACCAATGCCTGTCACGGCAGACTGCACGGCGACAGCATTATGCTGGTTCGCAGTTTGATGCAGCAAGCCGCTATGACCGCTGATTACATCATCGGACCCGGCGATATGGCTGACGGCGGCAAAGAAGCTGAATTTGCCGCTTTGGAGGCCATCATCAAAAGCATAAATATTCCGGTTCTGGCAGTACCCGGCAATCACGATGTGGTGCATGGGGGCGATGTGCGGTTTGCTGATCTGTTCAAAAACACCACTTTCTTTTTTGAGCGTGACAATATCCAGCTGGTGGGGTTGGATACCGGCAACGGCCACTTGAACAAGCCCTGCAACCGGGAAGTCATTGAGCGTATCAAACTGGATAAGCCGCTTTTGCTGTTCAGTCATTTTCAGCTCTTTGCCGACGAGTGGATACCCGATGTTGATAAGGTGATTTTTGATAGCGACGAGTGTGTTGACATGCTGGAAAAACTCAAACTTACCCACGGTTTGGCTTGCATTGGTCATAAAAACGTGGCAGCTCAAGTCAAGATCAATGATTTTACCCAGATAAATCTGCCGCAACTTACCCATTTTCCTGCGGGATATTTAGTTTTGGATGTATATTATGACGAATTCCGCCTTCGCTTTGAACCGATACCCGGCGAAATACTCAACGAGTATTCCCGGCTGGGTACGGAAGCGGCACGCTATCACTCCCACCCGGCGTGCAAATTCAAGTCGGAATACCGGGATAAATACACTCAATTTTATTGGAACGGAGTTGTGAAAAATGGACTTTCTTTATAATGGTGAACCCGGCTGGATCTCTTCAGTACGGAGCAACAAATGGCGGATTTTCGCCCAACCGGCCCAAGTCGGACTGAAAACGCATGTCTGGAACGGCGAGGCTTGGTGTAAAACCGAAGAATATCATCTGCCGACAGGTCAAGTGGCAAAAATGAAATTGATCGTGCCGGAAGAATTGAATGGTTCCGGCAATATATTGATGATTTTTCTGCCCTTTAACTCAATAAATCAGCGCAAGGCAGAAGAGCTTTTTGAATTGCCGGAAAATGCCGAAGCTCTCTGGAGCTGGCCGGTGCTGGAAGTCCGCACCCCCGTTGAATGGGTGATAGTTAAGGATTTCCCGGTACCCACCCAGCCGGAAACGGTCTTTTTTGATGGCTGGCTGCGGACTGCGGATGAAAAATTCTACGCCTTGCCCGAAATGCCCTTTTATCTGGCAGATACCCCGGCAGAGTCGCTGCAAGTGAGGGTCAGCAACAACTTTTCCGGCAATAAAGTCCGGGGTTCGGTCACCGCCGAACAATCCCAGGCCGCCCGGTTTATGGCGGATAGAAACTTCAATAATGAAGTTGTGTTGGAGTATGCCGGTAAAGAGCATAAACTTGCTTTAGAGCAGGGCAACGCAGTTTTTGAGTTGCCGCTGGAAGATAATGAACCCTTTGAAATCAAAGCGTTTTATCCGGGGATCACCACCGGCGAAAGCAACTATTGCGATCCGGGGTTTTTAAGCGATCTGGGGTACCGCATCGTCTGGGGCGATATGCATGTGCATACCCGGGAATCGGACGGCATGGGCGAACCCGAAGAAGTCATGCGTCGGGCAAGAGATTGGCAGAAGCTGGACTTTATGGCGTTCAACGAACATATCGAACACTCTCTGGCATGGCGGGTATGGTCCAGAGAAAAGTGGGCAAAACTGCGTAAACTCTACGAAGAAAGCACTGTGGATAATGAATTTGTCATCATCCCCGGCTTTGAATATTACAGCTATTGCAATTTGTGGTGTTTCAACGATGAGTATCACACTTACTTATCGCCGGAATTCAATCGGGAAACTGACTACTACCGCATCAAGCGAATCGATACGCCGGAGGGTAAGCTCCAGCATGAAGAAGTGCAAAAAATGATTGCCAGATTTGCCGCCAAAAAAGATTGGCTGGTGGGTTATCACCGGCTGGAAGTGTTGAGTACCCAGCTGGGCAAGCTGCCTGTGCCGGTGCAGTGTCTGCAAATGGCACACTACAAACGCCCGCCGGAAGTGGGCAGTATGGACTACCTTTTGCGGGGCGACAAAGTGGCGTTTTTCGGCGGCACCGATACCCATTTGGGTATGCCCGCAGTGGGTTATACCGGCGACCGAACCGCCAACAGCGGCTTGACTGCTGTATTGGTCAGAGAGCTGACCCGCAATGATCTCCACGAGGCCTTGCAGAATCGCCGTACTTACGCCAGCTTGGGTGCCCGCACCCTGTGCGATATGCGTTTGAATGGTGCGATCATGGGCGAAACGATTTCGCTTGCCGAAGGCGATGCTATGGAAATAACTTTCCGGGCCGCCGGTAAAGAAAAACTCAAACACCTGGAAATCGTCATCAACGGCGAAAACGCCTTTGTGCAGGAGCTGGGAAAAAACATCTGCGACTGCAAGTTCAAGGCGGTAAACAAATGTGCCGGACAAGGTTTCGTATTTGCCCGGCTGCATTTGGAAGACGGCAGAATGTTGTGGACTTCTCCGGTATATATCAATAGTTAAAGATCTTTTTCGTCCTCCGGTGGATCGTAGGAATATTTTTCTTCCTGATTTTCGCTCCAGCGTTCGGGCCAGCAGTTTTTCAGATAAAACAAAAGTGCCCGGACATCCGGAGGCACATCTTTAGTTACGGTGCGGCGTTTCAATACTTCCATAAGTTCGCCGGTGTTTTTATCCACCAGTTCTTCGGCGGTGGCTTCGCTGATCTGAAAACCCAGTGCCCGCTTGACCAGTGCTTCTTCAGCACGCATGGCGGGCGTGGGTTCTGCTAATGCACTTTGCAAATCCCGGTGGGTTTTCTCCCACACGGCAAAACGGTCGGCGGGCAGGTCGAGCAAGCGGATTATTTCCGCTTTTTCCAAGCCCAGGCGGCGGAGCAAGCCGGTTAGTTCGGCGATCTCCCGGCGGTATATTGATGTTTTTTTCATATCCTTAAAGTATCCTTTCATTTAAAAATCCGGTATTTTACGCTGAAAAAGCCTATTTATATACATTTTTGTCAACAGAATTTGATAAAAAATCAAAAAAAATCTTTTCGCCGCTGGAAAAATTGCCGTAAAACATATAAAATAACTGAAGAAAGAATGTTTTTGTCTGAAACAACAGGCTCTGTTTCCAATATCGGTTGATAAACAGAAAAGATGTTGAATCAGATTTTTTCAAAACTCAAGGCTCTGTTCCCAATACGGGTAGGTCAATAAAAAGTTATATGATCAACTTTTGTATTGGAACTTTTTTAAAACTTGAATGGCATTTATCTATTTTGCAACGCAAATAGATAAATGCCGGGAAAAGGTTTGGAAAAAGGGG